>UQUS01000001.1 GCA_900544335.1 uncultured Sutterella sp.
CCTGGCAAAAAGCCATCGCCCCGCTGTTCGATGAACAGTTCTGGGCACGCTAGGGAGGCGCATCGCCGAAGTCAGGAAAATCAATCGGATACAAAGATTTGCGCCTCCCATTTAGGGAGGCGCAGTGGTATTTAGACGCAAAAGTTCTACTTTTTATCCGAGGTGGCTTGCGAGGTCTTTTTGGCTTTCTTCGCGGCAAGGACATCGGCGTGTGTGGTCACGGGTTTCCCTGTCAGAAAGTTCACAGCCTGCGTGAGCGGAAAGTCATTCTTGTCGCCGAGCGTATAGCGTAAGGTCGGCATCGTCTCGTTTTCTTCCTCTTTCGGAGTGTCTTTTTCGGAGGATTTTGCCTCGGAGGTCTCCGCCTCGATATGCCCGGATAGATCGGCTTCGCGAATGGCAAAGGACGGATAGTTTCCCTCGGGCGTGTCGTCCACGAGGACGTCGGGCGTGATGCCCTTGGCTTGAATCGAGCGACCGAGCGGCGTGTAGTAGCGCGCCGTGGTCATCTTAAGACCGAGCGTTTCTCCGGTTTTGATGCGAAGCGGAATGATGGTTTGAACGCTTCCCTTTCCGAAGGTGCGTGTTCCCATCAAGGTGGCGCGCTTGTGGTCTTGTAAGGCGCCCGAGACGATTTCGGATGCGGAAGCCGAAGCACCGTTTACGAGAACCACAATCGGTACGGTTTTGATAATTGTCGGAAGACCCTTTAACACGTCTGACGTATCGTCGCTTACGGCATAGTCTTGATAGGCGGCTTTAAAGACACGTTCGGCACCTTTATCGCGCCCCTTAGTCGAGACCACGGGAACTCCGTCTTTAAGAAAAGCGGCGGAAACACCGACTGCGGCATTCAGGAGCCCCCCGGGGTTGTTACGCAAATCGAGCACGAGTCCCTTTAGGGCTTTGTCCTTTGTCAGCGTTGTTAACGCTTTGGCGACATCGGCCGTGGTTTTCCCCTGAAACTGCGAGATACGAATGTACCCGATGTGACTCTCAAGGGCTTTGGCTTTGACCGACTGAATCTTGATAATGGCACGCACCAGGTGAATGACAACGGGTTTGAGTTCTCCCTTGCGGGCGATTGTCAGCGTGATGTCGGTTCCGGGTTTACCGCGCATCAGCTTGACGTTTTCGTCAAGGGAGCGGTCGGCACTGACCTTGTCATCGATTTTGATGATGATGTCGCCGGCTCGCACACCCGCACGGGCCGCCGGGGTATCGTCGATGGGGCTGACGACGCGAACGCCCTGAACGTCTTTGGTAATTTCAATCCCGAGACCGCCGAATTCGCCTGCCGTGGCTTCCTGCAAATCCTTGTAGGCCTTGTCATCCAAAAACGAAGAGTGCGGGTCAAGCCCCGAAACCATGCCTTTAATGGCGTTTTCAATGAGCTTTTTGTCGGTCACTTCATCGACGTAATAATTCTTGATACCGCCGAAAATCTCCGCAAACAGACGAACGTCATCGACCGGCAGGAGCGGTTCTTTCACGGAGGCCGAACCGAGAATCGGCAGGGCCAGTAGCGTAAAGACAAAAACAGGGCGGGGTAAAAGCATCATGGTTTTTCAAATTAAATAATTAGTGCGCCAGCCATTTGTCCGGATCGAAGGGTTTGCCCTTGTAGCGCAATTCAAAGTATAAGCCCGGGTGCTCTTCACCCCCGGAGTTACCGACACCGGCAATGGTTTCTCCTTGCCTGACGGCATCGCCGACGGATTTATAAAGCGATTCGTTGTTCGCGTACACCGACAGGTAATTTGATCCGTGATCGAGAATCATGAGGTTGCCGAATCCGCGCATCCAATCGCTGAAAACCACCGTTCCCGGGGCCGTCGCCCGTACGGCATCTCCTGTTTTGGCTCGAATTAAAAGACCGCGCCAGGGAAGCGAGGCAGCCGCGCCCTGACGGCTTTGGCCGAAGGAGGCAACGACAGTTCCTTTCACAGGCATCGTCAGGCGGCCTTTCAGAGACCCGAAATTACCCAGTGTCGGAGCAACGGCAATGCGTCCGGAATTATCCTGTTTGGTGCTCTTTGAGGCAACCGCACGACGCGATTGCTCCGAGGCGGCGCGTTTTCTTTCGGAAGCCGCGCGCTCGGCTTCTTTCTTTTGCGCCAGTGCAATTTGGCGGTCAATCTTCGCAATTAAGCCCGAGAGTTCTTTTTCGTTTTTCACCAAACGGTCGTAACGCTCTTTTTGGGTTTTGATTTCACGATTGAGGCGATTTAGGGCTGCCGAGCGCAGTGCCTTATCTTTTTCCAATTCGGTGCGATTGCGTTTTTCATCGGACTCGATGCGCACGAGCTCGGTGCGCGCAGCTTCGGTTTTTCGGGCCACGGCCTGAATGTTTCTTTGGCGGTGTTCGAGGCGGTCAATCGTGCGATTTTGTTCTTGAGCCAAGTACGTTAAGACGGCCGAACGTCGGGAAAGTTCGTTGGGATTGCCTCCGACAAGCGCCGTTTGCCAGGGGTGGCGCATGGAATTTAAGAATTGAGCCTGTCCGATGGAGCTGACGATTTCTTCGGCATCATTGACTTGCAATCCGACAATGACCGCTTCGTTTTTAAGGTCGGCTAAGCGAGCCGTCGTCTCGTTTTTCTTTTCGGCCAATTCTTTGAGAGAGCGGTTGCTGCGCGAAATGGCTTTTTCGCTTTCTTTTAACGCTTCTTCAGCCGATTGCGCCCGTGATTGCTTTTGCGCCAGGTCTTTTTGTAGGGTTGTCAATTCCGTTCGGACCGAGCGTTGTTGCCGGACAAGGGTGGTTTTTTCTTGAGTTGCCGACCGAGTCGTCTTCGCAGGAGCTGCAGGGGTCGCCGGTTTTTTGGCGACGGACGGCTTATTTTTCCTCGGTGCGGGTTTTGGTTTTGTCGCCGCGGTCTTAGCGGGTGAAGTCTTCGCCTGCCGAGCCGATTTGGCTTTTAAACGCGCTCGGGCTTTAGCCAGGGCTTCTTCTTTTCGCTTCTCAACGCTTTTTGAGGATTGCGCGGCATAGGCTTGCGGTACAAAAAAGCCTTCCTCGGTAAGAAGAAATGCTGCGCAAAGAACGCTGACGAAAATGAACTGAGCCCGACACATTGCCTTAGCAACCTAATTTGGACGCAGTGTACAGAAGCCGACTGCATTTTCAAGCAAGTCGGCTTCCTGAAAGAGCCAGTTAAACAAGCCCGAGATTATTTCTTGGCCTTACCTTGGGCGGCAACGGCAGCCATCGCAGCGGCGATTTCGTCGGCATTACCCAGGTAGTAGTGGCGAATCGGCTTCATCTCATCGTCGAATTCATAAACGAGGGGACGGCCTGTCGGGATGTTGAGCTTGACGATTGCTTCGTCGCTCATGTTATCCAAGTGCTTGACAAGGGCGCGCAGCGAATTGCCGTGTGCGGCAATGATGACGCGCTTGCCGGCGGCAACTTGCGGCTTGATAGTGTTTTCCCAATAGGGAACGACACGTGCGACGGTGTCTTTGAGGCACTCAGTCAGAGGAATCTCATCGGGCGACAAATCGGCATAGCGCGGATCGTGTCCCGGCCAACGCGGATCGTCCTTGGTGAGCGGGTTGGGGGGTGTGGCATAGGAACGGCGCCAAATCAGAACCTGTTCTTCGCCGAATTTTTCAGCCGTTTCCGCTTTGTTCAAACCCTGCAACGCACCGTAGTGGCGTTCGTTTAAGCGCCAGTTGCGGGTGACGGGAATCCACATCTGATCAAGACCGTCCATCACAATCCAAAGCGTGCGAATGGCGCGCTTTAAGACGCTTGTGAAGGCCATATCAAACGAGTAACCCTCGGCCTTTAACAGTTCGGCGGCCTTTTTGGCTTCCGCACGGCCTTTTTCCGTTAAATCGACATCGGTCCAGCCCGTGAAACGGTTTTCCAGATTCCACTGGCTTTCGCCGTGCCGCATCAGTACGAGTTTATGCATCTTTTCTCTCCCAAAGAGGTTAGTTTTTATAGTTCGCCATTCTATAATGTTGCGGTTGCCCTCACCAACCGGAGGGGGCGCTTTTTTGTCGGAACCAGAACTGTGAACGGTTTTCTCTTAAACAATATCCTCCTCATTGCCATCATTTTCGTTTGCGTGTTCTCCCTGAGCTGGCCTTTAATCCAGCGTCGTCGCGGCGGGGCAGAACTTGACAGCACGTTGGCAATTGACCTCATTAACCACAAAAACGCCCAGATTGTCGACTTAAGACAACCGGAAGACTTCAAGCGGGCGCACATTGCCAATGCCATCAATTTGCCGGCAACGTCCATCCAGAATTCACTCGGAAAGCTCAGCCGTGAGCGTCCGATTCTTCTCGTGGATGCCGACGGTCGTCGCACGCAGATGGTGGCCCAACTTTTACGCGGAACGGGATTCAAAGGGGTTTACGTGCTGCAAGGCGGCTTGAACGCCTGGCGTAGCAGCGGTGTCCCGTTCACTCGCTAGTTCATAACTGATTTTTAAGGAATTTATCATGGCAGAAGAAAACACAACGACGCCGGAACAGGAAAAAGAAGCGACCGAACAGGCCGAACCGAGTTTTCAGATGGTTCGCGCCTTTTTTAAGGACGCCTCTTTGGAAATGCCGCATGCTCCGGATATCTTTTTTGAAGACCATGACGAACAGCCGACGGTGGACTTTAAGTTCGGCGTTGCAGCCCGTCCTTTGGCGGTAAAGGACCTTTATGAGGTCGTGCTTCGCGCCACGATTACCGTCGGCTTCAAAGAAAAGACGATGTTTTTGGTCGAAGGAAGCCAGTCCGGTGTTTTCGAACTTAAAAACCTTCCGGAACAGGCGCTTGCCCATGCGACGAATGTGATTTGCCCGTCCGTGTTGCTTCCGTACTTGCGCGCGAACTTGGCCGATATCATCAATCGCACCGGGTTGCCGACCGTCAATCTGCCGGAAGTGAACTTCGAAGCCCTCTTGCAGCAACGCATCGCCGAGGCCAAGGCCGCTCAAGAAAAGCAACAGCAGGCTCAGGCTTGATTTTTAGCTAACGGCCGAGTCCGAAAATCGAAAGGGAACGAGTATGGAAAACAAAATCCGTATTGCGTTGGTGGACGATCACACATTGTTTCGTAGCGGCTTGAAGGCGCTTTTGAGCCGTCAGGCTGATTTTGAGGTTGTCGGAGAGGCTTCCGACGGACTCGAAGGCGTCAAGCTCGTTGAGCAAGTTAAGCCCGATTTAGTGCTGCTGGATTTGGATATGCCCGTGATGAACGGACGCGAAGCGCTCGCTCAAATCATGGAAACAAATCCGGACGTTACGGTTTTGATGCTCACAGTCAGTGAAGACGGCGAGGACTTAACCGAATGCATGCGACTCGGAGCAAGCGGGTATCTACTCAAAAAGATTGATGCCGATTTTCTCTTGCAGAGCATTCGCCGTGCCGTTGCCGGGGACAATGTGATTTCGCCTGAAATGACAAGTGCCCTTTTGATGCGGCTTCGCACGGATAAACCGACGCCGCCAGCGCCCGGAATCGAGTCGCTCACCCCGCGTGAGCGTGAGACGCTCGCCTGGCTCACACGCGGTGTTTCCAACAAGGAAATTGCTCGAGAACTCGATTTGGCCGAATCGACCGTGAAGGTTCACGTGCAAAGCGTTTTGCGGAAACTGAATATCCGAAGCCGTGTTCAAGCGGCTGTTTTTGCTGTCGAGCACCACTTAGATAAGATTTAACTCGGATACATTCCAATGCAAAGAGGCGCAAAAATGCGCCTCTTTGCGTATCGGGAAGCCAAAAACCGGTTACTCTGACTTTTTTCCGTTGATGTCGTGGTCGACCATCGCGGCAACGCACGAATCGGACCAGACGTTTAAGGTGGTTTCAATCATATCGATGACGGCGTAAAAGGGCAGAATCACGCCCATCAGACCGATCGGAACATTCATACTTGCCAGAAGGCTGGCCGACAGGAAAAAGCACCCCATCGGCACACCGGCATTTCCCACGGCCGCCAGTGTCGAAATCAGAATCCAGGCCAAAACGGTTCCGAACGTAATGTCCAGACCGGCGTTTTGCATCAAATAGATGACAGTTACGAGAATAAAGGCCGCGCATCCGTTCATGTTAATCGTCGTGCAAATCGGCAAAACGAAACGGGCGACTTTGGGAGAAACCTTCAGATTGTTCTCGGCGCTTTGCATCGTCACGGGCAAAGTCGCCGCCGAGGACTTGGAAAAGAAGGCAAGAGTCAAAGCCGGGAGCATGGCCTTTGCGACTTTAATCGGATTTAGGCCGCGCAAAAGAAGCATCAAGGGCAAGATGATGAGCATCTGCACGAAATTGGCTGTCAGAACTGTGGCAAAGTACGAACCCAAACCGCCGACATTGACGCCGGCGTTAATTTCCGACATCAGTTGCGAAACAAAGCCGAAGATACCGATCGGCAGGAACAAAATAATCCAGTTGATGAGTTTGAAAAGCGTCGCTTGCAGACCGTCGAAGAAATTTAAAACCGTCGACTTCCCGGCAGACTCATCGGGCAAATGCGATAAGGCCAAACCGAAGGCCGCGGCAATCAAAAGGACAGCCAGAACGTTGCCGGAAAGGAAGGGAGCAATGACGTTATTGGGAATGGCCGAGAGCAGGTACTCCATGTAAGAGTGTTGAACGATGCCTTCGGGAGCCACGGCCGAGGCCGTCGTAACGTTTGCCGGTGCAAACATAAAAAAGAGGGCGGCAGCAAGAGAGGCCGCCAAAATCGTCGTCAGCAACGTGTAAAAAATCGTGTGGCGGAAAATATTGGCGGAATCTTGGGCGCGCGTGGTTCTTCCGAGTGTTGCAATAATGGAAACGGCAATCACGGGAATGGCAATGAACTTAAAAAGACGCACGAAGATATTGGCAATGAGGTCGCCCCCTTGCACCGTCAAATCCGTGCCGACATACCCGTTAAGAACGCCCAAAACGATGGCGATAACGTAAAAAAGGGCCATCTTTTTTTGGCTTGCAGAAAAGCCTGTAGTTGCACCCGTTGACATTTTTTATCCTGAAGATTGACGGAGAAAGGACACATTTTATGCGAGAATTCTCGTTCTTTTTTTGTGGGAATTCTGAAAACATATGTCGGGACTCGGAACTCTAATCAACATGGCGGGCATTGTTTTGGGGGGATTTATCGGTCTTTTCTTCGGCCGATATTTGTCTGAAACCATGCAAAAATCGCTCGTTGCGGTCACCGGTGTTTGTGTTCTTTTAATCGGCATTCTTGGCCTGGCGTCGGAAATGCTGATTGTCACGGACGGAAAACTGACATGCGCCAATCCCCTGATGCTGATTTTATGTTTGGTCCTCGGAACGGCCGTCGGAGAATGGTTCGATCTGGAAGCTTGGATTGAGCGCTTCGGCGTGTGGCTTAAGGCAAGGAGCGGAAGCGAAAAAGACCCCGGGTTCTTAAATGCCTTCGTGTCCTCGTCTCTAGTTGTTTGCATCGGTGCGATGGCCGTTGTCGGGGCCGTTGAAGACGGCCTTTCGGGTAACATCGCCATGCTCGAGGCCAAAGCCGTCCTCGATGCCATCATCATCATGGTCATGGCGGCTTCGCTCGGACGCGGGTGCCTTTTTTCGGCAATTCCCGTGGGCTTGCTTCAGGGAAGCATGACGGTCTTGGCCGTTTGGCTCAAACCCTTTATGACGGAGGCTGTGCTTTCAGCGATTTCCGCCGTCGGCTCGGCGATGATTTTTTGCGTGGGACTGAATCTTGTCTTCGCGCTCAAAATCCGTGTAGCCAACACGTTGCCCGCCTTGGTTTTGGCTGTCCTTTGGGCCTCGCTTCACATCTCTTTTTAGTCCGCGGCAATATTTGCTAGCATAGCGTCTGACTAAAAAAGTTGTGAGATAAAATCAATCGACTCACAACGCGACGGAGGGCGTCATGGGAGACTGCATTTTCTGCAAGATTATTCAGGGGGAGATTCCCTGCAAAAAGATTTATGAGGATCAAGAGTTCCTCGCTTTTCACGATATCAATCCGGCAGCACCGATTCACTTTCTGATTATTCCGAAAAAACACATTGTTTCTTTGGCCGATGTGACGGACGAAGATACGGCAATGCTCGGAAGACTGATGGCTTTGATTCCGAAACTGGCCAAAGAAAACGGATGCACGGACGGATTCAGAACTATTATCAATACGGGCAAGAACGGCGGACAGGCCGTTGCCCACTTGCATATCCACGTTTTGGGCGGTCCCCATCCGTGGCGTCAAGTTGCCTAATCGTTAAGCAAAGGAGCACGTTATGGGATCCATGTCCATTTGGCATTGGCTGATTGTTGTTCTTGTTGTGGTGTTGATTTTCGGTACCGGAAAACTCAAGAACGCAGGGCGCGATTTAGGTAACGCCGTTAAGGGTTTCCGCGAGGGAATTAAAGAAGGCGAAAAAGAGACGGTTGAGGCAAAAAAGGAAGAGGCGCCCACACCTGTCGAAAAGACGGTAACCGAAGCGCCGGCAGCTACCGTTCCAGTAGCACCCACACCGGCACCGACCCCGACACCGATTGAGGCAGCGCCGACCCCTGCGGCAATCGAGAGCGCGGCAAGCCCGGTTATTGAACCTGAAAAGGCACCTGTGGCTGTGAGTGAAGTAAAGCCGGAAGCCGCTCCGGTCGCCGAGACCGTGGTTGCCGTTCCCGCGAAAAAGCCGGCACGCAAGCCCGCCGCCAAAAAGAGCGCAACCAAGAAGGCGACAACGGCTAAGACCTCGGCTACCAAGAAAGTCGCTACCCCGAAGAAAACGGCGACGACCAAGAAGGTAGCGGCCAAAAAGACGGAGACCAAGAAGTCAACTGTCAAGAAGGCGAACGCAGAGAAAAAGACGGCGACAGCCAAAAAGCCGGCCGCTAAGAAAACCGTCAAAAAGACGACCAAAAAAGCTGCTGCAGAGGCAGTCTAATCAGACGCTGTTCGCCGGGGAAAGCCGTTTCCCGGCCAAAAGCAGACGTCTTTTTTAAGGTATGTTTGATTTAGGTTTTTCCGAAATCATCGTCATCGGTATTGTGGCGCTCGTGGTCCTTGGACCCGAGCGCTTGCCTGTTGTCGCGCGCGTTGCCGGCAAGTATTTTTCCAAAGCCCGGCGCGTCATCGATCAACTCAAAGAAGACATCGAACTGGAATCGGAAATGGCCGAGCTTAAAGCTCTTCAATCGCAGGCTCGCGACATTGCCGAGGAAGTCACGCACAGTGTGCGCGGTCAGATGCAATCGATTCAAGGTGAAGTCGATTCCTTGCGTCAGGATTTGGATATCCTCGGCAACAAGGATAAGGACGGCGTTTCGGAAAAGAGATCTCCCACAGCAAGCCCGTTGCCCGGCAAGGACGCCGAGGACTTTACCGCTGTCTGCCCGGTGCAATCGCCGTCGTTTTCCCGTCGTTACAAGGAAGAGCCCGACGTGCAGGAATTAGCCGAGCAAGTCGAGCGCTTAAAGCGGGATATCGGTGAGACCTCGGCCTCGCTGACGGTGCGTCGCAATCGGCGCTATGCCGTTCGTTCGCGGACCAATCGCGTCCGTATTTATCGGTGAGTAGGTCCATGGAAAAGAAAGACGAAGAGGACAAGCTCGACGATCCGGCCAACGATCAGCCTCTGATGGCGCATCTGATTGAATTGCGCGAACGCACGGTCAAGGCGGCTATAAGCGTCTTGATTGTTTTTGTCGCCATGTCGCCTTTTATGAAGGAGATTTTCGACTGGCTCTCAAAGCCTTTGATGGTGGCACTGCCGGACGGCGCAAAGTTGCTTTCTACCGGCGTCGTGGCGCCCTTTATGGTGCCCTTAAAAGTCACGCTTTTTTGTGCGTTCGTCGTGGCCCTGCCGTACGTGCTCTATCAGTTTTGGGCTTATATCGCCCCCGCGCTTTACAAACGCGAAAAGCGCTTGGCGCTTCCCGTGATTGTCTCGAGCGTTTTGATGTTTGCCGTCGGCATGGCGTATTGCTACTTTGTCGTCTTCCGGATGGTCTTTCAGTTTATCGCCGGATTCTCCCCGGATTCGGTGAATTTCGCGCCCGATATCGATAGTTATTTCAGTTTTGTCATCACGATGTTCTTTGCGTTCGGATTGACCTTCGAAGTGCCGATTTTCGTCATGGTTTTAAATCGCGTCGGCATGGCCTCGGCTAAGCGTCTGAAAAAGATTCGTCCGTATGTCATCGTCGGCGCTTTCGTCGTGGCGGCCATCTTTACCCCGCCTGATGTCCTCTCGCAATTGCTACTGGCTCTGCCGCTTGTCGTTTTGTACGAATTCGGTATTGTTCTTGTGAAGGTTTTCGGACGTAAAGACGATTCGGACGAGGACGAGACCTCGGAATCTGCCGACGACCGATAGGTCCCGAGCGCTCAATACGTCACGTTTTTTTCAGGGTCATTGCAGGCATGGCGACACAAAAGCCCACTTCGGATTTGTCCTTTGAGCCGACATTTGCTCATGTCGCCATCTTGGGCTTTACCTGCTCGCTCGGACCGTTTGCCACGAACGGAATTGTTCCGGCTTTTCATGCGATTTCAGAGACTTTCGGCATGTCCCTTGCGGATATGCAGCAGATGCTGACGGTGTATCTGGTGGCGCTGGCTATCGGATCGCTTTTGGTCGGGAGCCTTTCCGATGCCCTCGGTCGCAAGCGCGTGCTAGCCACCGGCTTGGTGCTTTGTGCCGCCTCATCCATCGGGGCGGTGTATTCAGATTCGTTAGCGACGATGAATGTCTGGCGATTCTTGCAGGGGCTCGGGGCGTGCACCGGACAGGTCATTACACAAGCGATGGTGCGAGATAGGTGGAGCGGCCTGCCGGCCGCGCGTGCCATGAGCATTATCGGAATGCTCTTTAGCGTGGCTCCGGCCGTTGCCCCGATTGTCGGCGGGTGGCTGGTCGTGCGCATGGGCTGGCAGTCAACGTTTTGGTTCCTGACGGCGTACTCCCTGAGCATTTGGGCGATTACGGTTTTCGTTTTAAAGGAGACGCTCCCGCAGGAAAAGCGATTGCACTTTAATCTTTGGGCGCTTCTTTTAAGTTACGGGACGTGCCTGAAAAATCCGGCTTACACAGCCGGCATCATCTCCAACGGCTGTAGTTTCATGGGCATGATTTTGGTGGTCGCCGGCGGTGCGGACTTTGTGGTCAACGTGATGGGATTTGGCGTCGACGGCTTTGCTTGGCTTTCCATTCCGCTTGTCGTGGCATCTGTCGCAGGCTCTTTTTTGGCTCCGCCTCTTGCGCAGCGTTTCGGCACTCGCAAGTTGGTTGTCGGGTCCGGTGTGCTCTTGATTCTTTTTGAGTTTGCGATGACCTATTGCATGCATGAGGCAAGCCCGGGGTATCTTGAAACGCTACTGATCGGATTTGTCTTTACTTTTATCGGCAACCTTGTTCGGCCGGTCGTCATGACGATGAACTTGGATTACCACCCTCGGTGCCGGGGGCTGGCTGCCTCGATTCAGCAAGGTTTTCACACGCTCGGATTTACCTTGAGTTCCGCTGTTTTCGCTCCGCTTTGTATCGGGCAGGCATGGAAGTACGCTCTCGCGATGGGCGTTTGCGCTGTCCTGGCGCTGCTTTTCTGGATGATTGCTCTGCATTACCGCAAGGCGTACTTGCCGGCTTAAGAGCGCGACGGACCCCGAAGGATCAGACCGACACCGAAAGCGACGATCAAGAACAAAAAGAGAACGGAAAAAACGGCACAGCATTGAGCCATATTGAGCCACTGCTCGGTCGGAATCAGATACCAGCCGCCTGCCTCGTTATATAGGTCAATCCAAAACGACTGCATGTTCGAAAGGACGGCATCGGGGGGAACAACGGGCGTGTCGATGCCGCATTCGCCCGAAGCGGCAAACCAATCCGGAAGCCACACGTCAAGCGGCAGCCCCAAAGGGTAGTGCGTCGTTGTCGAACAACCCGTCAGACCGAAGAGCGCATCGGAATCCGCGTCGTGCATGGCCGCGTGAATGCGTGCAAGGCGTAGCGAGCAAATAAGTCCGTACAGTGCCCCGTACAAGGAAAGCGCGATGCCAGGGACGGCAAACCACGGGGCCTTCGGATTGAGGGCGACAAGAAGAGCACCGAGTGCCACGAGAACGAAGGCAAAGCGAATGTAAACGCACTGTTCGCACGGCTCCATGAAAAGCCACTTTTGAAAGACGGCATGCGCGAAAACAACCAAGAAAACGGTAGCGCCCGCAAGAATAATCCAAGGCGTGCGTTTTGTCGCAAGAGTGCGAAGAGATAAGAGCATCCAGTGTCCTTTAAGGTAAAGCCGACAACTCCCGAATGATATTTCCGAAATCGGTCTTAGAGCGCGCGGCCGTGTTACGAACCAAAAATCGCCCGTTAACCACATACGCGGGAATGCCCTGAATGGCGGCAATGTCTTTGGACGGACGCCAAGCCTTAACGAGCGAGAGCACGTCGGAATCGGCTTTTCTTTTAAGGAAAAAGTCCTTTGTAAGACCTGTTGCGTCCGTGAGAGTTTTTAAAAAAGCGTCTTCACCGCCGGCCCAGCGCTCCTTTTGTTTCAGGTACGCAAAATAAAGAGCTTCTTTGGCTTGAGAAAAAAGACTGGCTTTGTCCGAAAGAGGGCGTCCGTTTTTCTCGTCTTCTCGCTCGCACAGTGCCAAGAATATGGCGGCCGTTTGTCCGTATTTGGCGCGGCTTTCCAGGAAAACGGGGACAAAACGCAGACCGAGATTCGGGAGAATCTCTTCACAAAGCCACGGGTCGATGCTCTTGTCGTAGCGATAGCAAAACGGGCAATCGTACGAGAAAATTTTAATCAGCGTTTTTGCAGCATTTTCAAACGGGCTTTCCAGGGAAACGTAGGTCGCTTCCTTGGCCCAAAGGGGAAAGGACAAGCCGGCTAAGGCTGCCAGTCCGAGAGAGCGCCGAGAAATCATAAAACATCCTTCTCCAGTATCGTTTAGGCCACGCAATCATAGCTTTTTCTATCGCCCGGAAAAGCAAATTTGCTAGAGTGTTGCCCGTTGTTTGTTTTGTGGCTAGGAGAAATAGCGATGACCGTACGGGTGCTGACCGGTATTAACACAACGGGAACGTTGCATTTAGGGAATTACTGCGGAGCGATTCGCCCCTGCATTCAGGCGTCTCACAAGCCCGATGTGGAAAGCTTCTTTTTTATGGCGGACTTGCACGCCCTGATTAAGTGTCAGGATGCTGACCGCATTGAAAGAAGTCGCATGCAGATTGCCGCGAGCTGGCTTGCGGCGGGACTCGATCCCGACCACTGCACCTTTTATCGACAAAGCGACATTCCGGAAATTCCGGTTTTGAACTGGCTTTTAAATTGCGTCTGCGCCAAAGGGCTGATGAATCGGGCGCATGCGTACAAGGCGTGCGTTGAGGCCAATGCCGCCGCCGAGCTCGACCCCGACGCCGGTGTCTCGATGGGCCTATTTTGCTATCCGGTTTTGATGGCTGCCGACATCCTGATGTTTAATGCCAATCTTGTCCCTGTCGGTCGCGATCAGATTCAGCACTTGGAGATGGCCCGCGATATCGCCACGCGCTTTAATAACTTGTACGGGCGCGGAAAAGACTTCTTTGTGCTTCCGTACGAACAAATCGACGAGCACGTGTCCATCTTGCCGGGCTTAGACGGACGCAAGATGAGTAAGAGTTACAACAACGTCATTCCGCTTTTTGAGGGCGGACGTGTTGCGCTTGAAGAAGCCATCAGCCGCGTTGTGACCGACAGTCGCTTGCCCGGAGAACCCAAAGACCCGGATAGCACGTCGCTTACGCAAATCTATGATGCCTTTGCCACGGACCAAGAAAAAGCCCTGTTCCGCGAGGAACTTCGCGACGGTCTCGGTTGGGGCGAGGCCAAGAAACGGCTGGTTGCCCAAATCGAAAAGGAAATCGGACCGATGCGAGAAAAGTATGCGTTCTTTATGGCGCATCCTCAGGAGCTTGAAGATATCTTGCAGGCTGGCGCGAAAAAGGCGCGTCGCTTGGCAACGCCCTTCCTCGTAACGCTCCGTGAGGCTGTGGGTTTGCGGCAATTTCATGCCGTCGGAGCCACCCGAAAAGGCAAAGTTTTACCTAAGAAAAAGGCCACGGCTGCCATTAAGCAATATCGAGGAGAGGATGGGAAGTTCTATTTCAAACTGACCGATTCCGCCGGATGTGTGTTACTGACCTCGCATCCCTTTGAGAGCGGCAAAGAGGCCGGAATGGCTGTCGGGCAACTCAAACAAGGGAAACTGCAGGACGTTCTGACGCACGTTGTATTGGCCGACGGCGTGACCGAAGAGGCGGTGCGACAGGCCTTAGCGGAACTTGCCTAAGAAAGACCGAGCAGAATCGGTTGCGCGGCCGAAGGTCCCAGTTTCGGAGCCTTCGGCTGATTTTTATCAGAGGTCCTAGGGAAAATCCCAGAGGGTAATGTGCGGCGCGCAAGACAAATTCTTGCTACAGTACGACGTGTTATGACAAACATCGAGAACAAATTTTTCGGCTGGTGGCTCTGGCGGTACGATCCGTCAGCGCTTGTTGCTGTTTAATCAAAACGTTCTCGTTTTAAAGGCTGACGGATTGAAAGGTGTGCTTTCAGTCCGTTTTTTATTGCCTGAAATCTTTCCTCAATCAAGGAGACAACCATGGAAAAGATGCCCTACAAGACCTACCTGGAAGAAAATGAGATTCCGGCAGCGTGGTACAACCTGCGGGCAGATATGAAAAATAAGCCCGCTCCGATGCTCAATCCGGCGACGTTAAAGCCCGTGACAGCAGCGGATTTAACGCCGGTTTTCTGCGAGGAACTCGTTTCTCAGGAGTTAAACGTCACAGATCCGTGGATTGATATTCCCGGGGAGGTCCTCGATTTTTATAAGATGTACCGCCCGTCTCCCTTGATTCGTGCGTATTGCTTGGAAAAGGTTCTGGGAACGCCGGCGAAGATTTTCTACAAATTCGAAGGTCAAAACACGTCGGGAAGCCACAAACTTAACTCGGCGATTGCTCAGGCTTATTACGCCAAAAAGCAGGGACTTAAAGGCGTGACGACCGAAACCGGTGCCGGACAGTGGGGTACGGCTCTTTCGATGGCCTGTGCGTACTTGGGGCTTGACTGCAACGTCTTCATGGTCAAGTGCTCGTATGAACAAAAGCCGCAACGCAAAGAAGTGATGCGTACGTTCGGCGCCACCGTCACGCCTTCGCCTTCAAATACGACGAAAATCGGGCGCAAGATGCTTGAGGAATTCCCGGGCACGACCGGCAGTCTCGGTTGCGCGATTTCCGAGGCTGTCGAGTCCGCCGTCAGTCGCCCCGGGTATCGGTATGTGCTCGGGTCGGTCCTTTCGCAGGTGTTACTGCACCAAACGGTTGTCGGTCTTGAGTCGCAGGCTGCGTTGGCTCGCTACGGTTTGACTCCGGACATCATCATCGGATGCGCCGGGGGCGGATCGAATCTCGGGGGACTCATTAGCCCCTTCGTCGGTGACAAGATCAAAGGAAAGCTCGATAGCCGCATCATCGCCGTGGAACCTGCCAGCTGCCCGAGTCTGACACGCGGACGCTACGCCTATGACTTTTGCGATACGGGTCGCGTGTGCCCGCTCCAGAAGATGTATACGCTCGGATCGAGTTTTATTCCGTCGGCCAATCACGCCGGAGGACTGCGTTACCACGGTATGAGCGCGATTATTTCGCAGCTGTATGCAGACGGGCTGATTGAAGCGCGAGCGGTCGAACAGACCTCGGTTTTTGCCGCTGCGGAAAAATTTGCCCGCTGCGAAGGGATTCTCCCGGCTCCCGAAAGCAGTCACGCCATTAAGGTTGCAATTGACGAGGCCTTACGGTGCAAAGAAACCGGCCAAGAGAAGGTCATTCTATTCTGCCTGACGGGAACCGGGTACTTTGACATGTCGGCCTACCAACGCTTTAACGACGGTACGATGAGCGACACGATTCCGACCGATGCCGAGCTTAAGGCCAGTTTTGACAAAATGCCCAAAGTGAACCTGTAAGGCTTTTTTCAAGAGAGAGTGCGGCGCCGACTCCAAGGCGCCGTACTCACTTACGCATCGCGTTGGCAAAGTTGCCGATGCCGCACGACTGTCAGGACCTTTGCCTTAAAGGCCTTAGCTAAGTGTTCGGCGATATAGACGCTTCGATGTTGTCCGCCCGTACAACCGATTGCCACCGTCAGGTAATGGCGGTTTTGGCTTTCGTACGAAGGGAGCCACTTGTCGATAAACGCCGTGATGTCCGAGAGCATGTCTTGGACTTGCGACTGGGAGTCGAGATAATTAATCACGGGTTTATCTAGGCCCGTAAGCGGTCGCAAGGCTTCGTCGTAAAACGGGTTCGGGAGGTTGCGCACATCGAAAACCAAATCGGCGGCGACGGGAATGCCCTTTTTAAACGCAAAGCTTTCAAAGTCAAGCGTCATCGAAGAGGGCGGTATATCGGCAAACTCCGTGACCCAACGCCGCAGTGTGTTCGGTAAAACGCGCGTTGTATCAATGATGTGAGCTTGTTCGGCAATCGGCGACAAGAGGTCCCGTTCCAGATGAATGGCTTCCGAAAGCGTTCGTCCGCTTTGACTTTCGGGACGAATCGAGAGCGGGTGCCGGCGGCGTGTTTCGGAAAAACGCTTCACGAGTTCGGTGTTGGAGGCCGTCAAAAACAGGATGCGCACATCGATTTTTCGAGCGCGCAGTGCCGCCAGACAATCCGTAAATTGCTCTGAGTTTGTCAGCCCCCGCGCATCGACGGCAACGGCAATGCGATCGATGCCGCGGCTGTGTAACTTTTCCAGAACGGGCAGTAAGAAATCAAGCGGCAGGTTATCCAAGCAATAGTAGCCGCTATCTTCCAATTGGCGAATGGCGACGGATTTACCCGATCCCGAAAGCCCCGTCACAATGACAACGCGCAACTCGGACGAGGTGTTTTCCATGAGGTTACTCCTTTCCTGCAGCATCGTCAGAGGGCTCCCAAGCCGTAATGATTTCCAAAGCCTGCTTGGCCGAGGTCGCTGTCATGAGGGTACTTCGAGCGGTTTTATCGCGCAAAAAACCGGCTACATCCGACAAAATGGCCAGATAGGCGTCCGGGTTACTTTCCGGAATGGCCACGGCAAAAAATAGTTGCGCCGTCGTCTGTCCCGGTCCGTCGTAATCAATCGGTTGCTTGGTTCTCACTAGGCACAACCCGGGGTCGACGATTCCGTTAATACGGGCATGAGGAATACCGGCACGACACCCCAAACCCGTCGGACCGAGTTTTTCTCGTGCAATCAGGGCATCGAAAACACTTTGTGCCGGCACTCCGGAAGAGACGGCCAGAATTCGGGAAACCTCTTCGAAAAGGCGTTTTCGGCTCAAGACATCTAAGTCAAGCAGGATGTTTTCACTCGGATTTAATAACGGAGCAATGTGATTCATCGTCAGGCAACTTCAAACAAACTTTCGAAGAGTATATACGTCCGAGAGGGCGAACGATTTTTTCGGCCGAGCCAACGACAACAATCAAAGGCGAAACCGTTCGTTTTTCGGGGGGATTTTGTCCATTTCCCGATATTTGGCTACGGTGCGACGTGCGATGCGGATTCCCTGCTCGGCAAGTTGTTGCGTCAGTTGGGCGTCGCTCATCGGACAGGCCGGATTTTCCTCGGCAATCAGCTGGCGAATGCGCTCCCGAACGACGGTACTCGAGAGCAATTCGGGAGCATCGGTCGAGGGAACGGTGCCGGAGAAAAAGTGCTTTAACGGGAAAAAACCGAACGACGTTTGGATAAATTTGCCCGCCACGGCACGGCTTACGGTGGACTTGGAAATGCCGAGACTTTCGGCAACCTCTTGCATTCCGAGCGGCACGAGCGCTTGGGGACCCTCGGCAAAAAATCGGCTTTGTCGCTTAAAAAGCGCGCGTCCGACTAAGAGCAATGTTTTCTTACGCCGCGTCAGAGCACTGATAAAAAGGCGCGCCTTTTGGGCATAAGGCTCCATCGCTTCGCGCTCGGGGGCCTGTTTCACCTCTTTGTGCAAAAGGGCATAGGTGGGAGCGTCAAAAACAAGGCGCTCGGCGGCATCGTCCTGAAAAATAAGCGTCAGGACTCCGTCCTTTTTTTCAACGGTAAAGTCAGGCAAAACGGCGTTGTCCGTCAGACCGGCAAACCGGGAGCACGGATGCGGATCTAAAGACCGTAAGATACACAGTGCGGCACGGACATCGTTCTCGTCTCGGTGAAGCCGCCGGGCAATCGCGGCCTTGTCGCCTTTAAGCAACAGGTCTGGGCATTCCTTAAGAATGAAATCGGCTAGCTCTCGGGTTGCCGTGAATGCATCGTTCGGTGCCGCTTTTAGTTGCAACGAGAGTACTTCAAGCGCAGAGGTGGCGCCGACTCCCGTCGGATCGAGGCTTTGCAGCGTTTTTAGGGCTTCTTGCCAGTCTTTTTCGGAGGCTGAAATCGGACAGGTACTTGCCATCGATTCCAAAGTCTCTTCGAAGAGCCCGTCTTCATTGAGGTTCCCGGCAAGCCACTGAACAAGATCCTTTTTGTCTTCGGGAACGGTCAGAAGACGAATCTGTCTTGTCAGATGCTCTAAAAGCGTCGTCGGGTAGCTTAAGAAATCCGTCGGGTCGACCGTTAGGTCTTCCGAGGGTGTGTTCTTCCAAGTAATCAGCGACGTTGTTCCCGGAAAGTCGGCCGATACGCCGACCGGTTCGTCAAACGGGGTTTGCATCGGCTCGGACAATGGCGCCGTCTCGACCTCTTTGGCAAGCAAAAACGGATTTTCGTCGAGTTGCCGACGGATTTCGGCAGCCAATTCTTCGCGACTTAATGTCAAAAGCTTGGCAGTTTCCAGAAGCAACGGCTTCGGAATTTGCTTTTGTTGCCCGGCAACGTCGATATGTAAAGACGATACCGCCATAGCGCTTACATTCGGAAGTCTTCCCCGAGGTAGATAGCCCGAACGGTCGGATTGGCGACGATTTGGTCGGGTGTGCCGTGCGCGAGGACTTCGCCGTTATTGATAATGAAGGCCCTGTCGCAGATCCCGAGCGTTTCCCGGACGTTGTGGTCGGTGATTAAAACGCCGATGCCGCGGGACTTAAGGTAGCGCGTAATGCGCTTGATTTCGTTCACGGCAATCGGATCGACGCCGGCGAAGGGTTCGTCTAGAAGAATAAATTGCGGATCGGCTGCGAGGGCTCGGGCAATTTCCGTACGACGTCTTTCACCACCGGAAAGCGATAATGCCATATTGGTGCGCAAATGCTCGATTTGCAGGTCCTTAAGGAGTTCGGTTAAGCGCGACTCGATTTGCTCGGAGGTTAATTTGCGTCCGTTTTGATCTTCTTTGAGTTCGAGAATGGCTCGAATGTTGTCTTCAACCGTCAAACGCCGAAAAACACTGGCCTCTTGCGGTAGATACGTAATCCCTAAATGGGCCCGCTTGTAAATCGGTAGGTGTGTGATTTCCGTATTGTCGATAAAGATTTTTCCCTCATTGGGCGCAATCAATCCGACGACCATGTAAAAGCTCGTTGTTTTCCCGGCGCCGTTCGGTCCCATAAGCCCGACGATTTCGTTGGTGTTGACATCAAAAGAGACGCCGTTGACAACGGTGCGCGATCCGAAACGCTTGACGAGGTTTTCAGCGCGAAGCGTATGCACGGGAGTTTGAGTGACGGGCGTAGTTTCTTGCATAAGTGGCATACTCTGTGACTGTTATCGCATGTTGCGTAGCTTGGTTTCTCCGCGTAGGGCAGGCGGATTCGTGCTTTCCGGGGCCGGAGCGGCTGTTTTGTCTTTGGGTCGGGGACTTAAGATGGCGGAAATGCGGGTTTTCCGACCGTCGGTGCGTTCGCCGACAACGCGGCTTGTGGCATGCAGCAGGTCATAGGTAATGACCGAGCCTTCGGTCGAATCGAGCGCTTGTCCGTTTTCAGTGCGGATGATTTTCGCATTGTCTTTTAAAACGATGCGGTCGAGTTTTTCTTGATAAACGGCCGTCAGCGCGCTGGCATGAACCCACTCTTCGATACCCGGGGTTTTCGGATCGCGCTTTTCCTTAATGCGAACCGGTCGGCCGATGACCGTCAGTGTTCGATAGCCTTTGGTGTCAATTTTTAAGTCCAGTCGGTCGCCTTTGATTTCCAAGGTTCCCTGGTGCACCTCGACATTGCCCGAATAGGACGCTTTTTGTCCGACCTCATCGCCACTGAAACTATCGGCGACAATCTCAATAGGCATGTCGCGGTCGCCTGTCTGAGCAAGAGCGCAGGAAAAACCTGTCAGAGCGACCAAAGAAAAAATCCAAGCGTGTTTCATGGCTGTGTTGAGCAAAAGTTAACGAAGCTTCTTTTTCGGGATGATAAACGTATGCACGTCCGAATACAGTTCGGCTGTCCGGTCCACATTGTCGTACGTAAAGCCGATTCCGGTCGTCACATCACTGCCGCGTTCGATGCGCACGGGAGCTTCCCCCGTGACAACCTGTGTGTCGGTATTGACAACGGCACGCGATGTCGTCAGGCGGAGCGGGGCATTGGCTTTATCGCCGCTACGCGTTAATACGATATTGCCCGTAAAGACAACGGTTTGACCCTCGTCCATCGTGCTTGCGGTATTCGCGGACATCTTCAATTGCGGTTTATCGGGCGACAGGGTCACAAGCTTTGGGCGAATACTCACACTGTGACCGTCCGAATAGTGTTCGGCGTACTCCGAAAACAGGCGATGTTTGCCGGTCCCGTCGCGGTCAAAAATCGTGACGACACAGTCGCGCGTAGCAAAGTCCGGCGAGTCCTTATTGGGTCCGGGCGAGCCGTCGTCAAAGTTCGATTTGATTGCGTAGTAGGCTGAGGCGGCAACGAGTATAGAGAGCACCGCCAGCCCGAAAAACGAAATCAGTCGGTCACGCAGGTGCATTAAAGCGACTCTCCTTGCACGTAGTACCGGTTAACCAAATCGTCCCAGCGATTTTGGGCACGCAAAATCAGTTCGGCAAGACTGCGGACGGCGCCGTTGCCGCCCGGGGCAGAGCTGACAAAGTCCGCCAGAGGCAAAACCTCGCTTGCCGCATCGGCCGGGCAAGCGGCAAGGCCGGCTGCCTTAAGCGGCGGAATATCCGGAATGTCATCTCCCATGTAGGCTACTTCCTCATCACCTAGGCCGAAGGACTGCGTTAATTCTTTAAAGGCATCTCCTTTAAAGGTTTTTCCTTGCATGACGGCTTTAATTCCGAGTTCGGCCGCGCGACTGGCCGTTTGTTTCGAAAGACGTCCCGTTAAAATCGCGACGGGGATTCCGGCGCTTTGCAGCAATTTAATCCCTAAGCCGTCACGTGTGTAAAAGCGTTTGACGGCTTCTCCGTCCGGTCCCGTCCAAATCGAGCCGTCCGTTAAAACGCCGTCGACATCGAGAACGACAAGGCGGATGCGAGCGGCTTTGCTCTGTAGTGTGCTATCCATTAAATCACCTTGGCACTCATCAGGTCGTGCATGTGTAAGGCGCCGATCAGGTGCCCCTTATCGTCAACGACCAGAAGTTGGTTTTTCAACGTTTTTTCCAGAATCTTGGCGGCTGTTGCGGCCATTTCATCTTGGCCGATTGTCGTCGGAGTTTTCGTCATCACGTCGTCAATCTTAATGGCGCGAATATCGCCGCGCTTTTCAATTAGGCGACGCAAATCGCCTTCGGTAAAGATGCCCGTGACGCGGTCCTCGTTGTCGACAACGGCAGTCATGCCGATGTGCTTTTTGGTGATTTCGCGTACGGCATCCAAGACGCTCGTTCCTTCACGAACAGAGGGCACGTCGCTTCCGGCGCGCATGATGTCGCGCACGTGCGTCAGAAGGCGCCGACCGAGGGCACCGCCCGGATGCGAGCGGGCAAAATCTTCTTTGGTAAATCCCTTTTCGTGCATCAGGGCCACGGCGAGCGCATCGCCAAAGGCCAATGTCGCCGTTGTCGAGGAGGTCGGGGCAAGATTCAAGGGGCACGCTTCCGAGCGTACCCCGATATCTAAGGCAACGTCCGAGGCTTTCGCCAAGGCGCTTTGCGGGTTTCCGGTGATGGAAATCAAGCGAACACCTTCGCGTTTTAAAACAGGGATAATCGTCAACAATTCATTGGTCGTACCCGAATAGGAGACGGCCACGACGACATCTTCGGTTGTAATCATCCCTAGGTCGCCGTGCGCGGCTTCGGCCGCATGCACGAAGAAGGCGGGAGTTCCCGTTGACGCCAGCGTTGCGGCGATTTTGCGTCCGACGTGGGCGGATTTTCCGACGCCGCTGACAATGACTCGACCGGAACTCGCTAGGATCAGTTGTACGGCTTGCGCAAAGGGACCGTTGCCGAGGGTGTCGGCAAGATGCTGAACGCATTGGGCTTCGCGCACAAGCACTTCGCGTCCGAGTTCGACGGCACCGGACATATCATCATGGACGGGCATAGGAAAAACTCCGTTAATCAGTGCCGTCATTGTAGCGAAAGGCCGCCTTATCTCGGAGTCTGTCTCGGGCAAGATGAAGGAAAATCTATGGAATTTCTCCGATGCTTACAAGACAGACACGGGGCTTGTTATTTAAAGGGAATACCGTAACTTCATTTCGTTAAATTGGCTAAAAGGAATGATTTTTTCACTTTGCAATCGTCCGACGACGATGCCGGGATGGATACCGACCTGCATTGCAAAATCTTCAATGGCTCTTTTTGAGTAATTCTTTGCAGACAGGAATGCCTCATAGTCATTTAAGGGAATGAGAGCATTTTTCGCCATAGCTTCGGTGGCATCCTGCTCCCCTAGCGAGGTTTGATTAAGAACAGTTCCCGGGATGAGCGCGGTGTGCTACAAGGAGCAACCGATACTTTTTCGTCGCATGCGGTCAGAGAGGGTAAATGTGTTGATGCCGCCGTCGATGACCTGTCCTTCTTTCGGCTCGTACGAGTTTGAAAACGGTGTTTTTCCGACACCGGAGCGTCCGACCAGAGTCACGTGTTCCCCGGCTTTAATTGTCAGTGAAAAATCACGAAGGACTGGGTTTTCGTCACACCCGAAGGTCACATGGGAAAAACGATGTCACTTTCTCGATTGATCTCTTTGCAGCCGGACCATCGCTGACGGTGGTTTGTCCTGGCGGAGAATATCTGCAAGGCCCTGAGCCAGTTGCCTTTCGAACCAGGATGGCAGCGCCAGCCTGATGTTGTTGATGAGGCCGGAAATCGTGACACGGAAAAGCGGCTTACTCTCGGCGAAAAAAATAGGAGCGAATCGTCTGGGGATTAAAAGAGAGAGCCGAGGTTTCAGGTAAGACTGTCCCTTAAACGGAGGTCTTAAAAAACATAACGAATTTGTTGATCTTGGGCCGGGTCCCGGCACATGAACGCTGTGACGCGTCCGGCTCGAAAGTAGTAAAAATTGTAAGGTCTTTGCTCCGGGGTTACGAAGAGCGTAGCGTCTGAAAACCCGAAGTTTCAACCAATCGGGGGCGTTGCCTGTCGCTCGCAAGACTCTTCGATGCGTTGTATCGAAGAAACAAAAGAAGTCATTTTTCGCGCGAAAAGCGATTCTTGTAACAAATTGTTGCAAACGAAAGGCAAACCTCTATAAGATACAAAACAGATGGCGACCTGTTGCGTCTTGGCAGTGTTTGTCGCTGTTTTTTTTATTAGTTTTACTTTTTAACGGAAACTCCATCATGCAAGCACTCGGTCGTTTCAAGCTCCACATTCTGGCGCTTTTAGTTGTAGTGGCCGCTGATGCCATCGGAATTCAAAAATTCGGCATTGTTGTTCTGTTGCCGCTTTTGTATGCCATGGTGTTCGGCGCAATCCTTTCGATTCCTCGCTTAAAAATCCTTTCGATGGCAGAACAGGAACGCGCAGCGCACTTTATGCCGATTGCGATGCTCTTCCTAGTGGCTTACTTGGGGTTGGGTATCGGACCGAATCTGGTTAAATTATTCGATTCGGGCCTGGCTCTGATTATGCAGGAATTCGGGCATTTCTTCGGCACCATGATTTTGGGTCTGCCGATGGCGCTTCTGTTGAAAATGGGGCGCGAGGCTATCGGTGCCTGCTACTCGATTGACCGAGAGCCGAACATTGCCATTATTGCCGAGAAGTACGGCATCGACTCTCCGGAAGGACGCGGTGTGATGGGTATGTACATCTGCGGCACGATTTTCGGCGCAGCGTGGATTTCCGTGCTTGTCGGTGTGATTGCTCAGCTCGGATGGTTCCATCCGCATGCGCTGGCGATGGGTGCGGGTATCGGCTCGGCCTCGATGATGGCTGCCGGTGTTGCGTCCATTGTGGCGGTGTATCCCGATCAGGCTGACGTTGTTCTGGCCTATGCAGGCGCCGCGAATCTGATGACCACGATTCTCGGCATTTATTTTGCTCTGTTCGTTTCCTTACCCGTGATGGTCTGGGTGTACGAAAAGATTACCGGCGATCGCCGTGAACCTGCCGCGAAGTAAGGAGAAAAACATGATTGCAAAACTTAAGGACATTGGTTTTATTCTTCTTGTCACGGCGATTTTCTCGGTGATTGCTAACTGTGTCGGATTTAAAGGGGATATTGCCTCAGGCTCTTTGGGCGCTCTCGTTTTATTGATTATTACGTTCATCGGATGCGTCATTGCGAATTTGCCGGGGTTTTCCAAACTTCCGACGGTCTTCTGGGTTTCTTTGGTGGCAGTGATTGTTTCCATTCCGGGCGTTCCCGGTAGCGAATGGATTGTTGCCCAAGTCAAGCACGTTAACTTGCTGGCTACGACAACGCCGATTCTGGCCTATGCCGGCTTGTGTGTCGGTAAGGATTTGGAAGCCTTTAAGGCGCTTTCCTGGAAGATTATTCCGGTAGCGCTTTGCGTTTCGGCCGGTAGCTTCATTTGTGCGACAATTCTTGCGGAAATCATCCTGCGGTTCGAACACGTGTTCTGATACACGGCTTTTCCGAGCGGTGCAGAAAATCCTGTGCGGGTTTTCTGCATCACTCGGAGTTACTCAGTGCCCGACCGGCAGTTTTTTGCCGCATCGGGTCGGGCGAAGTCTTCCTGCGGGGGCTTCGCTTTTTTACCAATTCGGGGGGTTGTCGTGAACACAACGGAAATCAAACAGAAAGTCTTAAAAGCTATTGAGGCTCGGCGTGCGAATATCGAAGCGATTGCTCAAGCCATTTTGAAAGAGCCCGAACTCGGCTACAAGGAAATCAAAACATCGGCTAAGGTCCGTGCGGCCTTCGATGCATTAGGTCTTGAGTACACCACGGGCTGGGGCCTCACGGGAATTAAGGCGCGCATTAAGGGCGGAAAGCCCGGCAAGACTGTGGCCGTAATCGGCGAGCTCGATGCGGTCATTTGCAAAAACTCTCCGTATGCCGCTCCGAGCGGCGCAGCGCACTGCTGCGGGCACAACGTGCAGATTGCCAACATGCTCGCCGTTGCGTGGGCTCTTGTGGATTCTGGCGTGATGAAAGAACTTGCCGGTGATGTGGTCTTTTTTGCCGTCCCGGCCGAAGAGTACGTAGAGCTCGGGTACCGTGCCGACCTTGTGAAGCAAGGTAAGATTTCGTACCTCGGCGGTAAAGAACAAATCATCAAAGAAGGCGGGTTCGATGACATCGATATCGCGCTTCAGATGCATGTGGACATCACAGACAAGCCTGAGGGTTACTACGGGTCCGGCGCCAGTTGCAACGGCTTTATCGGAAAGATTGTCGAATACAACGGACGGGCATCTCACGCAGCCGGCGCTCCCGACAAGGGTATCAATGCCTTAAATGCCGCCATGATCGGCATGATGGGTGTCAACGCCATTCGCGACCGCTTCAAGGAGTCCGACTACGTGCGCTTCCATCCGATTTTGACCAACGCCGGGGACCTTGTGAATGTCGTTCCCGACCGCGTGACGATGGAAAGTTATGTACGTGCGGCAAGCATCGAAGGCTTAAAGCACTACAACGCCGACATTAATCGGGCTTTGAGGGCTGGGGCCGATGCCATCGGTGCCGAATGTGTGATTCATGACATGCCCGGGTACCTGCCGCTGCGACCCGATACCCGCTTGCGTGCCCTCTTGGAAGAAAACGCTCGTGCCTTTTTCCCGCCCGAAGACGTCGGCGCGGGTCCTCACAATACCGCGAGTACCGACATGGGCGATGTCTCGCATTTAATTCCCATTGTTCATGCTTGGGTCGGATGCGCGCGCGGGTCGCTTCACGGTGCCGATTACCAGCTGGCTGACACGAAGACGGCCTTTGAGAGGTCACCTGCGGTTTTGGCGTGGACGGTTGTGGACCTGTTGGCCGGAAACGGAGAAGTTGCCGAGCGTATTTGCGAAAACTTTAAGCCCGTCCTGACCAAGAAAACGTATTGTGAGTTCATGGACTCGATCGGAAAATAACCGGTTGTCGTCGGGCGCTTAAAAAGCGCCCGATGAAAAAATTAAAGCGCGTAGCCTACTGCCGCGTCGCCGTACGTTGCTATCAGGCGCTCGATGAGCTCTTGCCGAGTCGGACAGTAGGTTTGCGCACCTTCGCTTTGCACTTTAAACGAGGCTAACGCGCATCCGAGTTGCAAAGCGTGCTTCCAATCCAGATTGTGCAGTACTGCGTGCAAAAGACCGGCACGGAAGGCGTCTCCCGCTCCGATGGTATCGTGCGCCCGAACCGGGCACGCCCGAACGTGCAAGGACTCTTGATGCGTCAAGACAGTAGCGCCTTGCTCGGCCTGAGTTACGATTAGGACCTCGCACAAGTCCAGAAGGGCTTTTTCTTTAATGTTTGTTATGCGCTTAATAAGCTCGAGTTCGTAGTCACTCATGACGACATAGCGCGCCTTGCGAAAGCAATTGATTAACTCGTCTGCGGTAAAGCGTGGCGTTATTTGCCCGGGATCGAAAAAAAACGGAATGTCGCGCCGAGTGAATTCATCGACACGGGCGAGCATCGATGAGCGCGTTTCCGGAGAAATGATTCCGACGGTTACGCGTTCTTCGGGCCAAAGGTCGGTTCGAGTGAAAAGAGCGGCGTTCGGACAAAAGGTGGCAATTTGCGAGCCCGAGGCATCGGAAAGGATGACGCACTGGGCCGTGTAGGCGTTTTCAACGAGGGTCGGGACAACGGCAATGCCGCAGGCTTTAAGGTGTTTTAGATACGCGTCGGCATCGTTGGCCCCGAAGGCGCTCAAAAGAACGGTCGGGTCTCCGAGCAGACGACACGCGTAGGCGATGTTGCCGCCGCATCCGCCGAAACGGCGCTCCATGGAAGCGGCCGGAAAACACACGTTCAAATGGTCAAGCCGACTTTTCAGTAATTGCGATTGAAACCGTCCCGAAAACGCAAAGACGGTGTCGTAGGCAGCTGAACCGGCAACGCAGATACTCATGGGTAAATCGGTGTTGCAATACAACGCGACGGCGTTGCGTTGGTGCGCATGTTGATGCGTACCGTGAGCGACCGACCGGCTCCGAGACTTTTCACCGAGGGGTCAGCCAAAAAATCGACCGGCTTTAAAACCTGACGGGTGATTTCCGCATCGTTGTCATCGACAAGCTGTAGCGACAGATGCGGCACGGCCTGCGCGATGGTCGATCCGTTCAGAATCGTCACTTCCAGGGTGTAGTTTCCCGGCGTTCCCGCACTTGTCAGTTGCGCCTTCGTCACAGCAAAGGCTTCGATGTTTTTCAAGAAGAAACCCGGGCAGGTGATCTTCGTGCAAACGGAATCGAAAAGAGATTTTGAGGACGGGAACTTTTGCAAAATTGTCTGGTTAAACACAATCGCACCGACGGCAAGAATCACCACCAAGAGGGCTCCGGTAATCACGGGACCGACCCACGTGTTCTTCTTGCGTTTGGGTGCCGTACCGACGGTTTGCGGAACGACTTTTTCAGATTCAGACTCTTGAGCTTTATCTTGAGAGGTCTCTTTCGGTGCCGTTTCCGTGCGACTCGGTTCTCCGACGGTCGGTTCCGTCCGACCGGAAAAATCGCTCATCAAAATCGAGAGTTTTTCAAGTTCTTTTTGCGCATGCCGCGAGGGGGCGGACAAAGGAATTCCCTGCGATGCGGGACGCGGCGCTTCAGGTGTTGCGGCTTGTGCCGTCACCGGTGCCCGAACAGGGGCCTGAATCGGGGGAGTTTGAGGTAGCGTTGCCTTGCTCGGCGCCTCTTTTTCAGACTTTGGGGCGTCAGACGTTTTCTCCAGCATCGCCTCCTTTACGGCAGGGTGCTGCTGCGGGAACAGGGCATCGGGTACACACAGCAAGTCCCGTGTGGCATCGAAACACTTCAGACACTTGGAACACTTGACCGGGGCGGCCTCGGCCGTCTCTTTATTCGGTAGCAACCAAACGGCACCGCAATACGGGCAACGCGTTACATAAGCCATGATGATTCCTTCGGGCAAACCGACTGTTTTTTCCCTGTCAGGCAAACCCAGTCTTCTTGTTGTTTCCACACCGAGAGTTTGACACCGATTGCCTCATAGGTGTTGATGATGTCTTGTGCTTGATGCGCCAAAACTCCCGAGAGCGTCAGATGCCCGTTTTCGGAAAGATAGCCGACAAGGGCCGGCGCTAAGACTTTTAAAGGATTGGCCAAGATGTTGGCAATGACAATGTCAAAGGTTCGGTGTTCCAGCGCTTCAGGCAGGGAAAAGGCGGCGTCAACGGCGTTGATTTTGGTGTTGTAACAGGCCGCTTCCACGGCTTGCGGATCGATATCGGTGCCGACAACAGGGGTGGCACCGAGTTTAGCGGCGGCAATGGCCAAAATGCCGGTTCCGCAACCGTAGTCCAAAACCGAAAGGCCCGAACGCACGTTTTCATCGAGCCACTTTAAGCAAAGATGCGTTGTCGGGTGTGCTCCCGTGCCGAAGGCAACCCCGGGATCCAGTCGGATGTTGACGGCTTTGGGGTCGGGAATTTCACTCCAGCTCGGAACAATCCACAGACGGTCGCTCACTTTGGTCGGTCCGAATTGCGATTGGGTTAACTTGACCCAATCGGTCTCAGGGACCGGAACAATCGATTCAATCGGCTCGGGCGCTTGCCCGATTGCGTTATAGGCTGCCTTCACAAGAAGAGCCGGATTACTCTTTTCGTCAATGAGGAACTTAAGGCGTGAGCGCTTCCAAGCGCAGGTCGTCGGCTCTAATCCCGGCTCCCCGTAAAGCGGCTCTTCGTCGGCGTTATCGGCATCGGCATCCTCGAGCGTGATGCTCAGAGCGCCGCTATCGATTAACGCATCACCGAGGGATTCGGCTTGGTTTTGTGCAACAAGAAGCGTTACTTCACGTAGCATTGCTCGTTTTCTCCTTACGCCGCAATTGCCATTCCGTCAGTTTTCTTTCCAGGTAATGGATGTCACGTTCCCCTTGGGCAAAGCCGGTGTCGGCCAAAATGGCGCGCAAAAGCGGCGTATTGGTGCTGATACCTTCGCAGGCCAATTCCGTCAAGGCCACTTTCATACGAGCTAAAGCCGTTTCGCGGTCCGGGCCGCTCGCGATGAGTTTAGCAATGAGACTATCGTAGTAAGGAGGAACGTTGTACCCGGTATACAGGTGACTTTCCATGCGAATTCCAGGGCCGCCCGGGACGTGCCAGACCGAGATGCGACCGGGACTCGGTCGGAAGGTAAACGGCGTTTCGGCATTGATACGGCATTCGATGGCAGCCCCGTGCGGGACGATATCTTTTTGCTTGAGCGTTAGGCGCTCGCCGGAAGCCAGTCGAATTTGTTCACACACCAAATCGATGCCGGTAACGAGTTCCGTGACCGGGTGTTCGACCTGAATGCGAGTGTTCATTTCAATGAAGTAGAAGTTCTCGTTTTCATACAAGAACTCAAAGGTACCGGCTCCGCGATACCCGATTCGGCGGCATGCTTCGACACAACGCTCGCCGAGCCGTTCGATGGATTTGCGAGGAATTCCGGGAGCCGGACTTTCTTCGATAATTTTCTGGTTGCGCCGCTGCATGGAGCAGTCGCGCTCGCCCAAATAGACGGCATTTTGGAAGTTATCGCACAGAATCTGAATTTCGATATGGCGCGGATTTTCCAGATACTTTTCCAAATAAAGCTTATCGGAGCCGAATGCGTTTTTCGCTTCCGCCCGCAAGAGGGCAATGGAATTTACAAGCGCCGCTTCGGTGCGCACGGCGCGCATGCCGCGACCGCCGCCGCCAGCACAGGCTTTGACAATCACCGGGTAGCCGACTTCTTTGGCTAAATCCAAGACCTGTTGCGTATCATCCGGCAACTCCGTCAGGGACCCCGGAACGCAGGGGATTCCGGCTTTGGCCATCATGCGCTTGGCGTTGATTTTGTCGCCCATCAAGCGGATGGTGTCGCCGCGCGGGCCGATGAAGGCAAAACCGCTTTTTTCCACACGGTCGGCAAAGTCAGCGTTTTCCGACAAAAAACCGTATCCCGGGTGGATGGCCTCGGCATCGGTGACTTCCGCAGCCGAAATAATGGCCGGGATATTGAGGTAACTCATCGAGGGCGCCGGCGGGCCGATACAAACGCTTTCATCGGCGAGCCGCACATGCATGGAATCGGCGTCGGCCGTCGAGTGAACCGCAACGGTCTTGATGTTCATCGTGCGGCAGGCGCGCAGGATCCTGAGCGCTATTTCTCCGCGATTGGCGATGAGGATTTTCCCAAACATTCCCTGACAGTCCGAACGGGTTAGCGGCGGATTTCAAACAGCGGCTGGCCGAATTCAACCGGATCGCCGTTTTCAACGAGAACCTTGACGATTTCACCGTCAAACTCGGCCTCGATTTCGTTAAGTAGCTTCATGGCCTCGATGATGCAGACGGTTTCACCGGCACGAACCTTTTGTCCGACGGAAACAAAGGGTTTGGCTCCCGGGGACGGCGCACGGTAAAACGTGCCGACCATCGGGGCATTGATGGTTTCGGTTGCCGGAGTTGCAACGGGCGTTTCTACCTTGGCTCCCGGCGCCGGTCCTGTCGGTTGTGCCAAAGGCGTAACCGTATACACGGGGGAAGCCTGCGTACGAATGCCATCGGGACTGTTGACGATGCGAACGCGATCTTCGCCTTCGGTTAAATCGATTTCGGAAATTCCGGCTTCCTTTAATAAATCGATAATGCTTTTGAGTTTGCGCAGGTCCATAACGTCATCCCACAATGCAAACGCCGAACACGGCGTCTTTTTTTCGGAATTATCGGCAATTGAGGCTAATTTCGCCTATCTTGTCGCAAGCAATTCCTATAAGTTCTTTAGGCCGAATCATATACAAAAGCGGGAAAAACGACAAAAATGCGCAATCGGTGACCGAAAAATCACGGTAAAACAAGAACTTCGGCCAGGTTTTCGGCGCTGATTCGACCCGAGGCCTCCCAGGGACTTTGCCAGGCATCGGGGGTGCGTTTCCGAGGATTGCGGGATTTGAAGTGTTTCGGGAAGATTTCGATGCGGATGGCCTCAAAATCGCCGCAGATGTCGTTTTTTAGTAAAAAACCGAAAGTGAGGTCTTGTTTTCCGACCGGGCTCGGTTCGTCATCGATGGCTTGAGCGTCGATGCCTGCATCCAAAAGAAAGAGAAGAACGCTCTTGGCGTCGTCTTCAAAAACTTCGATGCGAATACTCGTTTCCGGGCCGGCGCACCCGTTTAGGACGGCACCGCACAGCCAGGCATCAAAGGGGGTCAGCAAACGCAAGGCTTTTAAGGCGCAAAGGCGCTTCTCATGTAAAAGGCTTTCGTGGTCCCGGGGCTTGAAGGTGGCCCACGTTTCGCGTACGGCCGATTCCAAAACATCGGACCGAATACGAATTCCGTTTTCGTTTTGGGCGCAGTCGCGCGCCGCGGCCCAAGGCGTTCCGTCTAAAACAACGGATTCGGCAGCCGATAAAGCCGCTTGACGCAAAAGACGCGATTGGATATCCATAGACTTTTTTTCGGGCGGTACAATCCGCTTTTCTTTGACTGATTTTAGACACTTTCCGATGCACATCCATATTCTCGGTATTTGCGGCACATTCATGGGGGGCGTTGCCCAGTTGGCCATCCAAGCCGGTCATACGGTCACCGGCTCCGATCAGAACGTCTATCCGCCGATGAGCGATCAACTTGCGGCGGCCGGGGTGCGCATCGAACAAGGATACTTAGCCGACCAATTGGCCATCAAACCCGACCTTTGGGTGGTCGGCAATGCCGTCAGTCGCGGCAATCCCCTCCTAGAGGCCATTCTCAATGCCGGGGAGCGGTACACGTCCGGTCCACAGTGGATGAGCGAAAATGTCTTACAAGGGCGCCATGTCCTTGCCGTTGCCGGAACGCACGGAAAAACAACGACCACATCCCTTTTAGCGTGGATTTTGCATTTTGCGGGAATGAACCCGGGATTTTTAGTCGGCGGCGTTCCGACCGATTTCGGTCACTCGGCGCAACTCGGGACGGGAAAGACCTTTGTAATCGAGGGCGATGAGTACGACACGTGTTTTTGCGATAAGCGCAGTAAGTTTGTCCACTACAGACCGCGCACCGTGATTCTTAATAATCTGGAATACGATCACGCCGATATCTTCGAGAACATCGAGGCCATTGAAAAGCAATTTCATCACCTCGTAAGAACCATTCCCTCCGAAGGGCTAGTGATTTCCAACGCCAAGTCCGAGGCGCTCGAGCGCGTCTTAAAAATGGGGCTTTGGAGTCGCTTGGAGCGCTTTGACGACGCCGGCGGGTGGTCTTTAGATGAGCAGGGTTCGGTTTTTAAGGCAGGGAAAAAGCTCGGAACGCTCGAGATTGCACTTTCCGGGCATCACAACCGCTTAAATGCCCTCGCTGCCCTGGCGGCCTCATGCGATGTCGGCGTGTCGCCAAGTTTGGCCCTGGAGGCGCTTTCGCATTTTTCGGGTGTCAAACGGCGCTTGGAAGTGAAGGGAGTAAAGCGCGGTGTGACCGTGATTGATGATTTTGCGCATCATCCGACGGCAATCCGTGAGACGATTGCGGCACTACGGTCTCGTATGTCCGGAAAGGGTCGCATTCTTGCTGTGTTCGAGCCTCGCAGTAATACGATGAAACTCGGAACGATGAAAGATAAACTCGCCGATTCCCTTTCCGGTGCCGATAGGGTTTACTGCTACAGCGGAACCAGGGTCGGTTGGAATGCGGCCGAGGCACTTGCCCCCCTAGCGCAAAAAGTGCAGTGTTTTTCAGGCGATATTGCGCCGCTTGTGGCGGCCGTGGCCTCCGAAGCGCATCCGGGTGATGCGATTTTGTGCATGAGTAACGGAGCGTTTTGCGGGGTGCAGGATAAGCTTCTCGCGGCACTGGCCTCATAGACTCCTTATGCTTGGAACGGTTCTTTATTTGTACGGCTTTTTATCCGGTCCGACGGGACTGAAAGCGCGTCTTGTGCAGCAAGAATGTCAAAAGCGTTCTTTAGCGTGCCTTGTTCCGGATTTAAATGAGGAACCTACGAAGGTTTGGCAGCAAATTCTGGCGCTTTTAAAGACCTATGAGCCGGGCACAATCGGGATTGTCGCCTCAAGCCTCGGCGGGTTTTATGCCGCACGGGCCTTAGGCGACGTGGCGTGTCGAGCAGTGCTCATTAATCCTGCAACACGCCCGTGGGACGCCATCGAGGCGTTTCTCGGAGAACAAAAAACGTCGGACGGACGCCTTGTCGTCATTAAAAAAGAGTACGCCGAGCAGTTGCGGGCGCTCAAGGCGATCCCGTTTAAAGATCCGTCCCAGGTACTCGTTGCACTTTCGACGGCAGATGAAGTTTTAAATTGGAAAGAAGCGCGCGACACGTTTTCAGACTCGCCGCTTCTGATGCTTGAAAATGCGGACCACGCGGTCAGTCACTTTGCGCGGTACGTTTCGCAGGTCATCGATTTTTTGACCGAGCGGAAAGGTTAAAAGAATGCAGCTTTTTTTTGAAGAGGACGGAAACTACAAATCCGGCGTGATTCTCAAACATGAGGGCAATGCCTATCAGGTTGAGCTTGCGAGCGGAAAACGTACGAAAGTCAAAGGAGGTCACGTTCTCTTTGAATTCGATTACAGCGGGTCGGACTTTATGGAGGCGGCTAAAAAGACCGCCTCCGAAATCGACCCTTCGTTTCTCTGGGAGGCCGCTGCCGATCAGGAAATCGACTATACGACACTGGCGACCGAGTACTTCGGATCGCCGACACCTGTTGAGCGTGCGGCAGTCTTTCTTGCCTTGCAAGGCAATCCCGTCTACTTTTATAAAAAAGGTCGGGGTGTGTTTAAACCGGCTCCGCGCGAGACACTCGAGCGGGCTTTGCAGGCAATCGAGAGGCGTAAGAAACTTGAAGAGCACCGAAAGCAGATGACAAGCGACATGGTTGCAGGCATCCTTCCCGAGGTGATTCGTACGCAGGCCTATGCGCTCTTACTACGCCCGGACAAGAACTCCATGGAGTGGAAGGCTTTAAACGATGCCGCGAGTGTGGAGCGGATTTCGCCCTTGGCGCTCCTGCTCAAACTCGGAGCCATCACAAGCCCCTACGCCTGGCATGTTCAGGGCTTTTATTTCGAGCATTTCCCACAAGGTCAGGGATTTGCAAAAAATCTTCCGGCACCGAAGGCCTACGCCGGGGAATTGCCGCTTGCCGATGTTCAGGCCTTTTCCATCGACGATTCGTCGACAACGGAAATCGATGATGCAACGAGCATGACCGATATCGGAAACGGACGACTGAAACTTGGGATTCACATCGCGGCGCCGGCACTTTTAATCGAAAGAGACTCGCCGCTCGATCGGGTTGCGCGAGAGCGCCTTTCGACGGTCTACGGTCCGGGAATTAAAACCACGATGCTTCCGACCGATTGGATCGAAGCGGCAAGTTTAAAAGAGGGAGCAAGTGCCCCGTGTGTTTCGCTTTATGCAGTTTTGGATGCCGAAACGATGACGGTTTTATCGACGGAGACCTGTGTGGAACGGGTTCCGATCCAGGCCAACCTCCGGTACGACACGTTCGAGCAGAACGTGACCGAGGAGGCGATTTTGTCCGAAACACTGAGCATTCCGTATGCGCGTCAAATCAGTCTTTTGTGGCGTTTTGCCAAGATGCGTCAGAAAGTGCGCGAGGATGTTCGCGGGCGCCCCGAGATGCCGCCTCGCCCGGAGTGGTATTTTGTTTTAGAGGGCGAAGGAGAAAGCGCGCGTGCACAAGTTCGTTCTCGCATGCGCGGCGCGCCGATTGATTTGGTCGTCTCCGAGTTGATGATTTTTGCGAACGAAATGTGGGGCTTGTGGCTCGAAGAGCACAACACGGCCGGTATTTACCGTAGCCAGCGCATGGGTCGCGTCAAGATGAGTACAACGCCCGGTCCCCATGACGGCTTGGGGGTGACCGCCTATGCGTGGTCGACATCTCCTTTGCGCCGGTATGTCGATTTGATGAACCAGCGACAGATTGTCCGCGTTGCGATGGGACAGTCGCCGGCCTATCAGCCCAAAGACACCGATTTATTTACGGCAGTGACAGCTTTTGAGTCCGCCTATGAGGCCTACAACGACTTTCAGCGTCGTATGGAGCGGTACTGGAGCCTTCGGTGGATTGAGCAGGAAGGAAAAACGCAAGTCACAGCCCTCGTTGTCAAGGACGAATTGGTGCGTATCGAGGGTTTGCCGATGATGCAGCGCATTCCGGGACTGCCCGAATTAGAACGCGGACGGCGGATTTTGTTGCAGGTCCTCGGATGCGATTACATCGAACTGGTGCTCGAAACGCGGTTGGTGCAAGTGCTCGATGAAACGGAAACACTGCAAGAAGACGAGGTCGAATCCATGACCGAGGCCTCCGAAATCAGTGATGCGCCCGAAACCGGGAATGTGGAAGCCGACGAAAAGAACGGGGAGGACTTAAAGTGAGCCGACTTTTTTATGTCATCGGAAATCCGATTGAGCATTCGCTTTCGCCGGTCATTCACGCTGCCTTTGCACAAAAAACCGGTTTAGATATTTGCTACGAAAAGCGCCTATTTGACGTTAAGGATTTTGCCGGTCAGTTGCGCCGACTTTTGGCCTCCGAGCCCGTGTGCGGCGCCAATGTGACGGTCCCCTTTAAAAGAGAGGCCTATCAGGTTTGTACGACGATAAGCGAGAGAGCACGCCTCGCGGGAGCTGTTAATACGCTTTCCTTTCAAAAGGACGGAGGCGTTTTCGGTGACAATACGGACGGAATCGGCTTTGTAAACGATTTAAAGCGCCTTTACGGGGGAAAGCTTTCCGAGGCACGAGTCCTTTTGCTCGGAGCAGGCGGTGCGGCGCGGGGTCTTTTGGCTGTTCTTCCGACCTGTGTTCGCGCTGTGACGGTGGCTAATCGCACCGAGGCTAAGGCCTTTGACCTTGCCGCGGCGTTCGGTGTTTGCGCCAGTTCACTGGAAGATGCAAAAAACGGCACTTGGGAAATTGTTGTCAATGCAACGAGCGCCAGTTTGTCCGGTGCGGTTCCTGCCGTCGATCCGGGGGTTTTTGCCCGCTCTCAGCTCTGCTACGACCTTATGTATGCGCGTACGGCAACGCCTTTTATGCAAGCGGCCCAAAGCGCCGGATGCCCGAACGTGTACGACGGACTCGGAATGCTCGTGGAGCAAGCGGCGGAAAGCTTTCAACTCTGGAACGAAATCCGTCCGCCCGTCGAGTCGGTTCTTGCGGCGTTGCGCGCGCCGCATTAAAAAGGGCGATTGTTTTCTTTTTGTTTGAATTTAAACGTTTTTTCAGGTGCCGTCCTCCTCGCGGTACGACCCCTGAAAGCCGTATAATTTCGATTCCCCCCAAGTAAGGCGCATTCGTTTCAATCGTTGTAAAGAATAACCGACTCCGGAATCACTCCTTTCGGGAGCTGTCTGATGTGCGAAAGTGAACTTGAAAAAAAAGAGCCTGACGTGCACAGCCCCGATACCGGGGAGGTTTCCGCGTTGGCGCCCGAAGAAGCCAGTCTGGCCCTGTCTCAAATCACGCAGGTTATCGAGCGGGAAGAGCAAAACGGAACTCGGCAGACAACCGATCCGGAGCATCCGCTTGCCAAGCCTTTGAGCAATCAGGCCAAAGCGGACCTGCGAGAAATCTTAAAGACACTTCACCCGGCCGACGTTGCGTATGTGCTCGAGGCGCTCCCGCCCGATGACCGTCTGGCCGTTTGGCAACTCGTCGATCACGAAGACGAAGGCGACGTGCTCGTCGAAGTGAGCGACGGCGTGCGCGAAACGCTCATTGAGGCGATGACGTCCGATGAGCTCGTCGATGCCGTCGAGACCCTCGATACGGACGAAATCGCCGACATCGTGCAGGACTTGCCGCCCGATGTGGTCGCGGAAGTGCAAGAGGGCTTGTCGCATGAAGAGCGTGCGCAGTTGCGCGCGGCGATGAGTTATCCGGAAAACAGCGTCGGTGCGCGCATGGACTTTGAGATGATTTCGGTTCGGGAAGATATCACGCTCGAAGCGGTTTTAAAGTACTTGCACCGGTTTGAAAATCTTCCAGACCACACTGACCAACTTTTCGTCGTCGATCGCAAGGGGCAGTTTCTCGGCGTCCTTCCCGTCAGCTTGATTTTGGTGCACGAGTCGTTCGTGACCGTCTCGGATTTGGTTCAGACAGACATTCTGACCTTAAACCCCTTGGATAACGCCGAGGATGCGGCGCACGCTTTCGAACGCTATGACCTTGTAAGTGCCCCGGTTGTCGACGAGGCAGGGCGCCTTGTCGGACGTTTGACAGTTAACGACGTACTCGATGTGATTCAGGAAGGCAACAACGAAGACGTTTTGGCCTCGGTCGGTTTAAGTGACGAGCAAGATATCTTTGGTAACGTCTGGGAAACGGCCAAGAGCCGGTGGCTCTGGCTCGGAGTGAACCTATGTACGGCGTTTTTCGCCTCACGCGTGGTCAACGCGTTTGACGGAACCATCGAACGCGTGGTGGCCTTGGCTGCCTTAATGCCTGTTGTGGCCGGAATGGCCGGCAATTCCGGGAACCAGACGCTTACGCTTCTCGTGCGTTCGCTCGCGATGGGTCAAGTGACCCGTTCCAATGAACAAGATCTCATTTACAAAGAAGTTTGGATTTCGGTTATTAACGGACTCGTCTGGGGCGCGATTGCCGGTCTTTTTGTTTGGCTCCTTTATTTTGATAGTCCCTACGGGAAAACGCTCGGCTTTGTAATGTTCCTGGCGATGGTTCTTAACTTTGTTCTCGGGGCCGTTGTGGGACTTGCCGTTCCGCTCCTTTTAAAGTACTTCGGACGAGATCCGGCCTTAGGCGGGTCGGTCTTACTGACCTTCTCGACCGATTCCGGAGGCTTTTTAATTTTCCTGGGTCTGGCGACGCTGTTTTTCCCGACCGGGTAGGATTGTTAAGTTCTGTTAGGTTTCATTTCGTTCCGCGAACAAAGGGAATGATTCCTTTTGTTTCGCGCTAAAGTGTGTGCAGACGGACGAAGAGTCGTTTGTTCGGGCACTGCGGAGAAGTCACATGGATAAGAAAATTGTCATGAGTGCCGTTGCGGCAAGTCTGGTCCTTTTAAGCGGATGCCAGAGCACGGGAGATACGTATCGGGCCGATACGTACTATGCCGGGTCCGTGAATCAGGCTCAGGAAGTTAAAACCGTTCAAATCGTTGCAATTTTGCCGGCTCGCGTGGCTGTGCCTAACCGTGATGATCGCTCGCAGGCGCAGGCCGTGGGTGCCGTCCTCGGTGCCTTGGCCGGCATTGCTATCGGCAATCAGGTCCACAATGCCGGTCGTTCCGATCGCATGATCGGCGGTGTGGCAGGCGGCCTTGCCGGTATGACACTCGCCGGTGCCGGGTCGGGTAACGAAAACCTCGTCGACGGGGTACAGATTACCTTCCGGTACGACGATAAACTCTTTAACTCGGCGCAGGTCGGTCGTGTTTGTGAGTTCAAGCCGGGGACGGCCATCATGGTCTCGCCGAGTCCGAACGAAACGCGTATTCAGCCGAACAATCCGGGCGGATGCCCGAAGACGACTCGTTAAGGAGGCGTTCTTATGAAAAAAACGTTGTTGATGTTGGCGATGCTCGCCACGGCGCCCTTTGCCATCGCACAGACGGTTCCGCCGGACTATCCGGCCCAGCAAGACCGCTCCTTGGAAGCGCAAATTGAGTCGGTTCGCTTAAATTACGAAGACGTTAAAGCCAAAGCCGAGCAAAAGCTTGCGCAGGAAAAGGCTGCGGCTCAAAAGGCCAAAGCCCAGGAGGCTGCTCGCAAGGCCGCCGCTGCCAAGAAGCTTGCGGCACAAAAGAGGGCCGCGCAATTGAAGGCTCAGGCCCGTGCCGACAAGCTTGAAAAGCGTGCCGATGAGAGCGCAGAACTGGATTTGCAATTAAAGCGCTTAAAGGTGCGTCAGGCCACGGCCGGAACCGAGGTTAAGGAAGCCGTTGCCGCCGAGAAGGTCAAGCGCGCGAGCGAGCTTGTCGATGCCGAACTGAAAAAGGCAACGGAACAAAAGTAAGGAACTTCGATGCTATTTGGGCTCAAACAGAGCTTTTAAGGCATCGGCAGCGCCGGACTTCTTGCGAGAGGGTTCGGCGCTTTTGTTTTCTTGTCCGACTTCCCGGCACGGATACTCTTCTTCGATTTCGTCTTTGTAATGCGAAAGCGGCGAGTCCGATTCTAAAAAGCGGTCGGCCACGGCTTGCCCGACGCCTTCGTAACGCAAGATGCGGTGCGTATCAAACTCAATTTCCAGAACCCGACCGATTCGGTCGTATCCGGCCGAGAGAATGCCTCCGCGATGAATGGGTTTGCGATGCATGACGGTCTCCGAAAGAACATCCCTAATTCCTTCGGATTATAGGACGCCCCGCCCGATTGCTCTCGTAACAATTTTTTCGGTCTTTGCCTTCAAATTCCTACAAATTTTCCGAAACATCCGAGGAAAACTGTGCTAATGTGTCGCGTCCCGAAGGAAAGTGATTTTTCCGACCGTTTTTTCATTCGCGAGAAGTCGCTTTGGTGTTCACGCTCTCTCATTCATTTGCCCCTGTCGGGATTTCATATGTCGTTGCAGGCCGAGCAGATGAAAGGATGTGTTATGGCTAAAAAGAAGTTGCTGACCGAGAAAGAACTTCTCGCGATGCCCAAGAAGGACTACATGAACGAACGGCAGGTGGAGTTTTTCCGCAACCGTTTGCAAATGATGGAAGCTCAGTTGCAAAGCAACGCCAACCAAACAACGGAGAACCTACGCGAAACAACAGTGGTTCCCGATCCGGCCGATCGAGCCACGTTGGAAGAGGAGCGCACATTCGAGTTGCGCACACGCGATCGCGAACGCAAGCTTTTAAAGAAGGTGCAAGCCGCCTTGCGCCGTATCGATAACGGTGAATATGGTTGGTGTGAAGAAACCGGCGAGCCCATCGGAGTTGCGCGTCTTTTGGCGCGTCCGACAACGACCCTTTCTCTAGAAGCGCAGGAACGGCGCGAAATTCGCCAGAGGATGTACGGCGACTAATCGGACCGTCGAACCGCAATAGGCCGAGAAGGAGGGGGCAGGGTTTTGCCTCCTTTTTCTTTCTTAAGGCTGACTTGAAAAATGAAAAGGTCCACAGAATCCGAAAAAGGAAAACTCGGTATGCAGCAGTTACTCGGAACAACCATTCTTTGCGTGCGTCGCGGCAACGTCGTTGCCATGGCCGGAGACGGTCAGGTCACGCTCGGCAACGTGGTTTTTAAGGGCACGGCCCGCAAGGTTCGGCGCGTCTATCACGATAAAGTCATTGTCGGCTTTGCCGGCGCAACGGCCGATGCGTTTACGCTGGTGGAGCGTTTTGAAGGCGTGCTGGAAAAGCACTCCGGAAATCTGATGCGCTCGGCGATTGAACTCGCGAAACAGTGGCGCACGGACAAAGCCTTGCGACACCTGGAGGCTATGATGATTACGGCTGATGCGACCACAACGTTGATTGTCTCGGGAAACGGGGATGTGATCGAACCGGAAAACGGCATTGCCGCCATCGGCTCAGGAGGCTCTTATGCCTTAAGTGCGGCACGTGCCCTGGCCGAGCACACGACCATGGATGCTGAAGCCGTTGCGCGCGAAGCGCTGAAAATTGCTGGCGATTTGTGTATTTACACCAATCAGAACGTCACGGTCGAAGTAATCAAAGCGAAGGAGTAAAGCATGACGGCAGGATCTGTTATGACACCGCGAGAAATCGTCAGTGAACTGGATAAATACATCGTCGGTCAAGACGATGCCAAACGTGCCGTCGCGATTGCACTACGCAACCGTTGGCGTCGTGCGCGCGTGCCCGAGCCGCTTCATTCGGAAATCACGCCGAAAAATATTTTGATGATCGGACCGACTGGCGTCGGAAAAACGGAGATTGCTCGGCGACTGGCGCGCCTGACAGATGCGCCGTTTGTGAAAACAGAAGCGACGAAATTTACCGAAGTGGGCTACGTCGGCCGCAACGTCGAATCGATTATTCGCGATTTGATGGAATCCGGCATGAAGCTCATGCGTGAGCAGCAAAAGAGGCGCGTGCACGTGCAGGCAGCCGAAGCGGCGGAAAATCGCGTTTTGAATTTACTCGTACCGCCGACCACCCAGGTCACGAACCCGGACGGCACGCCCGTTGCTCCCGTCGAAGGTGTGGCTCGGAGGAGATTACGGGAAGATTTGCGCGCCGGACGCCTCGACGAAAAAGTGGTCGAGGCAGAGGTTCCGGCCACGGGACCTGTCTTTAACATGATTGCGCCCGAAGGCATGGACGATATGGAAAACCAGCTTCAAAACGTCTTTGAAAAGCTACAGCAACAACAGAAAGAAAAGCGGCGCCTGAAAGTTAAGGAATTGCTAGAAATCTACACGGAAGAGGAAGCCGGAAAACTGGTGGATAAGTCCGAATGCATTCGCGAGGCCGTCGATAACGTTGAAAACAACGGGATTGTGTTTATCGACGAAATCGACAAGATTGCTCGCGGGGGTGAGGTAAACGGAGCCGATGTCTCGCGCGAGGGCGTGCAACGCGACTTGTTGCCGCTTATTGAAGGCACGACTGTTAAAACCAAGTACGGGTGGGTCAAAACTGACCATATTCTCTTTATTGCCTCCGGTGCATTTCACCTCTCGAAGCCCTCGGATTTGGTGCCTGAGTTGCAGGGACGTCTGCCGATTCGCGTGGAGCTAAAGAGCCTGACAAGCCAGGATTTCGAGCGCATCCTCACCTCGACCGATGCCTCGCTTGTCAAACAGTACGAGGCGCTTCTTGCGGCCGACGGTTGCAAGCTTTTGTTTGATGACGAGGCCATCAAACTCATTGCTCAGTATGCTTTCGATGTGAACGAGCACACGGAAAATATCGGCGCAAGGCGCCTTCATACCGTGATGGAAAAGCTTTTGGAAGACGCAAGCTTTGCGGCTGGAAATTGCGCCGAATCGAGTTTCAACATCGATGCGGCTTATGTGCGGGAAAGACTCGGTCCGTTAACCCAAGACGAAGATCTTTCACGGTACGTTTTGTAGGGATTTTGCTCAAGTGCACGTTCGGGTCGAAAGAGAGCCGTCCTCCGTAGGGAGCCTTAAAAACACGGCTCTTTGGCTATTTGATTTGGACAACACGCTTTACGATGCCGCCGGTGGTGTTTTTCATGAAATCCATCGGCGCATGGCGGCGTTTATTGCCGAGCGTCTTCACGTTTCCTCGGACGAAGCGACACGCATCCAGAACGCCTACTGGCGTGAGTATGGTACGACGTTCCTCGGGCTTTACCGGCAATGCGGAATCCATCCCGAAGAGTTTTTTCATGCCACGCATGATTTTGACTTAACGAATCTTGTGATCCCGGTTTTTGCTGCACCCAGCGTACGCGCGCTTTTAAGCGCACTTTCGGGGCGCAAGGTGGTTGTGACAAACGGACCGCACGAGTATGCTTGTCGTGTTCTTTCCGCGCTCGGGATTCGGGATTCGTTTGAAGCGGTGTTTTTTCCCGAGCAGATGCGGTTTGCCGGTACGTGGTACTGTAAACCGGACAAAAGGGTGTTCTTACGTATTTTGGCGCACTGTCGGGTGCCGGCAACGCGAGCGACCCTGGTCGATGACGGATTAAACAATCTGAAAGCGGCCAAAGATCTCGGAATAAAAACACTTTGGTGTGCCGGACGCGTCACTGGAAGGCTTTCTCGACGTCCGACTTTTGTGGACTACGCCGTGCATGATGTCTCAGAACTTGCGAAAATAGCGGTTAAACCAAGATCGGCAGCTCAGGAGATGCACCGTGTGGAACGCCGTTAAGTGGATCGGTTCTCGTTTCTGGAAAGGTCTGGACTTTACGCGCCGGGCAATCGGGAATCTTATTTTGTTGTTGCTTTTAATCGGAATCGGTGTTCTCGTTTTTCGCTCCGATACGGTTCGGATCGAGCCTAAAACAGCGCTTGTGATTCCAATCTCCGGCAAGATTGTTGAGCAATCGGCCTTAGGCTCGCGCGAGGCAGCCTTAGCGTACGCCATCTCGGGAGCCGACCCGGAAACGCGTCTACGCGATGTGATTCGCGCTTTGGACTTAGCACGGGAAGATCCACGGATTGAGAGTGTTTTGGTTCGTGTCGAGGATTTGCAGTCAGCCGGTTTTGCAAGCTTGCGTGAAATCGGCCAAGCGATGGACAAAGTTCGTGCGACGGGCAAGAAAGTGACGGTTTGGTCGAGCTCTTTTTCTCAGCGCCAGTACATGATTGCGTCTCATGCCAGCGAGGTTTTCTTGCACCCGATGGGCGGAGTTCTTTTAACGGGCATCGGAGACACACGTCTATATTGGGGGGAGGCGTTAAAAAATCTCGGAGTGACGGTTCACGTTTTCAAAGCCGGAGCCTACAAGTCGTTCCCCGAGACTTTCGTGCGCAATGCCCCGAGCGAAGCGGCTCTTAAGGCCGATCACTTCTGGATGGACGATATTTGGAAACAGGTGACGGATTCGGTGGAGCGCTCTCGCGGCCTGATGCCTGGCACTGTCAGCTCCCTCATTCGCAATTTTGAAAGCGAAGTGCGCTTGGCCCAGGGCGATATGAGTCGCGTTGCGTTAAACGCCAACCTTGTCGATGCCGTTCGAGGCGCCGATGAAGTGCGCGTTTTATTGCAGGATCGCCAAGGGCGTAAAAACAATGAGAGTCTGCGGGTTGTGGACTATCTGGATTACCTAGCGGCGACGCCGGTCAAAGAAAGCGGCGAGAAGGGCATTGCTGTGGTAACGCTTGAAGGCGATATTCGTGACGGCGCAAGCGGCATGGGACAAATCGGCGCGCGTAGTGCCACGGAACTGATTCGACAGGCCAAGAGCGATAACCATATTGCTGCGCTTGTCGTGCGCATCGATAGCCCCGGAGGTAGTGCCGTTGCCAGTGAAATGATTCGACGGGAACTCGAAGGGGTGCGCAAAAGCGGCAAGCCTGTAGTCGTTAGCATGGGCGATATGGCGGCAAGCGGCGGCTACTGGATTAGTCTTGCCGCCAACAAAATCGTTGCTGATCCGATGACGATTACAGGGTCGGTCGGCGTTTTCGGCATGATGCCGACATTTGAAAAGACGCTGGACCGCTTTTCCGTCGGGACGGGAGGCGCATATACTGAGTGGCTCGCTCGAGCTAAGAGTCCGGCCCTGGCGCTTGATCCGCGATTCGAGCACATCATGGAAATGACCGTCGAACGTACGTATGAAGATTTTCTGCGTTTAGTTTCCGTTGCCCGTAAAATGCCGATTTCCAAAATCGAGCCTTTAGCGCAAGGGCGTGTTTATACGGGGCGTCAAGCTTTCAAGTTCGGACTTGTTGATGATTTGGGTGGTATCGAGAAAGCGGAACGGGAAGCGCGAAGGCTGGCAAAACTCAAAGCATCGGCTCCCGTTTATTGGTACGAAGAGTCTCCCAATACAGTGAGAAATTGGGTGGAAAAATTGCTGGTTGCCGTCAAGTCAATCGCTCCTTCGGCCACGGGTTCGGTGCAAATTGAAGTTTCCGAACGCATTCTCAGCCCGGCTCAAAGACTTTTGTCGTTGGTTCGCAGCCCTATCGAGCCCCTGGCGCATTGTCTTGTGACGCCTTAGACGACATTTCTGACTTTTACAGACGCAAAGACCGTTTTTGTCCAATTGAAACAAGGACTTAAGCGGTTTTCGTTTTTTGTTCGTGGCTACGCTATGCTAAGTGTTTCGTGGCGGACTTGCCGGCAAGAGTTTCGGACTTTCGAGGATGAAAAAACCGCTCTGCCCTAGTCCAGACAAGGGTTTGAGCGGTTTTTATATTTTGTTCTTTTTGGATACTCTACTCAGAGTCTTAGTAGTTATATCCCTCGCGAATCCACCGTGCGACATCAACGGCGCAATACGTCAAAATACCGTCGGCACCGGCGCGCTTAAAAGCAATCATCGATTCCATGGTAATTTTCTTTTCGTCGATGCAGCCGGCAGCGGCGGCGCATTTAATCATCGCGTATTCGCCTGAGACGTGATAGGCAAAGGTCGGCGCCTTAAATTCGTCTTTGACGCGACGAATGACATCTAGGTAAGGAAGGCCGGGTTTGACCATGACCATGTCGGCCCCTTCGGCCAAATCCAAACCGACTTCCCACAAGGCTTCGTTGCTGTTGGCCGGGTCTTGCTGGTAAACGTCTTTGTTGGATTTTCCCAGGTTTGAACTCGAGCCGACAGCATCACGAAACGGCCCGTAAAAGGCCGATGCGTATTTGGCCGAGTACGCCATGATACGAGTATGAATAAGGCCTTCATTTTCCAAAGCCTGACGAATCGCACCGATGCGCCCGTCCATCATGTCGCTCGGGGCAACGACGTCAGCGCCGGCTTTGGCCTGTGCCAAGGCCTGTCCGATGAGCATTTGTACGGTTTCGTCGTTAAGGATGTAGCCGGTCTGGTCAATTAAGCCGTCTTGACCGTGTGTCGTGTACGGGTCAAGAGCCACGTCGCACATCACTCCGAGTTCCGGATAGGCCTCTTTAATGGCGTGAACGACACGTGGAATCAGTCCGTCGGGATTTGTCGCTTCCGATCCGTCAGCCGTCTTGAGCGCCGAGTCGATGGCCGGGAAAAGCGCCACCATGGGAATCCCGAGGTCCACACACTGGCCGCACACTTTTAAAAGTTCGTCGAGTGTGTAGCGCACAACGCCGGGCATGGTCGGAATCGGTTGTCTGTCGCCTTTTCCTTCTTTGACGAACACGGGAAGAATCAGATCATTGACGGTGAGAACGTTCTCGCGCATCAGACGGCGAGAAAAATCATCGTGTCGCATGCGACGCATGCGTACTTGCGGAAATTGACCTAATGTTTGCATTTAGACCTCTTCAAATTTGTCGGGGGAGTTGAATCGCCCTTCGGGATCAATCCAACCTAAAAGGGTTTGCGTCAGTTCCTCGGAACCCTCTTTTTTCAGACCGGAAAAAAGTTGTACCGAAACGTGATCTCCTGTTTTCTCAGCCCGAGCGCGAGCGATTCGAAGGGTATTGGCACGTTCACTGCGATTGAGTTTGTCGCATTTATTTAAAAGCCACAGTTGCCGAATGTGAGTTTTGCCGGAGAAAAAATCAATGAGCCAGTCATCGGCCGGCATGAACGGGCGCCTGGCGTCCATCACAAGCACAATGCCGACAAGCGAGGGCCTCTTGTCCAGATAGCCTCCGATTAAATCGGCCCACTGCGCCCGTGTGTCGGGAGAAGCCTTCGAGTACCCGTATCCGGGAAGATCCACAAGAAAACCCACGTCGTCTTCTTTTTGTGTGAGGCGGAAAAAGTTAATGAGTTGCGTGCGGCCCGGCGTCTTGGAGGCAAACGCCAATTGGCCTTGCCGCGTCAGAACGTTAATCGTCGTGGATTTGCCGGCATTGGAACGCCCGGCAAAGGCAATTTCTGGTAGACCCGGGGGCGGGAGCTGATCGAGCTTGGCAGCCGAGATAACAAAACGGGCTGAATCAAATAATTTCACGGAGTCGTTCCTTTGTCGCTTTGGAGACAAACGGTGTCGATAAAGCCGCCCCCGAGACAAATATCCCCGGAGTACAAAACGGCGCTTTGTCCCGGTGTCGGAGCCCATTGCGGGACCGGGAAAGAGAGTTCTAAGAGGCCGCCTTCCGAGCGGACGATGCGACACGGACCGTCCGGGGCTCTGTAGCGGGTTTTGACCGAGACGGAATCGGTAAGACTCGGCGCCGTGCCGCTAATCCAACTCGGGGTTACCGCTGTTAGGCTCACGGCTAAAAGATGCGGATTGTTGTGGCCCTGTACGACCCATAGCGTGTTGGTCGCTAAGTCTTTATGGGCTACGAACCACGGCTCGTCGCTGCCGTCCCGACGGCCTCCGATGCCGATGCCCCTGCGCTGACCGAGCGTGTAAAAACTCAATCCCACATGGTTGCCGATGACCTTTCCCTGTTCGTTTTTAATCGGACCGGGTTGTGTCGGTAGATAACGGCTGAGAAACTCCCGAAACGGTCTTTCGCCGATAAAACAGATCCCGGTGGAATCTTTTTTTTGAGCGACGGGAAGGCCGATTTTAAGCGCCAGAGCACGCACATCGCGCTTGAACATATCCCCGACGGGAAAAATGGCTTTGGAGAGCTGTGCTTGAGTCAGGCGATGCAGAAAATAACTTTGGTCCTTTCCCGGATCTGTGCCGCGTAGCAATTCAAACAGGCCCTCTTTTTCTCGTACGCGACAATAGTGGCCCGTGGCGATGTAATCGGCCCCCATGGACATAGCGTGGTCGAGGAAGGCAGCAAATTTAATTTCCGAATTGCACAGGACATCTGGGTTGGGCGTGCGCCCGGCGGCGTACTCGGTTAAAAAGTTGGAAAAGACCCGTTCTTTGTACTCTTTGGCAAAGTTCACGGCCTCCAAATCAATCCCGATTACGTCGGCCGCGCTTGCCGCATCGATGAAATCACGCCGGCTCGAGCAGTATTCCGAGTCATCGTCATCCTCCCAATTCTTCATAAATAGGCCGATGACCTCATAACCGGCTTGTTTGAGTAAATAGGCAGAGACGGCGCTATCAACCCCGCCGCTCATGCCGATGACGACTTTACGCATAGGAAAAAACTCAAAAGAAAAAACCGATAGGGCAGATTATAGAATTGCCTGCAGCGCATCTGATTTTGACCGGACTAAAGACAAAGACGGAACCAATTCCGGTTCCGTCTTTGCGTAATCACTTTGCGGGTTGCTTTTCGAAAAGTGGTACTTAATGTCCTTTCAGTACCTTGGAATCATTGAGCAACCGATTAGATGTACCCGTACAGGATGCCGAGCATGTAGCCGACGACGGTAGCCGTACCGACACCGATCAGGCCGGGCGCGATGAACGAGTGGTTAATAACGAACTTGCCGATGTGCGTCGTGCCAGAGCGGTCAAACGTCAGAGCCGCAAGGTCAGACGGATAGGTCGGCAGAATGTAGTAGCCGTAAGCCGCCGAGGCCATCGCCAGAACGACTCCCGGTGGCGTGCCGATCTGCAGGGCAACCGGGACGACAATAGCCACGGACGCAGCCTGAGAGTTCACCAACTTAGAAACGAGCAGTAGCACGATACCGAAGGTCCACGGAGCCGCCTTAACCCATTCGGTCAAGCCTTCTTTCAAGGCAGCCAAGTGGTTCGAGAACATCGTATCGGACATCCAGGCCACGCCGTACACGGAAACGATGGCGACCATACCGGCGATAAACACGGACGTGGAGCTCACCTTCTTAGGCGGCTTGCAGAACGCAAGCATAAAGAAGGCGGCCGTAATCATGAACATCTGAATGACAAGAGTCATCGAAAGGCGTTTCGTGCCGAAAAGCGGACGCAGTTCCTTGACAGCGCCGAGAAGAGCGACCATCGCGACGGCAAACAGGAAAATCCACAAACTGCCCCACTGCTTCTTATTGAAGTGGACGCCGATTAAGGTCATCGTTTCACCGTAAACGTACTTACGCTGTTCCGGATCGGCAATCAAAGCCTGAAATTTCTCGTCCTTGTCCAAATCCTTGCCGCGACACACGGAGAACGTACCGACCATAAACAGACCGACGATAGCGGCGGGCCAAACAATAAAGCCCAAGTGGAACATGTTAAAGGGCTGACCGGCAATCAGATAGTTGCCCTTTTCCATGAAGCCGACCATCGAGACGAAGGCCACGGCCGCGGGCGAGCACATCACACCCATCTGGGCCGCAATCGTGGAAGCCGCCATCGGACGTTCCGGACGCACACCGTTTTTAATCGCGACGTCGTAGATAATCGGGAGCATCGTGTAAACGGTATGACCCGTACCGCACAGAACCGTCAGGAACCAGCAAAGATACGGAGCCAAGTAGCAAACAAAGCGCGGATGTTTACGCAGGAGCTTTTCAGCAACCTGCAGTAAGCAGTCCAAACCGCCGCATGCCTGTAGTGTCGCCGAGGCGCACACCACAGCCAAAATCGTGAGAATCACGTCGACCGGCGGTTTGCCGGGCTTCATGTGGAAGAAAAAGATGAAGATGATAAGGCCGACGCCGCCGATCATACCGAGAGTAAAACCGCCGCGCGGGGCTGCGTAGAACAAACAGGCCAAGAGTACGCATAGCTCTAGCCAAAAGTCAAGTCCTAAATCCATAAAAACTTCCCCTTCGTAGTTAGGTAAAAAAGGACGAGTGTATGATGGCGCATTTGTAACAAAAAGTGAATATTAGAATAACAAAAATTTGATTAAAGTAAAACATTCGTTCTATCGGAGGAAACCGACTGAGGGAAATCTACCCGAAAGGAGTAGGAAAAAGTCCTTATATTTGAAGGAGATGCGCGAAAAACGCGGGTTTTCGGACGGTAAACCATCGTTTTCGTTGTTCTGTAAAATAATCAGAAGTTTTAGGTCGATTGCGCCGATTGCGGTAATCGAAGCCTCATAGGTATTTGTTAATCGAAATGCAAGGACAGACGGCATAGTGCCGCCGGAAAGGAGATCAAAATGCCTGAATTTAAATATGCACCGATGTTTCAGGTCGGCAAAGACGACACGGAATACACGCTCATTACCAAGGACTATGTGAGTGTCGGTGATTTCGAGGGCCACCCGGTTTTGAAGGTTCAGCCCGAAGCTTTGACCGTGCTCATCAATACGGCTTTCCACAATGTGAACTTCATGCTGCGCCGTTCGCACAATGAATGCGTTGCAAAGATTCTCAAAGATCCGGAAAGTTCGGATAACGATAAATACGTGGCACTTACGATGCTGCGCAATGCCGAAATCGCTGCTAAGGGCATTTTGCCGGTTTGCCAGGATACGGGTACGGCTATCGTTCACGGTGAAAAGGGTCAGTACGTGTACACGGGCTTTTGCGATGAAGAAGCTATCAGCAAGGGCGTTTACAAGACCTACACCGAAGATGCATTGCGCTATTCTCAGAACGCTCCCTTGAGCATGTACAAGGAAGTGAACACCAAGTGCAATCTGCCGGCTCAGATTGATATCGAAGCGACCGAAGGCAATGAATACAAGTTCCTTTGCGTTGTCAAGGGCGGCGGATCGGCCAACAAGTCCTATCTGTACCAAAAGACCAAGGCGATTTTGAATCCGGCCGCTTTGGTGCCCTTCCTGATCGAACAAATCAAGGATTTGGGCACGGCAGCCTGCCCGCCGTATCACATCGCCGTTGTCGTCGGCGGAACCTCCGCGGAAAAGACGATGCTCACGGTCAAGCTCGCTTCCACGAAGTTCTATGACAACTTGCCGACAACCGGTGACGAAACCGGTCGTGCCTTCCGCGATTTGGAATTGGAAAAGACCCTTCTGGATGCTGCCAACAACATCGGACTCGGTGCCCAGTTCGGCGGCAAGTACCTGGCTCACGACGTGCGCGTCATTCGCCTGCCGCGCCACGGTGCCTCGTGCCCGATCGGTATCGGCGTGAGCTGCTCGGCCGACCGTAACGTCAAGTGCAAGATCAATGCCGAAGGTCTGTGGATTGAAAAACTCGATGACAATCCCGCAAGCTTGATTCCGGAAGAATTCCGCAAGGAAAGCGAAGGCAAGACCGTCAAGATTGATTTGTCGATGCCGATGGATAAGATTCGTGCCGAACTTTCGAAGTACCCGGTTTCCACGCGTGTGTCGCTTACGGGCACCATCATCGTCGGTCGCGATATTGCGCACGCTCGCTTGAAGGAACGTCTTGATAAGGGCGAGGGTCTTCCTGATTACATCAAGAATCACCCGATTCTTTATGCGGGTCCGGCTAAGACCCCGAAGGGCTATGCCTGCGGCTCCATGGGCCCGACAACGGCCAACCGTATGGATCCGTACGCCGATCCCTTCATGGCAGCGGGCGGCTCATTCGTGATGATTGCTAAGGGCAACCGTACGCAGGTTGTGACCGATGCTTGCAAGAAGTACGGCGGCTTTTATCTCGGGACCATCGGCGGCGTCGCTGCGGCGCTTTCCGAAGCGGCCATTAAGAGCATCGAATGCATTGAGTATCCGGAGCTCGGTATGGAAGCGATCTACAAAATCGAAGTCGTGGACTTCCCGGCCTTTATCCTCGTTGACGACAAGGGTAACGACTTTTTCAAGCAACTCAAGCCCCGTTGCTGCTGCAAGTGCGTTAAGTAACGCAACGCATGAGGCGGTTTTGGTAAAGTAACATCGGCCGGCGTGCCACGTGTGGCGTCGCCGGCCGAAGTGTCTTAGCGCGGAAAACTCCGAGGTGCTTTTGTGAGTGTGATTCAACAGAATGATTTGATTGAAAGTGTGGCCGAGGCCTTCGTGCGCATTAATCGTGTTTGCCCGCCCGATTACGAGCAAGCGCTCAGGACGGCCGCTACGAGGGAACAGAATCCCAAACGACGCGATGCCGTTCATGGATATCTGACCGAGTGCCTTTCCGAGAAAAAAGAAGGGGAACTGATTGCCTCGGAGCCCGATATGGCTGTGGTCTTTATGCGCGTCGGGCAGGATGTGCGTTGGTCTGGATTCACAGGGAGTCTTCAGGAGGCCGTCAGCGAAGGAATCGGTCGTGCGTGTGCGGAGTTTTCTCTTTCTTCCCCGAGCCGCGATGACGCTTTGCCGTCGTCACGCTTTACGGCAGGTCGTTCAGTTCCGGTCTTTATCCACTGGGAGCTTGTCCCGGGCGAGCAAGTTCAACTGACCGTCGCTGCTCGTTCCGGTCAAGATGAGAGTAAAACACGACTTCTGATGAAGGACCCACAGGAGAGCATTGCCGATAGTGTCCTCGCGCAATTGAACGAGCTGCGGGAGAGCTTCCGTTTTCCGTTTGTCCTCGGAATCGGCGTCGGCGGAACGGCAGAAAACGCTGTTTTAACGGCCCGGGAGTGTTTAAACGACCCCCTGAATATGGCAGAGCTTTTGGACCGCGGTCCGCAAACGGCCGTCGAAAACTTACGTACGGAAATCTTTCGGCGCCTCAATGAATTTTCCGATGATGCCGGAAGTTTTGTTCTCCGACCTCCGGTGCTTGACGTCAAGATTCGACTGCGAAGCGATCGGTATCCGGTTTGGCCGATTTGTCTGATGCTTGAAACCGGGATCCCCCGCCGTATGCGGTTTGTTTTGGACGGGACGGGCCCCGTGTTTTTCCAGTAAGCCCTGTTTTAGAAACACCCAGAGACGAAAAAAGCACCTCAATCGCGGTGCTTTTTTCATCGGGCGTTTCCCGAGGTTTTCCTCGGGAAGGCCTTGCGCTAGTTGAAGAAACGGTTCGCAATAAAGAGAACAGCCAGAACGTACATAAGCCAGTTGAGTTTCTTGTACTGACCGGTCACGAGCTTTAAGGCCACGTAGCTGACGATACCGAATTCGATACCGACGGCAATCGAGTAGGCAAAGGGCATCATGATCAGGGCAATCATGGCCGGGAACAGTTCCGTCCAATCTGAGCAATCGAGATTGGCGATACCGGAAATCATGAAGGCGCCGACCATAATCAGGGCCGCCGATGTCGCGCAAGACGGCACAATCATGAAAATCGGGCTAAAGAAGACAGCGAGCAGGAACAGGACGCCGACCGTGAAAGCCGTCAGACCCGTGCGTCCGCCTTGTTCGATACCGGCCGCACTTTCCACAAAGGTTGTCACCGTGGACGTACCGAGAACGGCACCGGCACTCGTGGCGATAGCGTCCGAGAGTAGGGCAGGACGGGCACGGGGCAAGAAGCCGTTCTTATCGAGCAAGCCGGCACGGGCCGAACATCCGACGAGGGTGCCAATCGTATCAAAGAAGTCCACGAAGAAGAAGGCAAAGACGATGACCCAGAAGTTCAGGTTCGAGAGCATCGAGAAGTCCATCTTCCAGAAAATCGGAGAGAGAGACGGAGGCAAGGAAACAAGACTCTCGGGAATCTTCGTTACGCCCAAGGGGATGCCGACAATCGTGATGACGACCATGCTAATCAGAATGCCGCCGCGGATGCCTTTGTACTGCAGGTAGGCCATCAGAAGAACGCCAACAATCGTCAGGAACGCCGTCCAATTGGTGAGTTTTCCGAGACCGACGAGGGTAGCCGGATTGTCCACAATGATTCCGGCGCCGCGCAGACCGATAAAGGCAATAAACAGACCGATACCGGCAGCGATACCGACCTTAAGAGCCGTCGGAATGGAGTTGACGACCTTTTCTCGAATGCTTGTGACTGTCAGGAAAATAAAGATTAAGCCTTCGACGAAGACAGCCGTTAAGGCAACGTGCCAGGAAATGCCCATCGTCAGGCAGACCGAGTACGTAAAGAAGGCGTTCAAACCCATGCCCGGAGCCAGAGCAAACGGGTAGTTGGCCAAAAAGGCCATCAAAAAGCACCCGAGAGCCGCGCCCAAGCAGGTGGCAACCAAAACGGAGCCGAAGGGCATGCCGCTTTCGGAAAGAATTCCCGGGTTAACGACAATGATGTAGGCCATTGCCATAAACGTTGTAATGCCGGCGGAGATTTCCGAGCGAACGGTCACCTTATTCTCGGAAAGCCGGAATTGTTTTTCGAACCAAGACATGATGGATATTTTCCTTGAGGGAGAAAGTTAAGAAAGCAAAAAAGAAGATGGCGCATTCTAGTCCCGTAACCGGGGTTTAGTCCTTGATTGAATAGAAAAAACTGTGTTTTGCTGTTGCATTTTTTCTTAAGGGATTGCCCGGTGAAAACGCCGGGAAAAGGAATCATCCTTGCGACAAAGCGAATGGTCGTCGGGCTCTTGGGGTGCTATCCTGCAGAACTGAGTTTTGCCATAAATACAAAGGTATGCAGGATTTTCTTATTCAATTTTCCGTCCAGTTCACCAAGTCCGTTCCGCTTTTTTGCTTAATCGGACTCGGATATGCCCTCGTGCGTTGGTGCGGCTTCGGAAAAACAGAAAGCAATGCGGTCGTCAAATTTGCTTTTAATGTTTCGCTCACGGCCATGCTGTTTCGTCTGTTGGCGCAGCAATTTTTAAGCGACACACAGACGGACCCGTGTCTGCTGATTGCGTTTTTCGGGGCGTGTCTTGTGCTCCTTGTCATCTGTCGATTCGTTGCTATTCGATTTTTAAAAATCGACTCGGTCGGCGCGTCGGTTTTCGGTACGGGGTGCGTCTTTTGTAATAACGGATTACTCGGATTGCCGCTTGCCGTGGCCATGCTCGGAGACCAATACTTGCCGAGCATTGCGTGCGTGATTACCTTTAATGCCCTCATTTTATGGACCGCCGTTTCTCTTTTAGTCGAGCAGGGCGGTCGCCGATTTACGCCGAAAAACTTCATTCTGACGGTGTTCCACGTCTTTAAAAACCCTCTGATCATTGCGATTTTCTCCGGCGTCTTGTGGAACTTCACACGCATTAAGTTCCCGTACTACATCGACGAACCCTTGCGACTTGTGGCCCAGTCGGCAACGCCCTTGTCGCTTATTGCCGTCGGTATGGGTCTAGCGGAGTACGGCATCAGTAAGGGTTTCGGAACCGGCGTGATTCTCTCGACAGTCAAACTCATTGTCCACCCGATTGCCGTGTTTGCCCTGGCGGCCTTAATCGGACTCGGTCCGATTGAAAAGACGGCTGTTGTGTTTCTGGCCGCTTTGCCGTGCGGCGTGAACGTGTACCTGATGAGTCGGACATTTCATGCGATTGAGGCGGAAATTGCCGATGCCATGCTCATTTCCACCATGATTGCCGCCGTTACGATGCCTTTAGTTGTGACCTTACTGCGTCAGATTCCCTAAAGGGGAGGGAGAAGTTTCATACTTTTTTGAAAAAAGTATGAAAACTACGGTACTATCCCGTTGCCTTCCTTTTTATGACGGAGACTTACGATGGTCGCTCAAATTTGCCCCGTTTCTCGCACGGTTATCGCTCTTACGATGGGGTGCTTAACCGGTTTTTCAACAGTCTACGCGGCCGCTGAGCAAGATCTCGGCCAGGTTTTAGTGACAGCCGAGAGTGAGACTTCGCCTGCTTTGCCGGAAACCTCCTCTCTCGGAACACAAAGTAATCGCGTCAGTCGCGAGCAAATCGAGAACCAAGCCGCAACCGATATCAATCATGCGTTAACACTTATTCCCGGTGTTATGACGCGCTCTCAAACCATGATGGGCGGTCAGACAAGCCACGGCATTTATGTCCGAGGGCGGGGTGCAAGCCACCCGGGTTCGGACGTGGCAATTTACTTTGACGGCGTCCCGCGTGCCGGGGCGATTTACGGACAGACGCTCTTTGACGGCATCAGCCTCGGAAGCGTTGAGGCTATCGAGGTTTTCAAGAGTCCGCAGCCCGCGAATTTCGGAAGCGGCTATGCGGCCGTCAATATGGAGCCGCGCAAAATCAAGCGCGCCGGTCAGGAAGTTGAAATTTCGGTCGCAGGCGGCTCGCACGAGACAGTCAATGAAGAGGTCTTTGCCGGCTATAAAAACGATCGGTTTGACGTCAGTGCCGTGCAAAACTGGGCCAGTACCGCAGGACATGTCAACCACTCGCGTGCGCAGCAGCAAAACTATTACCTCAATACCGGCTGGCAATTAACGCCGAATGAGGAAGTACGGTTTTTAGCCAACAGAACGCTCGGACAGACGCTGCAGCCCGACAAGAGGGGAGGCGCTCGATCGGTTGACCGCTATGACACGGATACCACATTTTTTACCTTAACGCTCAATAGCCGCCGTGAGAGTTCGGAGGGGTTTCTCAAGACCTATTACAACGACACGCAATATGACCTACTCGGCGAGCGCAAGAAAATCAGTGGTACCGTTACTAAGCTTGCTGATTCCAGACAGAGTATGAAACTGTATGGTGTCCGGGGTAAGTACAGCTGGTCTTTTGCCGAGGCGACGCGCCTGACAGTCGGCATGGATTTAGATCGTACCGAAACAACAAATAGGCAGCGTATGCAGGAAAGCGGCGCGACGACCTACTGGGACTTTCCGACGATGACGCTCTTTTCTCCGTACGCGAGCGTCTCGTACGACTGGCAAGTCGGGGATGTTGTTGTAACGCCCTCGGTCGGACTGCGTTCTTATACGCACAGTGAATTTAAAGACGTCGTTGCCCCGCAGGCAGGTCTTGTCGTCTCCTCCGGTCTTTGGCGGTGGAATGCAAACTACGCACGCGGCGTGAATTACCCGACTCCGGTTGCCCTGCAAGGGCTCGTTGTGCGTGGGAGGTCTCACTCGTCACAGGCGTGGGCCTCTCTTAAGCCAGAAGTTGTCGACCACTATGAGACGGGAATCGGACTGATGGTCAATCCGGAAAATGCCGTCAATCTGACCGCCTTTTACGACCGAGGACGCGATCGCTTTCGCGTTAACATGAGTCCGAACGTGCCTCCTACCTGGAACGATCCCGTGGGGCGCTACAAGGTCGCCGGTCTTGAGGCAAGTATCCAAAAGTCCTTCGGGTCCGATGTCAAAACCTTTGCCGCCGTGACCTACATGAACGTGCGCGCAACGGATAGTGCAGGAAAGCTTTCCAAGCACCTTGCGTACTCGCCCAAGTGGCTTATTCAGGGTGGCGCGACATGGAACATCACGCACGCTTGGAAGTTATATGCCGATGCGATGTATGTTTCCGATCTTTGGAGCGGAATGAATGCTCGTCCGTCCCAGAATTTCGGCTATTCAACGGATAAGAAACTGAAAGATTTCCTATTGGTTAATGTCAAACTTTCGCGCACATTCGAGCCGCCTCAGGGGTTGCCGAAGAATGCGGAAGTGTTTGTTTCCGTGAATAATCTGCTCAATCGGGACTATGCATGGGATGCCGGCTACCCGATGCCCGGAATTACGGCATTTGCCGGAGTGAAATTCGGTTTTTAGGTGATTTGTCAAAATGGAAAGCTTGACACAAGAAGAACAGCTCAAGTCCGATGCGCGTCGTGCGTTTTTCGACGCGCATGCCCACGGGTGGGAAGAGCGCGGTTATCCGGCTGACGTTCGGGTGCGTCTCGAGGCACTTGTCGAGTGCTTCGGGATTGAGTCCGGCGAGAAGATTCTCGATGTCGGGTGCGGCGAGGGTGTGCTCGTGCCGTACCTACTTGATCGACTCGGTCCGACCGGCTTTGTCGTCGAGCTGGATAACTCGCTAGAAATGCTCAAAGGAGCTGCCAAAAAATCAGCTCGGCAAATTCAGTGTGTCTGGTCGGCTGTTGAGACACTGCCGCTAGTTGATGAAGATTTTGACCGAGTGATTTGTTTTGCCTCGTTTCCGCACTTTGCCAATCCCCTCAAAGCATTAAAGCAAATTCATCGCGTTTTAAAACCGGCCGGAAGTCTTGTAATCGCCCATCTTTTAAGTCGCGAAGAAATTGCCCGACACCACGCCAAAAGTACGGTGGTTCTCGGCGATGAACTTCCCGGAGAGGCGGCGATGCGGGTCCTTATGACGCAGACGGGCTTTTGCGTCAAGCGTCTTGAGGATAGGCCGGGGCGGTATTTATTGGTTGCTACCAAGGAGTAAGTCGTGATTTCAAGACGCGCACTGATGCTTGGAGGAGCCTGTCTTTTCGTGACCGAAGGCGCTCTGAGCAGCTTTTTTGAACGCTCGTATGTTTTGGGATCGACCCTTTTAGAAGATATCGTTTCGGACTTGACGGCAGGGCGCGCCAAGACGCGGCTTTTAATCAGCGGGTCGGCTTGCCCCGGGCACACCGATGTCAAAGCGTCCGACTTGGTGTTTGCAGCCAATGCTCAAGGAATTTACGTTCACCCGAGGCAAATGACGCTACCGAGCTTAACGCAATTATTTGCAGCTAAAGAGCAGTTGCGCACAAGAACGCACGCAATCGCTATCTCGGGAAGCTGGCTTATCCCCGATGTGCAGATTCAAGCGAGTCGCGCCGTTGCAAAGACTCTGGTGCAAGGCGAAACCTCCGATTTTTCCAACGCGGTTTACGGGCGCCTTCAAAAGCGCCTTGAGCGCATCCAAGCTTTTTCCGATGGCCTTACTCCCGTGCGTGCGCGTTTTCACGGAAAACCCGTTGTATCGGCGCTCATGCAAAAAGACTTTGTCTCCTGGTGTGGCTTTTCCGTCGCGGCAACGTTCGGAGGCGCCGAATCGATGAATCCGAAGACGCTTGGCCAGACGATTGCTCTCGCACGCAAGCATCGCGCCATCGGTGTTGTAGAAAATCTTCAGAGCGGGCAAGAGGCGGGACTGCCGATTGCCGAGGAACTGAAAATCCCGCGGGCGATTCTTTCCAATTTCCCCGAATCGGACGACAATGTTCCCGATTACTTTTCTTTAGTGCGAGAAAACATCAAGCAGTTGCTCCTTTTAACGGGAAATTAAATCCATGGCTGAGTGTATTGCCTCCCTTGTTGATGTGTGCGCCGGATACGGAGCACGGGAGGTGTTGCACACTCTGACGTGGTCTGTTAAGGCCGGGGAGTTTTGGGGCCTGATCGGCCCGAACGGATCGGGAAAATCCACATTGCTCGGCCTTTTTAATGCGATGACACCGGCATCCTCCGGTCACGTTTTTTTCCAGGGTGAAGAAGTGACGCGGACCAATTTACACCGCGTGCGCACCAAGATTGCCCACGTCTTTCAAATGGTGGAAGTGGACCGAAAAATTCCCGTGACGGTTTACGAGGCGGTTTTAGCCGGGACGTTCTCCAAACTCGGTCTCTTTCATCGACCCGGAGCGCGCGAAAAAGCTCTGGCGCTCAAAGCCATTGAGCGCGTCGGTCTAGCGGATGTCAAAGATCGACCCTTAGGGGGCGTCTCGGGCGGGCAAAAGCAACGCGCGGCTATCGCACGGGCTCTGGCGCAAGAGCCCGAACTTATGCTTCTTGATGAACCGACGGCAGCCTTGGATTGGCAGGCTCAACGGGATATCTTGGAACTCATTGCCTCGCTTCAAAAGACGCTCGGATTGACGGTTGTGATGGCAACCCATGACTTAAATGCCGTTTCCCACATCACAACGCATACGGCGATGCTCAAAAGCGGCTCTTTCGTGCACGTCTCGACAACGCGAGAAGCGATGAATGGCGATGTCCTTTCGCGTCTTTATGACACCCCCGTGGATGTTTTCGAACACAACGGGCGGCAGATCGCGCTCTTTTAAGGACAGAGCCGATGCAAGAGCTTCTGACCTACGAATTCATGCAGCGAGCCTTGGCTATGGCCGTTATTTCGGGATTAACGTGCGGTCTACTCGGCGTGTTTGTCGTGCTCCTTCGCATGAGCTTTATCGGTATTTGCGTTTCGCATGCAGCTTTCGCCGGAGCTCTCATCGGCGTCTGGCTCGGCTTTCCGCCCGCTCTTTGCGGTTTTGTCGGCTCGGTCGGGGTAACGGCCGGCGTGCAGGTCTGGAGTCGGCGCTTACGGGTTTCGACCGATACGGTCGTCGGTGTGATTTTTTCCGTGATGCTCAGCCTTTCGATGCTCGTGCTCGGTCTTTTGCCGGGCTCGCGTGCCGAGGGTCTGAATTTCCTGTGGGGCAATCTGTTAACGGCCAGTCGAACGGATTTAATCTGGATGGGACTATGTGCCGTTTTGCTCATCGGATTTATCGCCCTTTTCTTCAAAGAAATCGAGGCTGTCATCAGTCAGAAAGATGCCGCGCAAGCAAGCGGAATTCCCGTCCGAGAACTCACGCTTGCGATGATGCTCATCATGGGACTGGTGATTGCCGTGGCGCTTAAGGCCGTCGGCGGGGTTTTGATTTATGCCTTAATCGTGACGCCGGCGGCAACGGCGCTTCAGACCTCAAAAAGCCTTAAGACGATGTTTATTGTCTCGGGGCTTTGGGGGATGGGCGCCAGTGTGGTCGGGCTTTTCCTGGCCGGTCTTTTTTCCATTCCGACGGGAGCGTGCGTCGTTTTAACGGCCACGGCTTTCCTTGTCCTCGTCAGGCTTTTGAGTAAAGGCGAGGCGCGATGAGTCGGACAAGGCGTGTTTGGGTCGGAACCGCACTTTTGATCATCGCGCTGCACGGGGTTCTTTTCCTGACGTTTTTTAAAACAGAGAGCCTGTCGGTCGGGCGGAGTAGCCAGATTTTTGAAATCGTCGGCGTTCGAGTTCTCGAAAGCGCAGCCAATCGGCTCATTTCTCCTTCTGTGGCCTCTTTCGTGCCGAAAGCCACTCCAAAGTCCTCGAAACACACGAAGAAAAAGGCGCCGTCGCCGGTGGCAAATAATAATGCCGTCGTCTCGGCGTCGACCTCTCAGATTCAAGAGCCTCAAAAAACCGCACAGGTATCGCAGGCCCCGGATTTGACGGCCGGAAAGGAAGAAAGCGTTGTGATGGCAGCGCGACCGGTCTATGCGCCTCGCCCGTTGTATCCTCCCATCGAACGGCGGCAAGGGCGCGAGGGGCGCGTGATGCTCGCCCTTTTTGTTGACGATTCCGGGCGAGTTTCACAAGCGGGGGTACGCGAGAGTAGTGGCAGTGAGGCTTTCGATCAGGCGGCGTTAAACGCCGTGAAACGCTGGAGATTTACTCCGGCACGCGACAGGGACGGGCGGGCTCTTTCGCGTTGGTGTACGGTACGAATTCTTTTTCAGATGGACAGGTAAACGGAGATTGGTATGACAAACGCATTTTCGTCTTGGATGCTTTTTCTCGCACAAAGCGATGCGTGGATTGTGTGTGCGGCACTTGTGCTTTTTGTGATGTCCGTGATTGTCTGGACGGTCATTTGCGTCAAGGCGTTTGTGTTTTTCCGTGCTTACCGTCAAAAACGCGAGGCCTATGCGGCGTTTTCTTCGTCCGATAGCATCGAGTCGATGCGAAAGAAAGCGCCGAACAATCGGTGGCTACAGTTTGCCGAGGCCTCCCAAGGGGCCTTTCATATGGCAGACGGGAACCGCGTTTTAATGCAAGAACAGCGCAAGGTGCAGGAAGATGAGTTTTTAAAGGCGCTGACGAGTGGCCTCGGGGCCTTATCGACGATTGCGGCAACGGCGCCTTTTGTTGGGTTGTTCGGAACGGTTGTCGGGATTTACCACACGATGACGGCGCTTTCGGCCGTCAATGCCGTGCCGAGCATCGCCCAAGTCGCAGGTCCCGTCGGGGAGACCCTGGTGATGACGGCGGCCGGTATTGCCGTCGCAATTCCGGCCGCCATCGGGTACAACTTTTTCGTGCACGTCACGCGCGCCGTATCTTCCGATGTTTCGGCCTGGTGGGTGCGCCTGCATTGCTGGAAGAGAACCGGAGCAAAGATGGTCTCGGAGGGTGAAAAATGACCGACCCGATGCGCGATTTAAGCGAGATTAACGTCACGCCCTTAGTCGATGTGATGCTCGTGCTTTTGGTGATTTTTATCGTGACGGTTCCGGTGATGCGCTTGAGTATCCCCGTTAATTTGCCGCAATCGCAAGCTCAGGCGTTAAAAGAAACGCCACACCGCATCGATATCGTGATGAAAGAAGACGGATCGTATTACCTGGAGGGAAAGGCCGTAACGCAGGAAGCACTCACGGCAACGCTGACTCAGGCGGCCGTCAATCCTCAGGCCTTTGCCGAGATTAATGCCGATCAAGCCTGCCGGTACGGGGACGTGATTTCGCTACTGAATCTCGTGAAGCATGCCGGCATCACCAAGGTCGGTTTTGCGACGCAACGGTAAAAAATGCGGCGACTTTTCAGCCGCCGCATGGGAACAGTATCAGGTCAAGCGAAAAGAATTACTTAATCTTTTCGTAGATATAGACTTCGTGGATTTCCTTTGTATAGCCTTCGTCCTTGAACGGGCCCTGGCTCATACCGAGGATGATCTGCGTGCCGCGGTTATTCAAAACGAGCAAGTCTTGTGTGACCGGGTCAATGCACACACCTTCGATTTCGCCGGCACGGCGGAAATCGGTCATTTCACGGAACAGTTCAACGCGACCGGCAGCAGCGCCGCCCGCAACGAGGCCCGTGCGTTTCACGACCTTGCCGTTGGTATCGGTCTTAACCGACCACGGTGTTTCTTTAACTGGTTCCGTACCGTTGACTAGGCCGGTGTAGGGAACGCCCGTGATGTCCATGATGTAAAGGTTATCGGCGATGTGATAGGTCGATTCGCCGTCGTCGGCAGAAAGAATCATCTTGCCGTCAGCAATGAAGATACCCTGGCACCAGTACGGATTCGGACGGCACTGGACCTTGGTGTAGTACTTCTTGGTTTCCAGGCTGTAGGCATACACATAGCGGCTGTCGACCCAGTCCGAGAGCCAAACGAGGTTACGTTCGCGGTCTACGGCAACACCGGAGACTTCGACCTGACCGGACTCGGCAGACCAAGGAATATCTTCAATCCACTTTAAGGTTTCGGCGTCATAAATCGAAACGCAGATGTTTTCGCCGCGGCCGAGGTTAAAGTGTTCGTTACCCGTGTAAATCTTTCCGTCATGCACGTCGATGTCACCGAAGTGATTGGCAAGTTCCGGATGCGGGAAAAGACCGTCGGTCTTCGTGCGAACGCGTTTTTTCACGAGCTTCCAGTTGCGGTCATACTTATACAGGCCGGCCGTGTCGGACACGTAGAAATATTTATCGTCAGCAGCGATGCCTTGACGACCTTCGACTTGAACAACTTTCTTCAGACGATATTCTTTGCCGATATGGGGCGCAGCACTCACATACGAGGCGGCAAAAGCAAAGGCCAAAGCGGCGGTAACGCACTTGGCGACCGTAGACTTCTTCATACACTTCTCCTTTCAAAAGGTTGGTTGTTTCCCTTTTCCCGACTGGAAAACGCAATCAGTGTATGGTGCAGGGCCGCCTGAATCTAAGTATTTTTACGTATTATTTGACACAAGTTGAGAAGTGGTTAAAGAGTCTGAAAAAAGGATTTGCAAAGGCATAACCTTTTGTTATACTTTCTTTTTTCAAGGGTAAAAATCTTCGGAAACGTACCCGACGCGCGCTTTGTCCGTCCAGTTTCCGATTGTCAAAAGGCACGCTTTCTTTCTTGCCATCCCACGGCGTTGTACCGGGCTCTTTCTCAGGTGTATTCTCGCGATTCGTATGGATGACAAGGTCGAGGCGTTTGTCGGTCCGTGCCGCCGATTTTGGAGAATCAAGATGCCGTTTCTTTTTGCCCCTGTTGCGCAAGCCGTTATTCCCGTTCGGGATACCTCTGACTTTTTCCCCGTTCGTCGTGTTTACGGAGCAGCTAAGAACTATGCGCCCGATATAGCCACGTGCGAAGAAAAAAAAGGATTTAATCCGCCGGTTTTTTTAAAGTCTCCGGATTGCATCGTCCCGGTACAAGACGGGGCAACCTATCTGTGGCCGATGCCGCCGCGCACGTCCAAGATAGTTCCGGAATTTGAACTCGTTGCTTGTTTGGGTAAAGGCGGTCGAAACCTGACACTGGACCAGGCAAAAGATTGCATCTGGGGCTGGTGCGTCGGCTATGACTTCACTCGCCGCCTTGCTTTGGAAGATCGACCTGACGGAGCTCCGTGGGATTTGATGAAGACTCTTGACGGCGGTGCCCCCGTCAGTGCCGTTTGCCCGGCGCAAAGAACAAAACTTCCGAGTGCGGTTGCCATTCGCCTCTATCGGAATAACGAGTTGATGCAAGACTCGAGTACGGATTTTATGATTGCTTCACCGGCCGAACTCCTTGTTCAGATTTCTCGCTACTGGGAGCTTCAAGCCGGAGACATTGTCTTTACGGGTGCTCCCGTCAATGTGCCGGATGCCGGAATCGGCGATTTGTTTGAAGGCTTCGTTGAAGGTGTTGGGAGCCTTAAGGTACAGATTCTTCCTGAAAACGCGTAACGAAAGGGCTGTGACGCACTCGGTTGCCGAGAGGCTGATTTTCTTTGGCCGGACTCCGCATCTTTGGAGAAGGCTTGTCTGTCAACGCATTCGGTCACACGGGAAAACACGGTCAAGCACGCTCAGGAATATCAAATGCGCTATCGCTACTCAACGATTCCTTGCAAATAAGCTATTGCCAGATGGCATATTTTTGTAAAATAAGCTATCGATAGAAGTGCAAAAACGGTAAAATAAGCTATTCAATTAAACGGGCAAGGAAGCGCTATGGATAAGCGGGTTCTAGAGCAGATTTTGTTGGATCAGCAAGAAGAGTTAGAGCAACGAAGGACCGAACGCCTTTGTTATCGATGCGAACTTGAACGCATCGATTTTCGAAGTCCTCAGGCGCAAGTGGTCATCGGTGTTCGTCGTAGTGGAAAATCGACCTTGTGTTTCCAGGCTATGGAGAAGGCACAGGTCAAATACGGTTACGTTAACTGGGACGACGAACGCTTCATGGATTTCGGCACTGAACAACTCAATGACGTTCTTGAGGTTTTGTACAAAGTTAACGGAGATGTCGATTATTTTTTCTTTGACGAAATCCAAAATATTCAGGGTTGGCCCTTGTTTGTTAATCGTCTTTTGCGCATCGGCAAACATGTCCTTCTCACCGGATCGAGTGCCAAATTGCTCAGTAGTGACCTTGCAACGCACTTGACGGGGAGAACGAATGTTGTTTGTCTTTTCCCGTTTTCCTTTTCAAACTTTTGTGAGGTAGAGAGCATCAAAACGGGTCCGAAATCAACCAAAATCACGGGGATTTTGCGGGCGGCCTTTGATCAATATATGGCTCAAGGGGGATTTCCTGAGCTGATGCAAGTGGCCAACAAGGGGGAGTACATTCGATCTTTGGTCAGAGATATCTTGCACAGAGACATTGAACAACGATTTGCCGTTTCGTATAGGGCTACATTTGAGAACTTAACCAATCACTTGCTCAATGTTGCTCCGGTCATTGTGAGCACGACTAAATTGGCTCAAACTTTTGAGTTCAAAACAGCGCAAACTGTGCGCAATTATGTTCTCTTCCTTCAAAGGGCATTTCTGTTATCTGGATTGCGTAAGTATTCGAAGAAAAGCAAATTGCGCATGACGCAAGAGAAGCTATATCCGATTGATATGTCGCTAATGAACGAGCGAGATAATGCTTTCGCCGGAGAAAATCTAGGTTGGCGACTTGAAACCTGTGTTTATTTGGAACTTTTGCGTCGGTACAAAAGTCGAGGATACGATATCTATTATTTGCACGAGCGCGCAGGGGAATGTGATTTTCTTGTCTGTCGAGGCAATGTCACACTGCAAGCGATTCAGGTTTCATATGATATAAACAACGAAAAAACCCGGAAGAGAGAATTTAAGGGATTGAGGCTTGCTTCACAGCTGACACGCTGCCGGAATTTGCTGATCTTAACGGATCACGAGTCAGGTAATGTAGAGTATGAGGGTGAAAAAATCACCATCCGTCCGGTCTATGAATGGGCGCTCGATGGGCCCGATTCAAACAATAAACCCGAGTGAAATCACATCACTCGGGTCGGAAAATCTGGTGCCCCAAGACTGACTCGAACAGACGACCTATCGCTTACAAGGCGATTGCTCTACCAACTGAGCTATTAGGGCAACGGGCGCAATTCTACAGAATTACGCTCAAAGTTTGGTGAAAACGGGGATATCGTTTTCGGGCTTGGTTTTCTTCGGCTCGGGCGTTGTCGTGACAGGGAAGTAACTGACTAGATCGGTGTTCTCTTTCGGGAAAACAGCCGCAATACGGCAAAGCGGAATATCAATGGCGCAGACCGCTTCACCGAACCGTGTCTTAAAGCGCATACCGTCTTTATCGAGTTCAAAGTCGCGTGTCGCGAGCGTCGAGACGCAAAGCACAATCGTATTGTCCGAATTGACGTACTCGCGCGGAACCACGCAGGAGTCATCGACGGAAACGGCAACGTACGGGGTGTAGCCCTCGTCTTCGCACCAATCCAAGAGTGCACGCACGGCGTGCACTCGGAAGGATTCTTTCGAGAGCGGACCGATATAGACATCACGCATAGAAAACTCCACCGGTTGCAAGGCGTTCCGATTAGCGACGCATGACCTTTTCGGAAGGCGTCATCGAATCGATGAAGGCATTGCGCGAGAAGACACTTTCGGCGTACTTTAAAAGCGGGGCAGCGCTTCGGGGCATTTCGATTTCATAGTGGTCCAAACGCCAAAGAAGCGGGGCGAGCGTGATGTCGAGCATCGTAAAGTCATCGCCCATCAGGAACTTATTCTTTGCAAGCACCGGCGAGAGCTGTACGAGTTGTTCGCGAATCTGGTCGCGCGCGACCTTCTTGCGAATCTCCGTTTCTTCCCGACGCTCTAAAACGCGCACGAAACTAAAGAGTTCGCGCTCGAAGGTGTAGATAAAAAGACGCGCTCTGGCACGCTGAATCGGATCGGCCGGCATCAACTGCGGATGCGGAAACCGTTCATCGATGTATTCGTTGATGATGGTCGACTGATACAGTGTCAAATCCCGTTCGATAAGAATCGGCAGTTCCCCGTACGGATTCATCGCATCGATTTCCGGCGGTTTGTTGAACATGTCGATGTCGTTGATTTCAAAATCACAGCCCTTTTCGCACAACACGAAACGGCAACGGTGAGAGAACGGACAGGTCGAACCCGAATACAAAACCATCATATAAGTGCAGTCCTTATAAAGAAAAGACCATCGGCTAAGGGCAAAAAGAGGCACTCTAACCGAAAGAGACGCAATTATAAGAAAGTAGGCATTTTTCTGCTGAAAAATGCGCATAACTCTATGATATAAAATGAAAAATAACCGTCCTCGGCAATTTATGAGAATCGGATGCCGAAATGGGTTTACGCCCTTTTGTCGCTACACGGGATTGTCAATCTCGATATAGCGGGTTTCAATCCCGAACTGCTCCGTGATTTTGCGACCGAGAGCTTGAATGCCGAATCGTTCCGTTGCGTGGTGTCCGCAGGCAAAGTACGGGATGCCGGTCTCTCGGGCGATATGCGTTGTTCTCTCGGAGATTTCTCCGGAAAGGTAGGCATCGGCGCCGCACTCGGCTGCTTCTTCCAGATAATCCTGAGCGGCTCCCGTGCACCAAGCAACACGCCGAATCGGACGCGTTGTCGGTCCGACGACAAGAGGCTGACGTCCGAGCACGCGGGTAATGGTTTCGGTAAGAGTTTGAAGGGAAAGCTCTTTTTCCGTCAATCCCGTCCAGCCGAGATTGTCTTGCCCGAAGCGCCCCGTGGTCGTAAACCCTAAGGCATTCCCGAAAAGGGCGTTATTGCCGAATTCCGGATGGTCATCTAACGGGAGGTGATACGCAACGAGGGCAAGACCAGAGTTTAAAAGCGTGGCAATGCGGGCGTGTCGAATTCCGACAATGCGCGCATCGTCGTGCTTCCAGAACCAGCCGTGGTGAACGAAAAGTGCATCGGCTCCGATACGGACGGCTTCTTTTTCCGCGGCCAATGAGGCCGTGACGGCAAGGGCAATTTTCCGAATCTCTCGACCGTCGCCTTGAACCTGAAGACCGTTGGGGGCGTAGTCCTTGTACTCGTTCGGATGCAACAAGGAATCGGTGTAGGAAAGAATTTGAGTGATTTGCATAGCCCCTCCTTGTCTAACAAAGGTGCTTTCGCGCATAGGTAACGCGATCGTTACCGGCAAGATCTTTGACGGTTTCGGCCGGTTCGTACCGACCGTCTTGATTAAAAAGTGCACGCACGGTACAGGCTTGATCATAGCCGTGTTCTAAAACGAGGAGTCCCCCTGAGACCAAATAGGGAGCGGCTCCTGCAATCAACGTTCGGATGCACGTGAGTCCGTCGACATCATCGGTTAGGGCCCCTCGTGGCTCAAAACGCAGGCCCCTTAAATGGGTGTCATCGGGTCGAATGTACGGCGGATTGGAAACAATGACGTTGTACTGATGGTGCCCGGAAAGAGACTCGAACCAGTTACCTAAGGAAAAGGAAATCGTCGCCCCTAAACGGCGTGCGTTTTCTTTGGCAACGGCAAGCGCGCGGTCACTGATGTCGGTGGCTGTCACACGTGCGCTCGGAAGTTCTTTAGCTAGCGTCACGGCAATGGCGCCGCTTCCGGTTCCGAGGTCAAGAATTGAGAAGGGCTTTTGGGAATCGACAAGATGAAGAACGGTTTCAATGACGGTTTCCGTATCCGGGCGCGGAATGAGAACATCTGGGGTGACGATAAAGTCTCGTCCCCAAAAGGATTGGGTGCCCAAAAGATAGGTTGTCGGAAAGCCCCCTCGGACACGCTCAATCCAATCGAAAAACGTGGCTTGCGTTTTTTCGGAAACGACGGTTTCGGGGTGCGCAATGAGGCGTTCTTTGGCGACACCGAGCAGTTTTGCGAGCAAGAGTAATGCGTCGCTACGGGGTACTCCCGTCGCGCTTTGCAGCAAGTCGGCAGCCGTTGCCATCAAGCCTCACCGAGTTCGGCCAAAAGTTCGGCTTGGTGCTCGGTTGTCAGAGCCGTGATGATTTCATCTAGGTCTCCGTCCATGATGGCATCCAAGCGATACAGCGTCAGGTTGATGCGGTGATCGGTTACGCGCCCTTGCGGATAGTTGTAGGTACGAATGCGCTCGCTTCTATCGCCGCTACCGACAAGGTTTTTGCGTTCGCTGGCGCGGTCACTGCGTTGCTTTTCCACTTCAGCCGCATAGAGGCGACTCGCAAGAATCGCCATCGCTCTATCCTTGTTTTGGTGCTGACTGCGCTCGTCTTGGCATTCGACAACAAGTCCTGTCGGAATGTGCGTGATACGCACGGCCGAGTCTGTCTTTTGCACGTGCTGACCACCGGCGCCTGAGGCGCGATACACATCGATGCGCAGGTCGGCCGGGTTAATTTTGACTGCTTCGACTTCATCGAGTTCCGGCAAAACGGCAACCGTGCAGGCCGAGGTGTGAATTCGACCGGCGGCTTCCGTTTCCGGGACGCGCTGCACACGATGTCCGCCCGATTCGAATTTAAGTTTTGAGTACGCCCCTTCGCCGATAATCCGACAGATGACTTCTTTATAGCCTCCTAAGTCACTTTGGTTTTTGCTGGCGATTTCAACTTTCCAGCCCTGCCGCTCTGCATAGCGCATGTACATGCGAAGAAGGTCCCCGGCAAAAAGAGCCGATTCATCGCCGCCCGTGCCGGCTCGAATTTCCAAATAGATGTTGCGTTTGTCGTTCGGGTCAGTCGGAAGGAGCATCAGTTCCATATCTTTTTCCAGGGCCTGAAGTTTTTCTTCTCCGAGTTCGATTTCCTCTTGAGCAAGTTCGCGCATATCAGGGTCTTGAGCCAACTCTTTGGCGGCGGCAATGTCGGCTTCGGCCTTCTCGTACTCTTTCATTTTTATCGTCAGAGGCTCGATTTCTGCGCGCTCGCACGACAAATCGCGGAAGCGATTCATGTCGTTGGTTGCCTCAGGGGAGGCAAGCATGGCATCGATTTCTTCAAGGCGACGGCAAAGTCCGAGGAGTTTGCTGCGCATGCTGTCTTTCATCATGGTCGGAGAAAATCAGAAAATAAATTAAAAAGTATAAACGGCTAATTGCGGTGCGGGCGGAAAAAGTCCGCCACGGCAGTCGCTTCGCCGGTTGCTGTTTTGTCTGCACACGTCTTTAAAAAGACGGTCGGATCGTGCGCAAATTTGCGTGTCAGATTGCGAGTCAGGCGCTTGAGAACCGTATCGGGATCGACGCCGGCGGCTAGGGCTTTTCGAGCGAGTCGATATTCGGCATCTCCGAGGGCCTTGGCTCTTTCGCGTAAGGTCAGAACCGACCCGACGGCGCGGCGTGCTTTTTGCCAGCGCAGGAATTCTTCCAAGCGTAAGGCAACGAGTTCCTCGGCTTTTTTTACAGCGCCCGTGCGGCTTTCTTTTCCGGCTTGAACGATATTGCCTAAGTCGTCGATGGTGTAGACAAACACATCGGCTAGGTCGCGCACTTCGGGCTCGACATCACGCGGGACAGCCAAATCGATAATACAAATCGGTTCGCGGTTTCTTTCTTTGACGGCGCGAGCCAGCATTCCGAGACCGAGAATCGGCAAAGCCGAAGCCGTGCAGGAAACGATGATATCGTAGTGACTGATGACATCGGGTAAGTCCTGAAGGCGAATAGCCGTTCCTTTGTAGCGGGCGGCTAAAGCCTGCCCGCGATTAAGCGAGCGGTTTGCTACGGTAATCTCTTTGGGATTGCGCGCCCCGAAGTGAGCCGCGCACAGTTCAATCATTTCGCCTGCGCCGATATAAAGAATGCGACGCTGCGATAAGTCCCCGAAAAGGCGTTCGGCAAGACGAACGGCCGCCGAAGCAAGACTGACGGAATTGCGTCCGATTGTCGTGTGCGAGCGCACGAGTTTAGCGGTGGAAAAAGCCGTTTCAAAGAGGTGATTTAGGTAAAGCCCCAGACCGCCTGCCTTGCGGGACTGCTGTACGGCTTTTTTGGTTTGCCCGGCAATTTGCGTTTCCCCGAGGACCATCGAGTCAATGCCCGAGACAACGCGGTAGGCGTGCAAGACGGCTTGCTCCCCGGTAAACGTGTAGAGATAGGGTTCAAGTTCTCGAGTCGTTACGCCTTTGGTTTCTGAAAGAAAGTCAGTAAGAAGCGGGAGGATCCGTGTGCAATCTTCGGCAACGCCGTAGATTTCCATGCGGTTGCACGTGGAAAGAATCAAGGCTTCTTTAAGAGCCCCTGACTCGCGTCCCTTTAATCGGGTTAAAAGTGTTTTAACACAGGACTCCGATTCTGTTTCGGAAAAGGCAACGCGCTCACGTATGGCGACGGGAGCGGTCGTATGGTTTAGTCCGAGGCAGAAAATATCCATGGTGCAAAAATGCGGGAACCGGTTGTCCGGCTCCTGATAGTCCTTTGTCAATTCATCGCGATTATAAAGAGAGGCACTGCGACGGTGCGACATGGGGAAAGTTGAAGAGGCTCTCGGGAGGAAGACTTACGATGGAAGATTCCAGTTTGACGTGTCGCTAAAAAATGCGGGGTTTAAGAAGAGGTGTTTGTTTTCTAAAACGCGTGCAAATATGAGAAACGTTTTGAGCCAAAGCCTGAGTGAAAGTTGGTACGATTCAGGGCATTGCAGACGGGTGCGATGAGATTGTGCTCGTCGAGTTTTCGGGCATTTTTATTAAATCCCGGAAAGGAGCAGGAAAGTTTCGATTCACCACGAGGAAAGGCGGGAAAAAGTTGCGGTAGGTAGCTGACGTATTCGGCGAATCGGCAAAGAAAAAATATTTATTCAGGAGAACATGATGAAACGGAAATATACGGCTACTTCATTGATAACACTTGCATTTTTGGCGGGGGGGCTCAAGCGGGTACCTACACAGTTGTCGGAGGCCAGGTAAATAACAGCGGTTCCATCGCTATTGGAGCAGGTTCGGAAGCAGGGGATCGGCAACCTACAGATGAGGGACAATCTGTTGCTATAGGTGCTGAAGCAGACGCAACTGGGTCAAGAGGCATTGCTATCGGCAAGAAGGCAAAGGCGACATTCGTTCAAGGCATTGCTATCGGAGAGAATGCAGAAACTACCTCTTCACTCGGGCTAGCGATAGGTGCTAGTGCAAAAGCCCACTATTCTGCCATAGCCCTCGGATTGCAAGCCAACGCCTCAGAGTTCTACAGCCTAGCATTCGGAAATAATTCAACCGCATCAGGGAAAAACAGCATAGCTTTCGGAAAGGAGGCGCAAGCTACAGAATCTCAAAGCATAGCCCTTGGGTTTAAATCCTCCTCCTTGAAAGACGGAAGCATATCGATTGGATCTAGTGCAAATGCATCTCATTACGACAGTATAGCTTTCGGGTCTTCCGCTCAGGCCTTGGGGAATAGAAGCATCGCTCTCGGGTTTCAATCTTCCGCCTCGAACGCCGGGAGTTTATCAATTGGTTCTTCTTCAGAAGCTTCTTACGAGAATGGTGTAGCCTTGGGCCGCTACGCCAAAGCCCAAGCCACTTATGGCGTGGCATTGGGGGCTGACTCTGTTGCAAATCGTGCCTCAGGGCAAACGGGCTATGTTCCTTCTGTCGGAAAGATTACGAGTACTCCAACTCCGACATGGAAATCCGCGTTGGGCGCTGTTTCCGTCGGAAGTGGCACAGAAGGAAGTGAAAAAACTCGCCAGATTATCCACGTCGCAGCCGGTTCAGAAGACACAGATGCTGTGAATGTGGCGCAGCTTAAAGCGAGTCAGACCAAACTTGAGTTGGAATCAAATCTTCTCACCAAGACAGAAAGCAAGACAGCCGACGGTATTACCTACACGTTGGGATTGGATACCAGTAAGTTGCCGAAAACAGATATCGTGGCAGGAAAGGGTGTTTCTGTAAGCAAAACAGATCCAATGAAACCGATTGTTTTGCTAAACGACGATCAAGATTTTTCGGGTACGGTTACAGCTTCCGAATTCAAAGTCGGTTCGTCTGCATCTCTGGATACTACTGGGCTCAATCTCATTGGAACCTCGATGGTCACTCTTAAGGATTCCAATCCTTCTCCTGAAAAAAAGACAGTATTGTCGACAGAGGGCATTTCCGTTTCTAGTACAACGTCACCTCTTGGAACACATCTCAAAGCGGATGGCTTGTACATCCTCACCAATGTAAGTCTGACAAAAACGGGCTTAGTGCTTGGCACGGGAAATCCATCCGTGACCACATCCGGAATTAAGGCTGGAAACAAGAAAATTACGGACTTGGGTGCTGGTGACGCCGATACTGACGCCGTCAATTTCATGCAACTCAAGAATGCTCGGACAACAATTTCTGTTCCAACAGATGGAAACATAGAACAGCCTACGCTGACAGAAACGAACAATGGGTTCAATTATTCATTGAGCCTTAAGCAGGATGTGAGTTTCAATCAGGTTACGACAGGCAGTCTTGTGATTGGAGAGACCGGCAGTCTTGTGTTCGGAACGGCCGGTGCACGACTAACAAATACCGGTTTGGAACTTGGGGGATTAAATGGACCCAAGTTCACAACAAACGGCATCAGTGCCGGCGGACAGCAAATCAAGAACGTCCAAGCCGGAACAGAAGGTACCGATGCCGTCAACGTCCAACAAATGGAAGCTCATGTCAAGGCCAACACGGCCAAGGTTGTTGCAGGAAATGACGGCATTAAGGTGGATGCGGCTTCGGATTCAGAAAACGGTACAACCTATACCGTTAGCCTAAACGAAGAGCACACATTCACGAAGCTTGCAACGGAAACAGTAAAAGCCAACAAGGTGCAAATTGGGGATGCCGGTCCGTCTATGGATGCCGATGGTGTCCATCTGGCAGGAAAGAAGATTACAAATGTGGGTCGAGCGGAAGCTGACACGGACGCAGTCAATCTCGGTCAAATGAATGAAGAGATTAAGAGGAATAAATCCTCCGTAGCTGCCGGTCGTGGAATTAGCGTTGCCACTTCGGATGATGTGGGAAACGGTGGAAAGAGATACACCGTGTCTTTGAATGAGAACATCGAATTTACTGAGGTCAAGACAGGCGACACCACCATTTCGAGCAACGGCGTTTCTATCGCCGGTGGTCCGTCCATGACCAAAGACAACGGTATTAATGCAGGCAACAAGGTCATCACAAATGTCGCCGATGGCGTTAATGCCACGGATGCTGTCAATGTCTCTCAGTTAAACAGCCGGTTAAATCAATCCAAGGTCTCGGTCAAAGCCAAAGAAAACGGAAACATTACGGTTGAACAATCGGCTCAGACCGATAACGGTACGGAATACACCGTGTCCCTTAACGATTCAGTTTCCGTCAATGAAGTTCATGTTGCACAAAACGTGCATCTTTCCTCCGAAGGTGTACGTGTCGGCAATTCAGGTCCTGTCATCGCCGAAAGCGGCATTGATGCAGCCAATCGCACGATTTCCAATGTCGCTCCCGGCGTTCGGGCAACTGATGCCGTGAACGTTGCACAGCTCAATACAGCTGTAAATAACGTGTTCCGTCAGGTGCATTCGGTTGAAAAGGATGCTCAGGCCGGTATTGCGATGGCCATTGCAACGGCAGGATTACCGCAGGCGTATCTGCCCGGAAAGAGCATGATGGCGATTTCGGGCGGCACCTATCGCGGACAGTCCGGTTATGCCTTCGGCTTTTCGCATGTCACCGACAACGGGCGCTATGTGATTAAGGCTTCGGGGAGCGGCAACTCCCAAGGACATTACGGAGCCTCGGTCGGCATGGGATGGCAATGGTAGTATCGAAAACGATGAGTCTTTTGTCGTAATATTTGTCGGTATCTCGGAAGAGGGCAAAAACTCTCTTCCGAGGAAGACTTTGGGAAATTATTGGGAGTTTTACGGAGCAGCAAGCAGGAGGCGGTGTTCGAATTCAGGCGCGTCGAATCTTGCAAATCCGAGTAAAGGTCGATATAGTTCGGACTCCTGAAAAGTGGCCAGATAGCTCAGTTGGTAGAGCAGCGGACTGAAAATCCGCGTGTCGACGGTTCGATTCCGCCTCTGGCCACCATAAAGACGCCCTTCGGGCGTTTTTTTGTCTGCCCGGTAGTTCAATCCGGCAAGAATTCTCAGTATGCGTAAAACAACGATCGGCATTACGCTCGCGGGCATCGCAGGTCTGTCCTGGGGTTCGATGGCCGTGGCAGCCCAGTATCTCTTTGAGCATTTTGAGTTTGCTCCGACAGATCTTGTGTGCGGACGGCTGTTCGGCGCCGGACTCATCATTCTTGTTTTCGAGCTTTTGCGCGGCGTCAATGTGTTTCGCGTCGGCGGTCTTCGAAATTGGATTGATTTGGCCATCTACGGCGCAGCCCTTCTTTTGACGCAGTACGCATTTTTCCAAGCGATTCGCTACACCAACGCCGGAACGGCAGCCGTTGTCGTTGCAGCCGGCCCGGCCTTAGTTCTCTTTTACATGCGCGTTTTCGAGCACTATGCGATGAATACGTGCGAGGTGGCGAGCGTCATTTTGTGCTTTATCGGGGTGGCGCTTTTGGGAACTAAGGGGGAAATCAACACGATAGATTTTTCCCTAATTGGTCTCGCTTGGGCCATCGGTTCGAATATGGCCGGCGTGTTCGGAACGCTCTTTTGTCGGCACCTTTTAAATCGTGTCGGTGTCTTAAAGTCCGTCGGATGGGCAAGCGTCCTTTCGGGCGCCGTCATGTGTGCTCTGTATTCACCTTGGAGTGCGACGGTCGTCTGGACGCCGCTTTCGATTTCTTGTTACATGTATGTCGTGATTGTCGGGACGGTTGTGGCCTTTTGTTGTTTCCTAGAGAGCATGAAATACGTGACGGCTAACATCGCAAGCCTTTTAGGCTGTTTGGAACCGCTTTCCGGCCTGGTTCTTTCCGTCTTAATCCTCGGCGTTTCGTATGGTACGGCCGAATCCATCGGCATTGTGCTTATTTTAGGGGCCGTCGTTTGGCTTTCCTGGGCCAAGGGTCGCTAAAAAGCCCTCTTTTTTCAAGGGCGAAGATTTCTCGTCGGTGTTAGCATAGGGACCTGAGCAGGGGATGGCCCTTGTCGGCATCCTCTTCCCGTTTTCTTCCTTTTTAAGAGGAGCTGGTTATGTTCCAAATAATCTTCCGCGGTGCGCATGTTGTCGATCCCTTAAACGGCCGAAACGGCGTCTTTGATGTTGCCGTTCAGGACGGAAAAATTGCCGAAGTGGCTCCGCATATTACCGGTAAGACCGAGACGGAATACGATTTTTCCGGCAAGGTCTTGCAACCGGGCATTATCGATAGTCACGTGCATTTGGGTTCAATGTGGGGCTCTTTTTACGGGCATCGCATGCTGGCGCGAAGCGGTGTGACAACGTGCCTGGATATGGCAGGGCCCTTAGACGACATCCTCGATAACATCCCCGAGTACGGGGCAGGGCTAAATGTTGCAATTTTGCAGTTTGCCTCACCGCCCTTTACCTTTAAGACATCTTCGCCCACTAAGGCCGAGATGGTCGATTTAATTGAAAAAAGCCTGAAAGACGGGGCCTTCGGCGTCAAACTTTTGGGCGGACACTACCCTCTGACCCCCACCGTTTCTTCCGAACTCATTCAGACGGCTTTGGAGCGCGGCTGCTATGTGGCTTGGCATGCGGGAACAACCGAACACGGCTCGAATATCGAGGGCATGGTCGAGGCGGTGGATATGGCAGGAAGCGCTCCGTTGCACTTAGCGCACATCAATGCGTATTGCCGCGGCGCCGTTCGCCCCGAATTGGAAGAAACGAAAATTGCCATCGATAAACTGCTCGCGCACCCGAATGTCTTTTGCGAAAGCTATGTCTCACCGCGTAACGGGACTCGCCTGACGTGCGATGCTCAAGGTAAAATCATCAGCAAGGTCACGGCCGGATGCCTGACGCGATTCGGTTTTTCAGCCGACGTCGAAGGTGTTAAAAAGGCATTTCTCGCCGGGCACGCGTGGGCCGTGTATGACGCAGGCGGTTATAGCGACTTGATGACAGGCGAAAAAGCACTTCGCTACTGGGAAGAAAAGAAAACGGACGTGGGCGGTAGCTTTAACGTCAATCCTCCGCTACCGCGTGTGTGGTTGTCGGAAGCCAAGCGCCCGGACGGTAGTTTCGTCGTCGATGCCATCAGCACGGACGGCGGATGCATCCCGCGCAACGTTATCCTTTCGCAGGGGCTCTCCCTTGTCAAACTCGGCATCCTGACGTTGCCGGAATTTGTCGTGAAAACGTCTTTGAATCCGGCCCGCATGTTGCGCCTTGGCTCCAAGGGGCATTTGTCTGTCGGAGCCGATGCCGACGTGACGGTTTATGACTATGCAACGCAAAGCCCCGTGGGCGCCTTCGTTGCAGGCGATGCGATTTTCCTTAACGGGAAGATCACAGGCAAGAGCGCGCGCATTATCTGCACCGAGCGCGGCGCCGAGTCGATTGCCGCGCGCGGCTTGAAAGCGATTGTGGCCGATCCGTCTCAGCCCTACGGTCCGCGTTTTGTTCTGCCGAAGGGCTAAAGGCTCTTAACGAACGATGTTCAAAATCTGCTCGACGCCCTGACGCGTCGAGCGGAACGCGTTCAAAGGGTGCGCTTTTTCATAGCCTAAGGCAATCGCAATTGCGATTGCCTCTTCGGGCGGAATCGGCATGTACTTGCGGATAAGGTCCGGGTATTTGACGGGGTTCCAAGCCACAAGCGACCCGATGCCCCGATCGGCCGCTGCGAGCATCAGCGTTTGAGAGAACGCTCCCAAATCAAAGACCATATAGGGCGTGTACGTCTTAGGTAGCGTCAAAAAGAGCATCACGGGCGCATAAAAGAGCTTTGATTGGCACTCTAACTTAATGCTCGCAAGGCCGGCGTCTTCCCGTGCTTTGGAAAACTGTTGCATGTTCTCGCGACCGATTGGCGAAAACGCATCGCGATGCGAAGGCGGTATGTCGCTTTTTCCTTCAAGACCGGCGTTAACGCGCTCGTAAAACTCGGTGCGGATGCTCTCTAAGGTCTTTCCTTCTGCAGCCCACACATGCCACTGCTGAGCATTAACCCAACTCGGCGCATGCGTCGCTTCATCGATGATGTCGCGAAGAATCGCTTCGGCAACCGGCGTCGCCTCGAAATAGCGAACGGAATGACGACTTAAGAGGACGTCTTTAAATTGCATGAAAGCCTCCTAGGAAAAAAGGTGTCAGGAATGCGATTGCTCGGCCGCGCACCGTGCGAGTGCGACAAAGCCTTTGACGGGAATTGTTTCCGCCCGTAAAGACGGATCGATACTGCAAGAGCAAATAGCGTCTTCCGTGAGTATCGCAGAAAGTGCGTTTCTCAAGGTTTTTCTCCGCTGCGTGAAGGCGTGTGTGACAACGCGGGAAAAGACGGAAAAGTCCACCGGGTCGATTTCGCTTTCATCTTTCGGTTTCATGCGCACGAAAGCGCTGACAACCGCCGGAACCGGGCGGAACGCTCCGGCCGGAACGTCAAAAAGCTTGGTGATGCGATAGCGCCACTGGAGCATCACCGACAGGCGTCCGTAGGTTTTACTGCCCGGAGCGGCGGCCATACGGTCGACCACTTCGCGCTGGAGCATAAAGTGCTGATCGAGAACGCAGGAGGCTGCCGGAAGCAGGGCAAAAAGAAGCGGCGAAGAAATGTTGTACGGAAGATTGCCGACAATTCTCAGGTGACCGGACTTTTCTGCGAGATCTTTCCAATCGATTGTCAAGGCATCGGCCTCGATGAGCGTGAGCGACTCGGGAAATTCACTTCGTAGCCAGGCGGCCAAATCGCGGTCGATTTCGACGGCTCGGACTTTTCCGGCGCCATCTAAAAGATGTCGCGTCAGGGCCGCCTTTCCCGGGCCGATTTCTACAATGTCATCGCCCGGCTTGGCGCCCACGGCACGCGCTAACTTGTCAATCCAAAACGAATCGACGAGAAAATTCTGTCCGAAGCGCTTGCGTGCCTTGTGACCGTCTAGAGAGGTGCCCATTACAGGTTCTCTTCTCGAATTTCTACGTAGGCTTGATCGCGCACTTCACGCTGCCAGTCGGTAAAGGCTTCGGCTAACTTCTTCTCACGCAGAGCCTGGCGCGCCGCTAAGCGTGAGCGTTCCCCGTCGGCTTGCTGTTCGCGCCGATCGATCACTTCAATGATGTGATAGCCGTAGCGCGTCTTAAAGGGCTCGGAGACTTCTCCGACCTTCAGGCGATTGACTTCGTCTTCAAATTCCCCGGGAAGGTCGCCGGGACGAATCCACCCGATATCGCCGCCGCGCGTGGCGGAACTGTCGACAGAGTTCAGACGAGCGAACGTGGCAAAGTCGCCTTCTTTGTTCAAAATCTTGTGGCGGATGTCATTTAAACGACTGACAACTTCCGCTTCGGGCGTCATATCGGAAACGAACATCAGAATCTGACGTACGTGGCTTTGTGTTACGGGTTCTCCGGCTAGTTTTGCCTTCACCCCGTCACGCACATCGGCAACACGCACGATGTGAAAAGCCTCGGGAGTACGCGTGACCTGAAGGGCACCTTTTTTCGGGTCGGCCTGAATGGCTTTCCAGAAAATCGAGGGCATGCGGGAGGAATCTTTCCAGCCGAGATCGCCCCCTTCTAAGGCATCGTCTGCCTTGGAGTATTCAGTGGCCAGTTTGGCAAAGTCTTCACCGGCCGAGGCTCGCTCCAAAATCTGATCGACGGTCTTTTGCGCTGCGCGTCCCTTGGTGTCATCGGCAGCAACGGGCACGAGGATGTGATAGAGGTGGTACTCGGTCGTCTCGTCACTGGCAAATCCGGCTTTTTCGGCTAAATACGCATTGATTTCGCTTTCCGGAATGAGAATCTTGGAATCGACTTCCCGCTGACGAATGCGCTGCAGGAGGATTTCTTGGCGAATCTGGTCTCTAAAGACGCTGTAGGAGGTTCCGTCGGTTCTTAAGCGGTCGCGCAACTCTTGCACGGTCATGTGGTTATTCTGCGCAATTTGCTCGATGGAGGCACTGATCATCTGCTCGTCAACGCGAATGCCCGTATCTTGCGCACGCTGCTCAATGGCCTTTTCCAGAATCAATCGTTCGAGCACCTGACGACGCAACTGGGGCATCGGGGGCAGCCCGATATCCTGACGCCTTAAGTTGAGCGCCACTTGATGCACGCGCGTTTGTAATTCGTATTCGGTGATGACGTCACGGTTGACAACGGCCACAATGCGGTCCAATGGACGCATGTCCTGAAAGGCGGTCGAAGGAGTCGACGAGGTCTCGCCCGAAGCGGCAAAAGACGTTGCCGCACACAGGGCGCAACATGCACTGACGAAAAAAAGACGGAAAGAAGGCATCATTTTTTTTTAAGCAATCCATCGCAAAGAAACTGAATTTTTTCAAGCGGGTCCAATTATGCACGAGGCAATTAAGTTTAGGCGTCGGCCGAAACACCGTGTTACGTCAGCAAATCCGCGGAAGTTGTTCGCCGTTTAACCAATCAATAAGGCGCTTTCCTCCGTAGGGCGTTGTCATTTGAACAAGACCCGGGTTTTCGGCTGTCACGCACCCGATGCGGGCGGCGTCTTTCCCATACGGCGAGGCACGCATAGCAGCAAGAGCCCGGTTGGCTTCGCTTTCCGGAACAATGACAATGAGTTTTCCTTCGTTGGCCACAAAGAGCGGATCGAGCCCTAAAAACTCGCAGACGGCATCGACTTCGGGTTTGACGGGAATGGCTTCTTGAATGAGATCGATCCCCACTTCGCTTTGATGGGCAATCTCGTTTAATGTGGCTGCTAAACCCCCGCGTGTCGGATCGCGCAAAACATGCACGGGGCGAACGTCTTTGAGAAGCGTCTGGATCATGGCATTTAAGGGAGCGGTGTCACTTTGAATGGAACTGGCAAAGGAAAGGGCTTCCCGTTGCCCGAGAATGGTCGTTCCGTGGTCTCCCATGGAGCCGGAAATGAGGACGGCGTCACCGGGCTTTGCCATGCGACCTGTAATCGGGTAATCGATCAGGGCTTCCCCGATACCGGTTGTCGAAATATAAATCCCGTCTCCGTGGCCTTGCTCCACAACTTTCGTGTCGCCCGTGACGACGGCAACACCGGCTTCACGGGCCGTTTCGGCCATCGATTGAACAATGCGGTCTAACACCGAAAGCGAGAGACCTTCTTCCAAAATAAAGGTTGCGGCAATGTAAAGGGGTTTGGCGCCGCACACAGCCACATCGTTGACGGTTCCTGCCACAGCCAGGCGCCCGATATCCCCGCCCGGGAAAAAGAGCGGAGTGACCACATGCGCATCACAGGAAACGGCAACCGGGTGCGTGATCGGCGGCAGAAGTGCCCCGTCGTGTCCTTCGTCAAGCCAGGTGTTCGTGAGGTGCTTGGCAAAGACTTCTTCAATGAGTTGCGCCGTCGCCAAACCTCCCGCACCGTGCGTGAGGTTAATCGTGTCGTTTTTCAGATTAAGTTTTCGAACGTAGTGAGCGGGAATTGTCATAGAACTCCTTTTAGCGCTTCGGGCTATAGCGCCAGTACGCCGCGCAAGCGCCCTCGCTTGAGACCATGCAGGCGCCGATCGGGCGTGCCGGTGTGCAGACTTTGCCGAAAAGCGGGCAGTCGCGCGGCTCTTTTTCTCCGCGCAAAATGGCGCCGCACGCACAAGCTTTGTTGTCCGCAACGGGTTTTTCGACTAAATGAAAGCGTTTTTCGGCATCTAAATCCGCGTATGCAGCATTAAGTTTTAATGCCGAATGCGCAATAGCCCCGAGTCCGCGCCACTCAAAGGAGTCTCGCACCTCGAAAACTTCGCGCATTAAAGCGATGGCAACGCGGTTACCTTCTTTTGTGACGGCGCGAGAAAACTCGTTTTCGACTTCATGACGACCGCTGTTAACCTGGTCGATGAGCATGCGAATCGAGCAGAGCATATCCAAGGGCTCGAATCCGCAAATGACGACGGGCATTTTCCATTGATTGGCAAAGACTTCGTAGGGCGCACTTCCGATGACCGTCGAGACGTGAGCCGGTCCGACAAGACCGTCTAGGTGCGGCGCATCGGGCCTGGCCGGTGCCGTCTTGAGAATGTGCTCCATCGCAGGGGGCGTTAAGACGTGACTGACAAGAAGCGAAAAGTTGCGAATTCCTTGGGCTTTGGCCGCTTTGGCAACAACGGCTGTCGGCGGCGTGGTCGTTTCAAATCCGATGGCAAAAAATACCACCTCACGGTTCGGGTTTTCTCGGGCGATTTTTAAGGCATCGCTCGGCGAATACACCATGCGCACGTCGCCCCCGAGGGCTCGGCAGGAAAAAAGCGTTCGACCGCCCGCTGCCGGAACGCGCAGGGTATCCCCGTAGGTGCAGACAATCGCTTTGTGTTCGAGCGCCAAATCAATCGCAAGTTCAATCCGTGCAATCGGAAGCACGCACACCGGGCAACCCGGTCCGTGAATCATTCGCACGTTTTCCGGCAAGCAATCGGTAAGACCCCAGCGCGAGAGCACGTGGGTGTGTCCGCCGCAAAATTCCATAAAGCGATACGTTTTGTCGCTGCGAGCGGCTTTGGCGATGGCAGCGATTAAGCCTGCGGCCTTTTTCGGGTCGCGAAAATCAGCCACAAGATTCATGCGCTTTTCTCCCGACTTCCGGCCTCACTTAACAGTTCAAGCGTGCGTTTGGCTTGCGCTTCATCGATTTTATTTAGGGCAAAACCGACGTGAACGATGACCCAGTCGCCTTCGTGAGCGTCCGGCGTGAGCGAAACATCGATGGGTTTCGTGATGCCCCCCATGTCACAGAGCGCCTGATTGGAATCCTCAAGGCGGATAATTTTTGCAGGAACGGCAAGGCACATCGTTAGTTTTCTCTCCATGCGTAGTGCGTTTTTCCGGCCTTGTAGGCCAGAGCGGCAAGCCAAAGTTCGCCGAGCGCAAGTCCCCCGTCGCCGGCAGGAACGTCTCTCGGGATAAGGACATTAAAACCGTCCGATTTTAAATCTTCCGAGATCCCGGCAATCAAAAGGCGGTTGACGGCACAGCCCCCTGTTAGAGCCACAGGGCCTTCGTAACCGATTTCTTCGGCTACATCAACGGCCGCTTGGGATAAGGCCTTAGCAAGCGTTCGGTGAAAGTCCGCCGCTGCCTGTGCTTTATCGGGGTTAGTTAATAAAGATGCGAGGATGCCGTCAATAGAAATGACGCCGTCTTGAATGCTCCAGCCCTCGAGAATGCGCCCGGTGCGCGTTACCGCCAAGGCCTCCAAACGCATTGCTGCCGTGGCTTCCTCATGCTGGATATCACACAGCCCGAGTAGGCTTGCAACGCCGTCAAAGTAACGTCCGAGCGCACTGGTGCGGTGCACGAGGTGCTCTTTTCGGACGGCTTCCGGAATAAAGCGACTCGCGGGGTATTGTCCGTAGTGAAGCGAAATCCGATCCTCGCGTGCAATAGCGCAAAGTAGGGCTGCCCCCGCTCTCCAGGGCTCTCGGGCCGCTCTGTCGCCCCCGACCAAAGGGATTTCTTTTAAGTGAGCCTTGCGAGAAAAACCGGTTGCGTCCGCGAGGAGTAACTCACCGCCCCATGTACCGTTGTCCGGACCGAGGCCGACGCCGTCTAAGGCAAACCCGAGCGTTGCTTCGGAGCGCCCATTCTCTGCCATCACGACTCCGACGTGGGCGGCGTGGTGGTAAACGGGAATCAGAGGAATGTTTTCTTTGTCGGCGATTTCACGGGCCAGACGACTGGAGAAAAAGTCCGGATGCGCATCGCACGCTAATAGGTGCGGATGAATTTGGAAAATGGAAAGAATATGAGAGACGGCCCTGCGCAAAGCATCTTGCGTGGCAACGTTGGAAAGCTCTCCGATGTGTTGCGTTAAAAACGCTTCCTTCCCGCGACTTGCAGCGGCGGTGTTTTTCAAAAAAGCACCGGTTGCGAGGGTCGGCGGGATTTCACATGCAAGCTTTACGGCGCGCGGCGTGTATCCTCTGGCGCGTCGGATGAAGGCAAAACTTTTGCCGATGGGTTTGATGACCGAATCGTCGCACCCGACGACGATGTCTCGGTTGTGGATTAAAAAGAGGTCGGCAATGCCCTTTAGTCGATCAAAAACTTCATCGTTACCCGTAACCAGCGGCTCGCCGCTCGGGTTGGCCGAAGTCATGACCAAAATGTCAGAAAGCGGAAGGTCCTGTGACCAATGCGTCCCTTCCGGCTTTCCGGCAAAACTATGAAAAAGAAGCCAGTGAAGCGGGGTGTACGGGAGCATCACGCCGATGCTGTCAAGCGCATCGGCAAGGCCGGGTAAATCGAGTCCCGGTTTTTTCGGCAAGAGAACAATCGGACGCTCGATGCCTTCCAGAAGCGCCTGAGCAGCGTCATTGACCTGAACGAAAAGGCGGGCGCTTGCAACATTGGCGACCATGACGGCAAAGGGTTTCTCATCGCGGTGCTTACGAAGACGGAGCGTTGCGATAGCTTTGGCATTGCGGGCATCACACGCGAGGTGAAATCCCCCGAGCCCCTTGACGGCGACAATCGCACCGTCCCGAAGGGCTCGGACCGTTTCGTTAATCGGGTCGCCCGCAACCGGCGTTTTATCGGCCCGTAAAAGGGAAAGGTGCGGTCCGCATACGGGGCACGCATTGGGCTGAGCATGAAAGCGGCGATCTAAGGGGTCCGTGTATTCGGTGCGGCACTTAGCACACATGGCAAAGCGGGCCATGGAGGTTTGCGGTCGATCGTAGGGCAGGTGGCGCGTAATCGTGTACCGTGGTCCGCAATGGGTGCAATTAGTAAAGGCATAGCGGTAGCGGCGATTGCTGGAATCGAACATGTCCGCGAGGCACGCCTGACAGGTAGCGGCATCGGGCGTAATCGCCGTTGTCACGGTTCCGGCCCGACTCGGTGTGATGACAAAGTCCTTGTAGCCGACAAAAGGCACGTCTTTGACACAGACCGAATCGATGCGGCAAAGGGTAGGGGCGTTGCGTCGCAACTCCGGTTCAAAAGCATCAAGGCTTTCTGCCTCGCCTTCAAGGTGAATGCCCACCCCTTGGGCGTCGTTAAACACTTCGCCCTTTAAATTTAAGGCAATCGCGATCCGATACACGGTGGGTCGAAAACCGACGCCTTGCACCAGCCCCGTGACGCGGAAAAAGCGGCTTAATAGCGCCATAGCGTTACAAGGCAGCTAAGGCGCGTTCAACGGTCAGGTATTTAAGCCACGTGTCAAGACCCTGGCCCGTGGTCGCGCTCGTGCGCAAAATGCGAATCTTGGGATTGACGCGTCGCGCATATTCTTCGCATTTGTCAATATCGAACTTCACGTACGGGAGTAGATCGATTTTGTTAATAAGGAGCACGTCCGATGCCCGGAACATATCCGGGTACTTTAAGGGTTTGTCTTCGCCTTCGGTGACAGAAAGGATGGCGACCTTGTGCGCTTCCCCTAAGTCAAATTCGGCCGGGCAGACAAGGTTGCCGACGTTTTCAATAAATAGGACGCTCGAATCGGACGGATCTAAGTGGTAAAGCGCATGCTCGACCATGGCGGCATCCAAGTGGCAACCTTTGCCGGTATTAATCTGAAAGGCGGGCGCTCCGGTTTGGCGGATGCGGTCGGCATCGTTTTCGGTTTGCTGATCGCCTTCGATCACATAAATCGGATAGCTCTTATCGACAGCGCGGATCGTGGCCGCTAAAAGCTCGGTCTTTCCGGACCCGGGACTTGAGACAAAGTTCAGAGCCAGAATCTTTTTCTTGGCAAAAAGCGCGCGATTGGCCGCTGCAACGGCGTTGTTGCGCGACAGGATGTCTTGCTCAACGGAAATAACCGTCTCGTTTTCGTGCGTGTGTTCATGCTCATGCCCATGGTCATGCTCATGGGAATGGTCGTGCGTGTGTTCGTGCGTATGTCCGCAACCGCATGTTAGGCACATAGTGTGTACTCCTTAAAAATGATTCTCAGGTTCCTCATCAGGAACGATGTCGACGACGCGCATTTCGGTTCCGCCGTTGGCAATGAGCCGATAGCCTCCGCAATCCGGGCACGCATTGCCGTATCGCTTTAGGGGAACGGTCTTACCGCAATCGGTGCACCAGGCTTGTCCCGGTGTGCGTTCGATTTCAAGTTTCGAGCCGCGAGCGATGCCTTCGCGTGTGACCGACTCCCAAGCAAAATAAAGAGCTTCGGGGTCGATTCCGGCAAGTTCGCCGATTCTCACGTGCACGCGCCGTACGGCACGAATGCCGTGAGCCCTGGCCGTCTCGTCGACAATCTCGATGATTCCCTGAGCAATCGAAAGTTCATGCATGGGGAGGCTCCTCGGAAACGACGACTTCGGCACACGCATCGAACGCCGCGGCAATAAGGGCAATTTGCTCGGCCGAGGCGCCCGCTTTGCGCGCATCGTCAGCGAGTTTTGTTAATAACCCGTCGGGTTGGAAGACCCATTCGGTCGGGGCGATCCAATCGACCCAAATCGGTGTGTTGTTACTGCGTAAAACAAAATAGACCAGAACGCCGCGCGCCGTTTCTACAAGGCTGGCGGCAAGTTTTCCGCCCAAGGATACCGTTTTGAGACTTCCGACAAGACTGGATTTGCCGGAAACCAGTGAGGCAATCTCGTTGATACGGGCGTTAAAGATATCCTCAGGTGTCAGAAGTTTTTTCCCGTGGCGAGCGCGTCTTGCAACGGCGCCGACCACGCGCGGGCCCCCTAAACGCGGACGCAGGGCATATTGCGGACAGTCACGCAACGTGACGGCTAAGGCGCCGAGCGTTGTCGGATCCAGAAGCTCTTGTGTCGGCAAAACTGCCTCAGCCGGGAGAGCAAAATCCCTTAATTCGCGTGTTTTTTTCGAAAGGGCTTTAAATAGGTTGCTTTCTTCGGCAAGCCACTTTTTCGCCAATTGAGCCGTATCGGTCATCAGGGACGAATCCGACTGCCCCTGAAGGCTTGCTAGGAGTCGGGCCCTGGCAGCGGCAAGGTTGCGCACGAGCTCGCCTGCGGCCGGTCCGAGCTCCAAGGCCTTTCTTAAATCCATGGAGAAAAACCGTATGGTTTCCAAAACGGCTTCAATGCGACTTAAGATGGAAATGTTCTGAATCTCAAGACCGGAATCGGCTGTCTCGAATGCGGAGGTAAAGGCGCAGACGTGTGCAGCCGGGCACAGGGCAAACAGTGACGGAATCAGGGCGAGGATATCCGAGGCCTCGCGACGACAAAAAAGCGACGGGAAGCGACCGGTTCGACCGCTCGTAAGCGTGACACCCTTAGGTCCGAGCGTCAGACGAATTTCGGTTTCGCTCTCGGTCATTGCCAATACCTTGTGAAAAAGTCGCGGCGTCGTACCGGCTCGTCTTCTTCGGGTGCCTTGTGACGCGAGGCGGCCGGCCGAATCGGAACAACGCGTTTTTTAAGGGACGTTCCGCGTTCTTCGGGGGGCTCGGGCATGTCGCTTAACATAATCCGAAAGGCGCTCAGGGCAACAGCCTGGGCCGTTGCCTGATCGGCGATGTCCGGTCCCAAGGGGCTCATCAGACTACAGGCCTGATACTCGCCCAAAATCGGGTCGTTCATGCCGAGAAAACTAAATTCGCCGGCCGGTAGTCGAACGGCCTTGACAGCGCCGGTCGGAATCGATTGCCACGTTTTTTCATCCCCGCACGCTAACAGAACCAAAAGAGACCAGGGCGTGACGGCAACGCCGAGCCACTGACCCTGAAAGGGGATAAATTGAGGAACTTGCACCGAGATATCGGGGCGACAAATCGGTAGGCCCGCCATCCGTTCGGCGGCGATGCGTGAAAAGCCCTCGGCAAAAAAGGTCGCCGGGGACTGACGGTGGACGCGAAGGGACTGTGCCATGCGAGAAAAAAGATCCTAAACGAGTTACGCCGCTAACTATAGAGGAAGGAGGGGAAAAACGCCTCCGTCAAGCGGCTAGGTTCGGGTGCCCGCAGACGGTTTTTCCTGTGACTTCAGCGGTCGGAGGGGCCGGAATTTTCCTCCGATTGCGCTTAGATGCTACTCCTTTTGGGGGAAGAAATTACGGGAAATCTGCGTACAATGACCGAGCAAGAATGTCGTGTTTACCGTGCCTTCGGATTTGTGCGAATCCGAAGGTGCGGGTATCTCTATTGTCAAGGAGTCCCTCATGCAAGAGACGCAATATCAGGCCCTGCGCCGCCAGGGGATAAGTCGTCGCAGCTTTTTGCAATTTTGCTCACTGACGGCCGCCAGCCTCGGACTCGGCAGCGCCGGTGCTAAAGATATCGCTACGGCGATTCAAACCAAACCCAGAACCCCGGTCATTTGGTTGCACGGTTTGGAGTGCACCTGCTGTACGGAGTCCTTTATCCGTTCGTACCACCCGGTTGCCAAGGACCTCGTTTTGTCGATGATTTCGCTCGATTACGACGATACGATTATGGCAGCGGCCGGTCAGCAAGCCGAAGACGCTCTGGCCGAGACGATGGAAAAGTACAAGGATAACTACATCGTTGCGGTCGAAGGCAACGTTCCCCTTTATCAAGGGGGCGTGAACTGCATTCCCGGGGGCGAAACCTTCCTGGAAAAAATCAAGCACGTCTGCAAGCACGCCAAGGCTGTGATCGGCTGGGGCTCTTGCGCCGCGTGGGGTTGCGTGCAGGCGGCCAAACCCAATCCGTCGGACGCGGTTCCGATTACGGACATTATTCTTGATAAGCCCATCGTTTTGGTTCCGGGGTGCCCCCCGATTCCCGAGGTGATGACGGCTGTTGTGACCTACATTCTGACGTACGACCGCATTCCGCCCTTAGATCGCCTCGGACGCCCGAAGATGTTCTACGGTCAACGTATTCACGACAAGTGCTATCGGCGCGCACACTTTGATGCCGGTCAGTTTGTCGAAAAATTCGATGACGAAGGCGCCAAGCTCGGCTACTGCTTGTACAAGGTCGGCTGCAAGGGCCCGACCTCGTATAACGCCTGCTCGGCAATCGAATGGAACGAAGGTCTTTCCTGGCCTGTGAAGTCCGGTCACGGATGCATCGGTTGCTCGGAACCGAACTTCTTTGATAAAGGGTCGTTTTACTCGCACGAAACGACGATTCTGCCGCCGGGCTGGGGCGGTATTGAGGCAACGGCCGACAAGGTCGGTATGGCAACCATCGGTCTGGTGGGTGCCGCAGCCATTGCACACGCTGCGATGAGTGCTGTCGCACAGGCTCGCGCCAAGAAGAATAACGGCAAGATCGGCAAGGAGGAATAAATGGCCACGAATGAACGTCGGGTTGTTGTTGACCCTATAACTCGTATCGAAGGGCATCTGCGCGTTCAGGCGATGCTCGATAAAAACAACGTCATCTCCGATGCCATGAGTACCGGTACGATGTGGCGCGGTTTGGAAGTGATTCTCAAGGGTCGCGATCCGCGTGATGCCTGGGCCTTTGTCGAACGCATTTGCGGCGTTTGCACGGGTATTCATGCCTTAGCGGCCGTGCGCGCCGTGGAAGATGCCATCGGCATTAAGATTCCGAAGAACGCGAACATCATCCGTAACCTCATTAATGCAACGCTTTATACGCACGACCATATCGTGCACTTTTACCAGCTTTCGGCTTTAGACTGGGTCGACGTCGTCGATGCCTTAAAGGCCGATCCGCGCGAAGTGGCAGAGTTGCAGCAGAGAATCAGTCCCCATCATCCGTTTGCCAGCCCGGGATATTTCCGCGATGTGCAAAACCGCTTAAAGAAGTTTGTCGCGAGCGGTCAACTCGGTATTTTTGCCAACGGCTACTGGGGTCATCCGGCAATGCGTCTGCCGAGTGCCGTGAACCTTTTGGCGACGGCGCACTACCTGGAAGCCTTGGATTTCCAGCGTGAAATCATCAAGATTCACACGATTTTGGGCGGCAAGAACCCGCATCCTAATTACCTTGTGGGCGGTGTTGCTTGCCCGATTAACATGCACGGATCGGGTGCCGCCGGCACCATGGTCAACGAAGTGTCGATGAACTACATGCGCGACATCGCGCGTCAGTCCGTCGAGTTCGTTGAAAACGTGTATCTACCTGATGTCAAGGCCATTGCTTCGTTCTATCCGGATTGGTTCAAGTACGGCGGGGGCCTGGTGCGCAAGAACGTTCTTTGCTACGGCGACTTTCCCGAAATTGCCAACGATTGGTCCGAAAAAAGTCTTCAGATGCCCTCGGGCGCCATCATCGACGGCAAACTCGACGAGGTTCTGCCTGTCGATCTTCGTGATCCCGAACAGGTGCAGGAATTTGTCGATCACTCCTGGTACAAGTATCCGGAAGGCAAGAAGGGTCTGCATCCGTGGGACGGCATTACTGATCAAGACTATGGCCTGCCGAAGGGCTCGGTCGGCACGAACACCAAGTTCAGCTGGATCGGTTCGGAAGGTAAGTACTCGTGGATTAAGAGCCCGCGTTGGAAGGGTCACATGATGGAAGTCGGCCCCTTGGCGCGTCTGATTGTCTCGATTGCCAAGGATGTCAAGCACTTTAAGGAACCGGCTCTTGAGCTCTTAAAGGAACTTAATCTTCCGGTCGATGCGATTTACTCGACGCTCGGTCGTCATGCGGCGCGTGCGTTGGAGTGCCGCTGGAGTGCGCACAAGATGGTTCAGTACGTCGACGATTTGACGGCCAATATTCGTGCCGGCGACGAAGCGGCGGCCAATATGGACTTCTGGGAACCCAAGACCTGGCCTAAGTATTGTAAGGGTGTGGGTTTTTGCGAGGCGCCTCGCGGTGCTCTCGGTCACTGGTGTGTGATTAGGGATACGCGACTGGAAAATTGGCAGGCGGTTGTCCCGACGACGTGGAATGCGTCTCCGCGTTCGGACGAGGGACAGCAAAGCGCCTTTGAGACGAGCCTGATGGGCACGCCCTTGGCCGATCCCAAGCGCCCGCTCGAAATTATCCGCACGATTCACAGTTTCGACCCGTGCCTGGCTTGCGCCTCGCATGTGTTCGATCCGGAAGGCAAGGAACTTTGCAACGTCAAGGTCCGCTAATCGTACGAGGAGAGATGTATGAGTATCGATCCGATTACCTTTGAGATCCGTAGCGACGGACGGCCTCCCAAGTCTATTTACGTTTGGGAAGTTCCCGTGCGCATTTGGCACTGGCTCATGGCCATTTGCATGGTGATTCTGATTGCATCGGGCCTACTAATCGGCGATCCGATTACGTTCGGCAGCCCCGAGACATGGACGGTCTACGGATTCGGCTATGTTCGACTGGTGCACTACATAGCCGCCATGATTTTCACGGCGCTCTTTATCGGCCGTGTGTATTGGCTGATTCCGGGTAACCGGTATGCACGGATGATTTTCTTTCCGCCGCTTTGGAGCTTGAAGTGGTGGATGGGCGTCATTACGCAGGCCGGGTATTACCTATTTCTCGTGAAAAATCCGCCCGAGTACGCCGGACACAATCCGCTGGCGCAATTGGCGATGTTTGCCATGTTTGTTTTAGGAAGCATCGGCGTCATCATCACGGGCTTTGCGCTGTATGCTCAGGCCTGGGGATGGGACACGGGCTGGATGTGGTTCTTCGGCTGGGTTTTCGACGTTTTAGGCGATTCTCAGTGCGTCAGAACGGTGCATCACGTTTTAACCTACGTGTTCCTCCTATTCTGTGTAGCCCACTGCTACATGGCCATCCGCGAAGACGTGATGGGCGGCGTGACGACCCTGTCTTCGATGGGCTGCGGTCTGCGTATGTTTAAGGAAACCGAGCACTGATTTTTTGACTTGGCTCTTTTTCGTGTATCGTTCATGGGACTCCCGGAACCGGTGACGGCTTTCGGGAGTTTTTGAAAGAGCCTTTGCCGTTTGGTCGGCATCAAAACCGAGAAATTGAAATGAAAGAAGTTTTGGTTTTAGGACTCGGCAATATTCTTTGGGCCGACGAGGGTTTCGGCGTTCGGGCGGTCGAAGCGTTTCATGCCGCGTACCGCGATCGCAACGACGTGGACGTCATGGACGGCGGCACTTTGGGGTCGTACCTGATGAATGCCGTCATGGACGCCAAGCGTCTTTTAATTCTCGATTGCTGTGACCTGAAAGAAGAACCGGGCACGCTGCGCGTCCTTCGCGATGACGATATTCGCGTTTGGTCGAGTACCAAAATATCCGCGCACCAGACGGGCATGAACGATGTACTTGCCAAGGCGATGCTTCTCGGGTACGAACCCGAGGCCATCACGGTGATCGGCGTTGAGCCCTGTGACCTTGAAGACTACGGCGGGAGCCTGACGGAAAAGGTTCGTGCGCGTGTGCCCGAGGCCGTGAGTCTTGCGGCCGACGAGTTGCGTCGGTGGGGCTTTCCGGTTAAAAAACGCGAGAAGGGCGAGACCGTGACCGATTTAGGGGCCGGTGCCGTTGAACAAGATGTCTACGAGAGCGGTCGCCCGAGCGAAGAGCAGGCGCCCCGCTCGGGAGACGTGCGTTTCATGCCCACGAAGGAATAAATCATGTGCATTGCCACACCGGAGACGGTTTTATCGATTGAAGAGTCGGCCACAGGGCCTGTCGGAACGATTTTGCACGCCGGGCGGGTCATTTCGGTCGATTTGTCGCTCGTGCCCGAGGCCAAAGTCGGCGATACGATTTTATTTTTCCGCGGCAATGCCCTGCGCGTGATTGAAGAAACGGAAGCGCGCAAGATTCGAGCGGCGCTTTCGGCTTTAGCCGATGTCATGGACGGCAAGGCTTCTCCCGACGATATCGAAGCCGGATTTGCGGATTTGATTGATCATCCGGGGCAACTGCCGGAGCATTTGCGCAAAGAGTTGGAGGACAAACATGCCCGTCGGTAAGATGAATACCGTGACGCGCTCGGTCGGACAGGTCGATGTGACAACGCACCCGGCATATCGGCGTCTTTTTGAACGAGAGGGTTTTACGTGGGTCGACGGCACGACGTTTGACGCGTTTTTATCGGCCGAAGGCTTTAAGATGGTCGTTTTTTCCGAAGACCCTAATGCCAAGCGCGTGTCGCTTGACATTGCCGTCATTGCTCCGGAACTTAAAAAAGCCTTTGCCGGAACTCTCACCGAGACCGTTTTTACCCGCTTTAACGAATCCCGGGCCCTTGCGGGACGCTTCGGGATTACGGGGATGCCCGCCGTGGCGCTTTTCCGTGACTCGGTGTACTTAGGGGCCGTGCAGGGACTGAAAGATTGGAATGAATACTGCCGTCAGTTAAGCGAGATTGTCGTGCGTGAGAAGGCACCGGTGCGGCGTGTGGCTTTCATGCAAGAGAAAACGGTTTCGCATTGCTCGGATTAGGAGGCGCTTGTATGGCAATCGGTTTCGGGGTTTCGTCGTCGCGATGGGCCGACATTCATTTGGATAAAGAAACGGAGCACGCCGCGGCGCTCTCTTCCGTTGCATTTTTAAAGCAGGTTTTACAGGCGGCTAAGAAGGCTTCGACCCTTCCCGTTCAAGACGCTCTCGGAGAGCACTTGACGGTTGACTTTGAGAGCTTTGACCCCAAACACTTGGATTTTATTTTGGCAACGGTCGCTTCCGGTGAGGTGCGTATTGCCACACGGGGCGGCGCCGTCAAAGCCGAAGAAACGCAGATTCCCGGACTGTGGCGCCTGGAAGAAAACGGACACCAACGGTTTGTTTTTGCCAGTCTTCCGCAGTCGGTTTTATCGGCCGTGCACGAGGGCGAGTATCCGCTCACGCTCCCGGAGCAGGCCCCCGAAGGCGTTTTCTCTTCGCCCGCTATCTTAAAAGAGCTTGCCTCGGCTCAAGCCTCGTGCAACGTCGATCAGATGGACTTTGATCCCCCGCATATGGTGGAACTGACGCGACAGCCTGTCGAAAAAGCCGATATGCAGTGGATGAAATCGATTCTCGGACAAGGGGATACACAGATTTTGCTTTCCGGCTTTGCCAACGCCCGCATGCAAAGCACGCGGTACAAGGCCATTTGGAGAAGTACGCTCCTTAATAAAGCCGGCAAGACGCTGTTAGATAGTTTTGTCGTTACTCTCATTCCGCCGGAAGTGCCGACAAGCCCCGAGGAGTTTTCCGATTCGGTGGCAGCCTGTCAGGAATTAATCGAGTGGCTTGAGGGCGACCTTGCGCGCGGAGTTTTATAAGATGCCGGAAGCCATCCCGCCAGGACGCATTGATTTACTCCTTGAAAAGCTCACACGAGACAGGGTCGGACCGAAGACCAAGATGCAGTGTAAGGTCTGTTGGTATGTCTACGACCCGGCCCTCGGGTGCGAAGAAATGGACGTGCCGCCCGGAACGCCCTTTAACGAACTTCCGGCGCATTTCGTGTGTCCAGACTGCGGCAATCCCGTCACCTCGTTTATTCCGCTTCCCGGTACTAAGGAGCCTTAAGCCCGAATCGGGTCTTGTTCAAGGGGCCTTTCATCGCACGATGCAGTAGCCCCCGTGGGGGGGGGCACATTTCACCGACCAAGTCAAGTAGGTAATTAAAATTTAAAAAAATCTCTGGCGGTTAAGCCATAGGCATACAAAGGGCTGTGCATCGGATAAATTGCACGTCGTCGGTATTTAGG
>UQUS01000002.1 GCA_900544335.1 uncultured Sutterella sp.
GCCTCTTTGAGACGGGCTCGGGTCAGCAGCAGGAACCCATCGAAGAGATCACGAGGCTTGCCCCGTGACTCAGTAGGGAATCCTCGTCCTTCAGGGCGAGGAGGAAGTCAACCGAAGAAAAGTCGGAAAACCTCTCCACCGGTCGGACTAGATTTGTAATCTGACAAGAAAACCCTCACCAAAACAAAGCCTAACCTCGATTAGGACTCTTTTTTCAGCTGTGTTTCTTTTAATAAATCGCGAATTTCGCGTAACAAAAGCACGTTTTCGGGAGGAGCAGGCGGAGGGGCTATCTTCTTTTCTTCCTCCTCCTTGATGCGCACCAGTTCTTCCAGGTGCTTTCTTGCACGCATCACACACTTGATGAGTAAGAAAATCACAAAAGCCAAAAGGATGAAGTTCACCACCGACGTCAAAAACGCGCCGTACCCGAAGACTGTAGCTCCGGCCTTTGTCAATGCTTCGTAGGTCTCGGGACCCGTGTAACCGTCAGGTCTTGAAAGAACGCAAAACAAATTCGTGAAATCGGGTTTCCCGATTAAAAAGCCGATCAAGGGATTGATGATGTCCTTAACCAGGCTATTGACAATTGCCGAGAACGCCGCGCCGATAATCACGGCCACGGCCAAATCCAAGACATTTCCGCGGGAGATAAATGCCTGAAATTCCTGCAAAAACTTTTTCACTTTCTCTCCTTTTCCGGTCCGCCTTAGGCTTTCTTGCCCCAGCCGTCACGCAGTCCGACGGCAAGATTAACGACCGGATTTTCCGCCGTGTGGTCGACGCGGTCCGTGACAAAATACCCGGTTCTTTCAAACTGAAAGTGTGTATCCGGCGCGCTTTGTGCCACACTCGGCTCCACGTAACCCCGACAAACACGTTTGCTCTCGGGATTTAAAAGCGTCCGGTAATCGGATGCCGCATCCGGATTGGCTTCGGTAAAGAGGCGATCGTACAGGCGCACGGTCGCCGCAACGGCATCGGCCGCGTTGAGCCAATGGATGGCCGCTTTGGTCTTGACGGAATCGGCTCCGGCCGTTCCGGTCTTGGTTTCCGGGAGATACTCGGCGTGCACACACGTCACGGCTCCGTTCTCGTCTTTTTCAACCGATGTGGGAACAATGACATACCCGTAGCGAAGGCGCACGGGCTTGGCCGGCGTCCCGTCGGCCGGAATCGTCAGCCTCCGGTAGCCTTTAGGCGGCACGAGAGCAAAGTCGTCTTGCTCAATCCAAAGCTCGCGACCCATCGTCAGCGCGCGCGACCCCATTTCCGGCTTTTGCGGATGATTGGGGGCCGTCAGAGCCTCGGTCTTATCGGCCGGATAGTTATCCAAAATCAGTTTTAACGGACGAATCACGGCAAAGCGTCGCGGTGCCGTGCCTTCCAAATCCTCGCGCAGGCTCTGTTCGAGAACCGAATAGTCGATCCAGCCGCCCGCCGCACGCGACACACCGCAGTGCTCGACGAAGTTTTGAATCGAGGTTGGCGTAAACCCACGACGGCGCAGTCCGACTAAGGTCGGCATACGGGGATCGTCCCAACCGTCGACGAGCTTTTCGGTCACAAGCTGAATGAGCTTGCGCTTACTTAAAACCACATATGTCAGATTCAGGCGGTTAAATTCGTATTGGTGCGACAAGAGAAAAAAGTTCTTGCGCACAACCGTTAAAGCTGCTTGCAAAAGCGGCGTAAAGTGCTCGGGGTGAGCATTTAGAAGCTCGAAAAAAGCTGTAGCTTTCGTATCTGTGACATCCTCGGGAACACCGGATTCTTTCCACTGAGTCAAAAGAACTGCCATGGCGCACTCGGGCTTACTCTGTCCGAGCTTATCGAAGACCTCGAAAGCCGCTTTCATAAAGGACACGGCACGGCTATCTTTCCCCTCGCTCATCGCTTGGACAATGGCCTTAGCCTCTTCAAACTGGGGCGTACGCAACACGGGAACGATGCGCTCTAGGGCCCAGTCGTAAAACGCTCTTTGGTCGTCAAACTCCAAGGTGCAAATCGAGTGCGTGATGTTTTCAAGCGAATCCTCAATAGGGTGAGCATACGTGTACATCGGATAGATGCACCACGTACGACCCGTAGCCTGATGCTCGGCAAACCGAATGCGGTAAATCGCCGGGTCACGCAAATTGATATTAGGCGAGGCCATGTCGATCTTGGCCCGCAAAACCATAGAACCCTCGGCGTGCTCTCCGGCACGCATTTGGCGGAAAAGCCGCAGGTTTTCTTCCGGGCTCCTATCCCGAAACGGCGAGTTACGCCCCGGCTCGGTTAACGTGCCGCGATTCTCTCGCATCTGATCGGCGGTCTGCTCATCGACATAGGCATACCCGGTCTTAATCAGATGCTCGGCAAACTGATACATGTAATCAAAGTACTCGGAGGCGTAATACAGGTTATCTTCGTCCCCGTGCTTCCAATCAAATCCGAGCCAGCGAACGCTGTCTTTGATGGCATCGACGTATTCCTGATCTTCTTTAACCGGGTTCGTATCGTCAAAGCGCATATGACACAGGCCGCCGTAATCACGCGCCAGACCGAAATTCAGACAAATGGATTTGGCATGTCCGATATGCAGATACCCATTGGGTTCCGGCGGAAAACGCGTGCGGATGCGAGCCGTGTCGGGTTTGCCTTGGGCCAATTGCACGGAATACGGAGCCGGATGTCCGCACCAATAGCGCGGAAGATTATTGCCCTGGGCCAGGTCCTGCTCGATAATCGTTCGAATGAAATTGACGGGCTTTGCCGCTGCCGTTTCTTCTTTTTTGACCTCTGACATGCTTGCGTTCCAAATCCGCCGCACCGTGTGCGGGAAAAAATAAATATACAAAAGCCAGCCGCCTGAGCTTACCTCAGGCCGTCGAGCGTTTCGGTTATTTTAGCCGAACAGCTTCCGGCTTCCTAAAAAATGGGCGGGAAAGCGCCGTTTGCATACGCCACATACAAAGCCGCTCCGGCAAAAATCGACAAAAGGGGCGACCGGCGAACCCATTGCACGAGCACCACAACGACAATGCTCACAAGGCCGGCAAACCCCAAATCCATGCGTTGCGAGGCAGCATCCATAAGACCGGCCAGGACCAAAATCACCATCACCGAAAGCGGCAAAAAATCCCCGAGCGAACGAATCCACGGATGACTTTGCACAAAACGACTTCCGAGCAAAAGCGGAACGGCCCGAATCAAAAACGTCACGCCTGCCGCAAGAAGAAGCACCGCAAGTAGGTAGAGATTATCGTTCATACCGATCCTCTTTTTTGCGGTATTGCCCCCAAAGGACGGCGACCACAGAGCACAGGGCAATGGCAATTAAAAGCGCCTCGGAAGCGACGGTTAACCGGGCAATCGGATAAAAAATAAGCGCACACCACAGGGGAAGACTTGTCTGACGCGCCCTCCACTGCTCGGTGGCGAGCATGGCAAAAAGCGCACACAAGACAAAATCCAGACCCGAAAGAGAAAACTGCACGGCCGACCCGGCCATGACACCGAGAACAGTTCCGAGAACCCACCAAAATTGATTCATGGCGCTTAAGGTCGCAATCCGGCCGATTGAAGCATCTTTAGGTAATGCCGCCACGAGCGAAAACGTTTCATCTGTCAGAGAAAACGCACAGTACCAGCGAGTAAAACCTGTGACCTGCAAGCGATCTAAAAGCGCAATCGTATAAAACACATGTCGCAAATTGATGACAAACGTTGCAAACGCAATCGACAGAACGGGCAATCCCGCCACAATCATCGGAATCATGGCAAATTGCGAGGCCCCGGCATACACCAGGACCGAAGAGGCCAAGACGAACCAAGCGGGAAGCCCGGATTGCACGGCCAGAAAGCCGAAAGCTGCTCCGATGGGAACGTACCCGGCCATAACGGGAACCGAATCGACAAAGGCTTGTCGAAGGTTGTCTCGAATGCCGAAAAGATTCTTTGATTTCACAATGTTACGAAATGCCAATTTGGAAAAACGGGGCGGTATGATACGAAAAAACATGCACTTTTGTCTTTTATGTTTGTCAAACGATTGATTTTGCTTGCCGTCAGTGTTTCCCTGGCTTTTGCCGGGGGTCCTGTTTTGGCCGCCGATAATTCGGAGATGAACCTGCCGAGTCTCGGGACGGTCGCCGGTGCCGATTTAACCCTCACCGAAGAGCGACGCTACGGCGAAGAAATCATGCAGCACATTCGGGCCGACGATTCGTATTTGGCGGACGAAGAAACGCTCGACTACCTCAATCGTCTCGGATACCGACTCGTTGCCGCCGGCAAAACACAGCCGTACGACTTCTTTTTCTTTCCGATTCGCGATAAGTCCTTAAATGCCTTTGCGCTTCCGGGCGGCTTTATTGCCGTGCACACGGGGCTGATTGTGGCCGCGGAAAACGAAAGCGAACTAGCCGGCGTTATCGGACACGAAATCGGACACGTCACGCAGCGCCACATCGCCCGCATGATTGAAAATAGTCGCGGCTCCCTGGCGATGACCATCGGGTCGATTCTTCTTGCAATCCTGGCGGCTCGAACGGGCGGCAGCTCCGGCGGTAATGCCGCCGTTGCCATCGCCATGGGCACGCAAGCGGCGATGATTCAAAAACAACTGTCGTATTCGCGCGATGCCGAACGGGAAGCCGACCGTGTGGGACTGACGAACCTGACAAATGCCGGCTTTGACCCCAAAGGGATGGAAAGTTTTTTTTCCAAACTTCAGCAAAACAATCGCTACTATGAGTCGGCTTCAACGGCCTACCTTTCGACCCACCCATTGACAGTCGAGCGCTTAAGCGACATGCAAAACCGCACGCGCGCCATGGCAGAACATAAGCACAAAGATAGCCTTGACTTTAAGCTCGTGCGGGCTAGGTTGCGGGTTTTGCAGGAAACACGCTACGACGGGTATCTGACGGCAGCCAATCAATTCCGTAGGCTTCTTAAGACTGCGTCGGGCGAAGAAGCCGCTGCCGCACATTACGGTCTTTCCGTTGCCCTCGAGCGCCTCGGGAAACCCTCCGAAGCCTTAGAGCATGCGCGCGAAGCCGCCAAGAGCATTTCCGGTCACTCGGTTTATATCGACAAGAATTTGGCGCAAATTGCCTTTACTCAGGCAAAGACCCCCAAAGAAAAAGCCGCCGCGCTTTCGCTTGCGAAGAAAACCGCCGAAAGCTACCCGTATTCGGCCATGATGGCGACGGCCTACGCCGACCTTTTACTGCAAGCCGGCGACAATGCCGAAGTGCCCCGTTTTTTACGTCGGCAAAAAGCCCTCGGCAAAAACAACCCCGACTACTTCAGCCTTCTGGCGCGTAGTTACGAAGCGCTCGGGCAAAAGTCGCGAGCCTATGCCGCAACCGGGGATATGTATCTGCTGCTCGGGAATTTGAAAGCCGCGCTCTATCAGTTCGATAACGCCCAGAAGGCAGCGGACGGCGACTTTTATACAATGAGTGAAATCGATGCGAAGTTGCGCTCTTTAAGAACCCGACTCAAAGAGCCGAACTAAGCGCTAGGCACTTGCCGCAATACGCAAACACACTTGTTTTTGTTGGGCATTGCCTGCGTATTGTGCGAAAATTGCGCCCGTTTTCAGAATGGATTTACGTCATGGCTATTGAAGATTATTTAACGATTGCTCCGAGTACGGATTCGGTCATTGAAACCGATGCCGTCATTGTCGGCGCGGGACCTGTGGGACTCTTTCAGGTATTCGAACTCGGGCTCCTGGAAATCAAGGCTCATGTCGTCGATTCGCTACGCACGGTCGGCGGGCAGTGTATGGAGCTCTATCCGACCAAACCGATTTACGACATCCCGGCCGTTCCCGTGTACTCGAGCTACGAGCTCACGGAAAACTTATTAAAGCAGATTCACCCCTTTCACCCGGTTTTCCACTTGGGCGAGGAAGTGACGAACGTCACGAAACGCCCGGACGGACGCTTTGATGTCAAAACCAGCAAGGGAACGCAGTTCCTTTGCAAGGTGGTCATCATCGCCTCGGGCGTCGGTTCTTTCCAGCCTCGCCCCTTGCGCGTTCCGGGAATCGAAAAGTTCGAAGGCACGCAACTACACTACCGCGTTCGGAACCCGGAAATTTTCACCGGCAAAAACATCGTCATCTGCGGCGGCGGCGACTCTGCGCTGGACTGGACGCTGAACCTTGTCGGCAAAGCCGAAAGCGTCGTTTTGATTCACCGTCGCGACGGCTTTAGAGCGGCCGACTCGTCGGTTGCCAAGATGAAAGAGTTGTGTGAAAACTGGGAAATGCAGTTTGAAGTCGGACAAGTCACGGGCTTTGATGAAGCCGGCGGAAAGATGACGCAGATTCACGTCACAGGCGGCGACGGAGTCACGCGTCGCATGCCGCTCGATCACCTGCTGGTTTTCTTCGGCTTACAACCCAAACTCGGCCCGGTGGCCGATTGGGGGCTGGAACTTGACCGCAAACAGATTGCCGTGGATACGGAAAAGTTCGAAACCTCCGTTCCCGGTATCTTTGCCGTCGGCGACTGCAACATCTATCCGGGTAAGAAAAAACTGATTCTCTCGGGCTTTCACGAATGCGCTTTAGCGGCATTCGGGGCAAGCCACTACGTTTTCCCGGAGAAAAAGACGTACCTGCAGTACACGACGACAAGTCCGAAACTGCATAAAGTGCTCGGCGTTCCGACGCCGACCTTTGATTGATACATCACAGGCAAGGGATTTCGGGAAGTCCGAAATCCCTTTTTTTCAGCCTTCTTGCGCCACGCGCTTTAAGTCGTCCCCGGTTAAACGGTGAACGGTCCAGCCCGTCATGCGCTTGGCACCGAGTGCGTGATAAAAATCCAAACTCGGTTTATTCCAATCCAAGCACGACCACTCCAAGCGTCCGCATTCACGCTCGACTGTCAATCGCGCTACGCGTGACAAAAGGGCTTTTCCGTAACCTTTCCCGCGCATTTCCGGCAACACAAAGAGGTCTTCCAAATAGATGCCGGCGCGACCGAGGAACGTCGAAAAGTTATGGAAAAACAGCGCGTACCCAACTGGCTTTTCTCCTTCAAAGGCTAAAAGAACCTCAGCCTTCTTTTTGTCAAAAAGCCAGGTTTCAAGAAGTTTTTCCGTGGCGACAACTTCATTTTCTAATTTTTCGTATTCGGCCAACTTGCGAATAAAACCCAAAATCACCGGAACATCCTTGCGTTCGGCAAAGCGAATCTGACACGACTCCATCGTTTCTCTCCCGTTTAAGTTTTTTTGGGAAGTTTCCTCGACAACCTGCGTGTGTTGCGATTGCCGAACCTCCCCCGTTTGAGGCATTCATTTTAGAGACGAAACTTGCGATAATTCGGGCACCTACGAGATTCTCGGCTTTACGCCAGAGGCTTTACTGTGACAGAAAAACACTTCTCTTGCATTGCCATCATCAGCAAACCCGTCGAAGTCTTAACCGAACATGTTCGTAACGTTTTAACGCTTGTTCAAGCGAGCGGAGCAACAGCACTCCTAGATTCCAACAGCGTCCGCGATCTCGGTCCCGACTGCGACTATACGGCAACCTCGCTTCAGGAAATGACACAAAAAGCCGATGCCGTGATCACAATCGGCGGCGACGGGACCATGCTCGGAGCTGCGCGAGCCTTTGCCAAGACCGACACGCCGATTATCGGCGTCAATGCCGGGCGACTCGGGTTTATCACGGACATTCCCGTCAACAAAATTCACGAAGAACTTCCGGCGATTCTGGCGGGAAACTACTGCTACGACAAACGCCCGATGATTCGCGGAACGCTGTACCGACAAGGGAAACCCGTGTTTTCTTCGTACGCGACAAACGACATCGGTCTGTGTCACGGACGAGCGCTCGGCATGGTCGAGTATTCGCTTTATGTCGATGACACGTTGCTTTCCATTCAGCGCGCCGACGGCATAATTATCAGCACGGCCACGGGCTCGACAGCCTACGCGATGAGTGCCGGCGGACCGATTATGCACCCGGCCCTAGGCGCCCTCCTACTCGTGCCGATTGCTCCGCATACGCTTTCCAATCGCCCCGTTCTGGTTCCGCGCTCTTCGACCGTTCGCGTAGTCGTCACGGAGACTCGTAGCGCCGTTGCCAGTTTCGACGCACAGGTCTTTTTCGATGTCTTGGCGGGCGACGTTTTGGAAATCGGGACGGCGACCGATTCGCACTTTGTCATGCTCCATCCGCAAGGATTCAATCAGTACGACATGTGGCACAAAAAGCTAAACTGGAGTCTCTTGCCGTACAACGATTTTCCTGTCCACGAGAGAATCTAGGAAAACCCAAACGCCCCGGTCATGCTCACGCTCTTAAATCTGAAAGATTTCGTTATCGTTGAGAACCTGACGGTCGAGGCCTCACACGGTCTGACGTGTCTGACCGGGGAGACCGGAGCCGGGAAATCCATTTTGATCGACGCCCTGCAGTTTGTTCTCGGCGCTCGAAGCGATGTCACGTTGATTCGGGAGGGAGCCCTCAAAGCCGAAGTTTCGGCTGAATTTACCCCGGATGCGCGCGCCGCCGCCTGGCTTAAAGCCGCTCAAATCGATGCCGACGAGAGCGTACTGATTCGGCGCACGGTCGATACCAAGGGAAAGTCCCACGGGTGGATCAACGGCTCCTCGGTTACAGCCTCTCAGTTGCGAGAACTCGGGGAAACGCTCTTAGATATTCACGGACAGCACGCAAGCCAATCGCTCTTAAAGCCGGCCTTTCAATTAAATCTTGTCGACGGATTTGCCGGATGTGCCGATTCGGTCCGGACGGTGCGAGGTCTGTGGGAGACCTGGCAAACACGCCGAAAACTGTTAGAGCAAGCCGAGCTCGATAAAGAAAAACTACAGGCCGAAGCCGATCGGCTATCCTGGATAAATGAGGTTCTTGAGGAACTTAATCCCCAAGAAGGCGAATGGGAAGAAATCAGTCGCGAGCACGCGCTTCTTTCCAACGCGGCCGACATCATTCAAAGCGTTAAGGCTGCGACCGGGTGTTTAACGGACGATGAAGAAAATGCCCTGGCGCTTTTAGATGCCGCACAAAGCCATCTGTCGCACGCCGGTCGTTTCGATGAGGCCTATGCCAGGTACGCCCAAGCCTTAGGCGAAGCCTCTTCGGTAATTGCCGACGTTACGCGCGATTCCGTCCATCACTTAGAGCATTGTAACCTTGATGAGGAGCGCTTAGCCTCCTTGGACGACAGGTTAAATGCCTATTGGCGTCTTTCGAAGAAATTTCACCGCACGCCGGAAGAACTCTTTACCTTCCGAGAGGAAACCCGAAAGCGGCTCGGGCAACTGCAGGAAAGTTTTGATGCCAAGGCGCTTAAAAAAGCTGAACGAGAGGCACAAAACGCCTTTCGGAACGCGGCCCAAGAGCTCACGCAAAAGCGCCGCGAGGCAGCCGGGAACTTGAGTGCTTCCGTCACGGAACAAATGCAAAAACTTGCGATGCAGGGCGGCTCTTTTACGGTCGACCTCGTGCCGTGCGAAGCTTGGTCCGGAGGTTTGGAAAAATGCGAATTTAAAGTGGCCGGTCACGCCGGAACCACCCCTCGCCCCTTAAGTAAAGTGGCCTCGGGGGGCGAACTTTCGCGCATCTCGCTTGCCGTGGCCGTCATTACGGCCGCTTTAACGCCGGTTGACACATTGATTTTCGATGAAATCGACAGCGGAATCGGTGGTGCCGTAGCCGAAGTCGTCGGACACATGTTGCGCAAATTAGCCCGGTCCCGCCAGGTGCTGTGCGTAACGCATCTACCGCAAGTGGCCTCCTGCGCCGACAATCAGTGGCAAGTCATTAAGCACACGGAAAACGGAAAAACCACAAGTGCTCTTCGCGTGCTCACCCCTGCCGAACGCATCGATGAAATTGCCCGTATGCTCGGCGGTCTGACGATTACGCCGGCCACGCGGCAGGCAGCCGGCGAAATGCTCGGCATGAATGCCGCGCTCCCGGGAATTTAAGCCCATGGACAAAAAAGTCGACACAACCTCGCTTCGGATTCTCGGAGTCGATCCGGGATTAAACCACACCGGATTCGGCGTAATTGACGTGCGCGGCAATGCCGTTTCGTTTGTCACGGCCGGCTGTATCCACGTTCCCAAAGGGATTTTGTCGGCGCGCTTAGGGTTTATCTATGAACAATTGACCCGTATCGTTGAGGAAACGCACCCGACGATTGCCGCCGCAGAAATCATCTTTTTAAATACCAACCCGAAGACAACACTTCTTTTGGGACAAGCCCGAGGGGCCGCTTTGGCAAGCCTTGCCAGTCACGGTCTGACGGTCGAAGAATTCAGCGCCACCAACATTAAAAATTCCATTGTCGGAACAGGTCGAGCGAGTAAACTTCAGGTACAAACTATGGTCTCGCGCCTTCTGGCACTTCAAGACGAGTTGCAACCCGATGCCGCCGATGCTCTGGCCTGTGCTCTGACGTGTGCCCACTCGCGTCGCATGCGTGCCCTGGAAAACGCAAACACCGTCAAGGTCGCTGCCGGGCTCTTAAGGACTTCGAGTCGGAGTGCGTGGGAAAAGTTCGTTCAATCTCGGAATTGATTCACTATGATCGGAAGCATCAGAGGTCGGTTGCTCGAAAAGAACCCGCCGCAAATCTTGGTTGAAACCAACGGAGTCGGTTACGAAATCGATGTTCCGATGTCCACGCTCTACAACCTACCGGACATCGGAGCCGAGGTGTTTTTGTATACCCATTATGTCGTGCGGGAAGATGCCGAATTGCTTTTCGGATTCAGCACAAAAGCCGAGCGCTCCCTTTTTCGCCTTTTGATTCGCATCTCCGGAATCGGTCCGAAGATTGCCCTGTCGATTCTCTCGGGAATCTCGGCCTCAATCTTGGCGCAAGCCGTTTCACAGGCTGAGCCCGGTCTGCTGACGCGCATTCCAGGCGTCGGAAAGAAAACGGCCGAACGCATCGTTCTGGAATTGAAGGGGAAAATCGATACAGTCGTCGGCTCGGCGGATTCGCAAACCCCGACAAGCGGGGCCAAAGCCGATATCATCAGTGCCTTAGTCTCCTTGGGGTACTCGGAACGCGAGGCTCTGCAGGCCGTCAAGGGGCTTGCCGCCGACGTTACCGTCAACGACGGCATTCGCGAAGCACTCAAGGCACTATCGAAATAACGACTGGGAAAGAATACGGCGAGGATTGAATGGAAAACGTCGAACGCATTGTCGCAAGTGAAGTGGAAAGCCCGAAAGAAGAGAACATCGACCGCGCTTTGCGTCCGCTTAAACTCGCCGATTACGTCGGTCAGAGCGCGATTAAAGAACAACTTTCTATCTTCATTACAGCCGCTAAACAACGTCACGAACCCTTAGATCACTTGCTGCTTTTCGGACCTCCGGGTCTTGGAAAAACCACTCTGGCGCACATCATCGCCAACGAAATGGGCGTCAATTTGCGTCAGACCTCAGGACCGGTTTTAGAGCGCCCGGGGGATCTGGCGGCCATCCTGACGAATCTGGAAAAAAACGATGTCCTTTTTATTGACGAAATCCATCGCCTCAGTCCCGTTGTCGAGGAAATTCTCTACCCGGCCTTAGAGGACTATCAGATTGACATCATGATCGGCGAAGGACCGGCCGCGCGTTCGATTAAGCTGGATTTGCCGCCCTTTACTCTTGTGGGCGCCACAACGCGGGCCGGGGCTCTTACCAATCCCCTGCGTGCGCGTTTCGGGATTGTCAACCAACTGCAGTTTTATTCGACCGAAGAGCTCGTTCGGATTGTCAAACGGTCTGCCGGGCTTTTAAATGTCAAGGTCGATGAGCAAGGTGCCCTGGAAATTGCCCGCCGCTCCCGCGGAACGCCGCGAATTGCCAACCGCCTCTTGCGTCGTGTTCGCGATTTTGCCCAGGTGAAAGGAAACGGGCTTGTTTCGCGCGAGATTGCCGATGCGGCCTTAAGGATGCTCGATGTGGACAAAATCGGACTCGATTCAGTCGACCGTAAATTTCTTCGTATCATTTTGGATAAGTTCGCCGGCGGTCCTGTCGGAATCGACAACTTGGCTAGCGCTTTGGGCGAAGATCGGGAAACACTTGAGGACGTAATCGAACCGTATCTGATTCAAAACGGTCTCATACAGCGAACACAGCGCGGCCGTGTGGCCACCGGTGCCGCCTATCGACATTTCGGACTGGCAAACCCTGCTTTGGCCGGTATGCCCAAAGATCTTTTTAGTTCCGACTAAAAGGAGAAGTTTTTTCCGGGGTTAGCCTCGAAAGTGGCATATCCGAATTCTTTTTCAGCTTTTGCACTTGAAAGTACTATTTTCTATTGAAAATCAGTGCCTTAGAATATTTTTATTTTTCACTTAGCGTAGCCTGAATTTCCCAACTTTCTTTGCGCTCTACACGGTCTCTTTCAGGATTGATCACCGAGACCCGAAGAAAATCCCGCCGCAAAAGTATCTTCGCAACGGGACCTATTCATCTGCTACTGCTCCACCTTAGGCGTCAAAGTGCTCGACGGTTCTCCAAAGCAGTTCAGCTCCGACCATAAAGTCTTCGAGTTTCATGGTTTCAAATGGATTGTGCGAACCGTTTTGATTGGCGACGAAAATCATCGCAACCGGCACGCCCTTATTGCCGATAACAGCCGAGTCGTGACCGGCTCCGCTGGCAAGGCGCTTGACCGGAATTCCGCACTTGGCCGCCGTGGCCGCCAGCTTGTCGCTTAAAGCTGCATCGACACCGGCCGGTTGTGTCACCAGAAGCTTGTCAAATTCGAACTTCACACCGCGCTTTTGACCGATACGTTCGGCTTCCTGACGCATGAGCTCTTCGAAACGTTTGACTGTATCGAGTTTCAAACTCCGCATATCGACCGAGAAGGTCGTCTCGCCGGGCACAACCGTAATTGCGGCCGTCGGCGCCGTCTTTAAAACGCCGATTGTGAAAACCAAATCCTCGCCCTTGGCAAGCCATTCGTCCCAGTGCTTGTCCATGGTGTGAATCAATTCTGCCGTTGCCATCACGGCATCGTGCCGGAACTGCTTATCGACAGCGCCCGAGTGCGCCGTCTGACCGATACAACGAACGGCCTTATGACGCACGTTTCCGCGAATGCCCGTGACGATACCGACGCGTTCGGTATCCGAGCTATCCAAGGTCGGTCCCTGCTCGATATGCAATTCGACAAAAGCGGCAATTTTCTTTAAATCCACCAGGGGTTGGCCGGATGTAATCTTGGCGACATCAATGCCACAATCGCTCATGAAGTCACCCAACGTTTTGTCTTCCGTCCGGTGCTTTAAGTTCGTTTCGTTGGTCGTTAACTGGCCGGTAAAAGCAAGCGATCCGATGTAGGCCTTTCCGAAGAAACTTGACTCTTCGCAACGCATCACAAGAACGACATAGTCACGCTTGGGCGTGAAATGCGTGCGTCTCATCCACCAAGCCACGGCAAGAGCTGCCGTCACACCGGCCAATCCGTCGTAGTTTCCGCCTTCGGGAACCGAGTCGGCGTGACTACCGGAGACAAATGCCGGAAGCGAAGGATCGATTCCGGGCAGGCGCATCCAAACGTTACCGGCCGCATCGTCGCAAATCTCAAGATTCAAATCCCGTCCGACGCTTTTTAAATACTCGACGACTTTGCATTCAACAGGTCCGTACCCCTGACGCGTCACGCCGCGTCCTTCGGCACTCATCTGCCGGACCGTTTCGAAAACCGTCTTACAAAAATCCAGTCCTTCGTGCTGTAAGTCACTTGCCATAGTTGCTACTCCTTGCATGAGATAGACACAGGGATACACCACCCCGCGTTCGGGGCAAAGAATAGCACGCAGAGGCGTCCGAAAGGACCGGTCAATCAGTGCCGTCCGAGGATAGCCGCCGTTAAAGTCGCAGGATCGGTGTATTCGACCTCAACGCCAGCCGAAAGGCCCTTGGAAAGGCGCGTCACGCGCACGGCCGGCGCTTTCTTTTTGAGTACGGAGGCAATCATATGCGCCGTCATTTCGCCTTCGGCCGTGTAACTGGTTGCCAAAACAACTTCACGCACGTCTTCTGAAAGGACTCGGTTAACGAGCTTATCGACGCCGATATCTTCCGGGCCGATGCCTTTTAAGGGATTGACGCGCCCCATGAGGACAAAATAACTCCCGGCATACGAAACGGATTCTTCGATAGCCGTCATGTCCGAGGCCGACTCGACCACACAGATCATCGAGCGATCTCGGTCGGGCTTGGCGCAAATCGGACAAATGTCTTCCGTACAAAGGGTATTACAGGAACGGCACCGTCCGACGCGTGAGACGGTATCCTCAAGCGATTGCGCAAGAGCCAAAGCGATGTCTTTGTGTGCCGTCAGTAAATCAGTCACAAGACGCGACGCCGACCTCGGTCCGAGGCCGGGAAGTTCGGAAAAAAGCTCCGTTAAATGCGCAATGCGCGGATCGGTGCCCGAGGTCATCTTGGCTCCTTATGCTTGACCGGTGACAAGCGGTTCATCCGGGGCGGCCAGGCAACTTTCAAAGCCTCTGACAATCGCCTCGCTCGGAAGATTGCGTCCGATGATGACAATTTTGTTTTCCGGCTTTCTGTCGCCCCACTCACCTAAAGCATCGGCACTAAAGACCATGTGCACGCCCTGAAAAACCATACGGCGACGTGTCTCTCTAAAGTACAAAACGCCCTTGTAGCGGAGCATATCCTGACCGTAGACGGCCACTAGGCTCTGAACATACTGCTCGAAGCGCACCGGGTGCATGGGCCTATCGGATTGAAAGACAAAGGCTTTGACATCATCGTTGTGGTGATGCGGATGCACGACCGAGAAAAACGCCGGATCGATATCCAGAATGTCGTTCATGTTAAAGCCGTAGATATCGAGCACCTTGTCGACGGCTACCTGCCCCATGTGTACGGCTTCAATCGGCGCGCGCGGATTAATCGAAATGAGCCGAGCTTTAAGTTGCTCGTACTCTTGGGGTGTCACTAAATCGGTCTTAGAAACAAAGATGCGATCGGCAAAACCGACCTGGTCTTTGGCCTCGGGTTGCTCATCGAGCGTTTTGTTGCCGTACTTGGCATCGACAAGCGTCACGACTCCGTCCAAGCGATAAAAGCACGCAATGGCATCGTCCATGAAAAACGTCTGACAAACCGGACCGGGGTTCGCCACACCGGTCGTCTCGATGACAACGCGGTCAAAGTCAATCTCGCCGCGGTCGCGTCGCAATCTCAGGTTCGTCAAAATCCGAGACAAATCCCCGCGAATCGTGCAGCAAATGCACCCGTTGTTCATCTGGACGATCTGCTCTTTGTCGTTTTGCACCAAGAGTTCGTTATCGATTCCTTCCTCTCCGAACTCGTTTTCAATCACCGCAATCTTGTGGTGATGATCCTCGGAAAGAATTCGATTAAGTAGTGTCGTCTTACCGGCGCCTAAAAACCCCGTCAAAATCGTCACCGGGATCTCAGGTTCCGGAGCCAATCCCAAATTATCTTCTTGCATACTTTTTGTCCTAAACAAATCCGTCCGAACGCATCAAAAGATGCATTCCTTTCAGATACTCGCCTTCCGGATACGTCATCAGAAGCGGGTGATCGGCACCGGCTCCGAAACGCTCCACGGCCCAGACGTCTTTGCCGGCATCGAAAACCGCACCGGCCAAAATCTTCTGAAATAAATCGACATCTACGGCCCCCGAACAGGAAAAACTCATCAAATGTCCGCCCGCGCGCAAAAGCCGCATCCCGTTTAAGTTAATGTCCTTGTACGCACGTGCCGCGCGTTCCACGTGATAGTGACTCGAGGCAAACTTGGGAGGATCGAGAATCACTAAATCATAGGTCTTTCCGGCCTCGCGTGCTTTTCTTAAGTACTCAAAGACATCGGCTTCAATCCAATTTAAGGCGCTTTCCGGGAGCCGGTTCAACTGGGCATTCGCACGGGCTTGAGCCAAGGCATCGGCCGAACTATCGACGCTATCGACACTGTCGGCGCCGCCAGCCATCAAGGCAAGGGAAAACCCGCCCGTGTAGCAAAAGCAATTGAGTACTCGCAATCCCCGACCGTTTTTTTCTCGAAATTCCCGTGCGAGGCGCTGCGCAGCCAGACGACTTTCCCGTTGATCGATATAAAACCCGGTCTTGTGTCCTTTTCGCACGTCCACTCCGTACCGAACGCCGTCTTCGATTACCTCGATGCGCTCGGGAGGTTCATCACCGGCTAAAACGCCGACGTGAGGCGCAAGACCCTCGCGTTGGCGCGTGGCGGCATCGGAGCGATCGAAAACCCCTTTAGCTCCCGTAAGCTCCATCAAAATCGAGGTAATGGCTTCGCGCCGCGCCTCAACTGCCGCACTTTGAAATTGCGTCACAAGCCAGTCGCCATATTGATCGACCACAAGTCCGGGAAGCCCGTCGGCTTCGGCAAACACCAGGCGACGAGCCGTCGTTCTTTTGAGTAAATCCTCGCGTGCGCGAAGCGCCTCCCCAAGCCGCTTTTGCAAAAAGGCCGTCGAAGCCACGTCGTCTGCCTCATGAAAGGTCCACATCCGCACACGAAGTGACGAGGCAGGCGAATAGCCGCCGATTCCGAGCACAAGACCCGAATTCGAAACGACTCGCACCAGGTCCCCGGGGCCTGCCTGACCCGAAATGCGGGCAACAGCCGTGTCATAGACCCATGGGTGTCTGCGCAATAGGCTCTTTTCTTTACCCTTTTTCAAAACGACGTCCATCATGACTTACTCACCTTGGATTGAAATCTTTCCTTCAAATACTTCGCAAGCCGGCCCCGTGAGCAAAACGTGCCCGTCCTTCCCCGCTTGCATCAAAAGACGCCCGCCGCGCATCTGAAACTCAGCCTGATCCGTTAAAAGGCCGGCCCTGTGAGCGACGGCAAATGCGGCCGATGCCCCCGACCCGCAAGCAAGCGTCTCTCCGACACCGCGCTCGAAAACACGCAAGGCGGCCTGCTTAAGGGAGTAAACGGTCAAAAGACCGACGTTCACACCCTCGGGAAATGCCCCGCACGCTTGCAACGCCGGTCCGATGGTCCCGACAAGTGGTAATTGCTCGCGTTGTACCAAGCACACGGCATGGGGGTTTCCCATGCTGACAACACCGAAGGCAAAGGAAATGCCGCTTACTTTCGTGCGATATAAAACTGCGTCTTTGCGTGAAACGCTTTCAAAAGATTCCGGGTTAAACGGCACGTTCTTCGGACAAAAATTCGGGCATCCCATATCCACGCGAACGGTTCTGTCCGAAAGGATCTCAGGCGTAATAATCCCCGACATCGTTCGCACGCGAATACGGTCCTTTTGTGTCAGACCGTGGCTTCGCACGTAAAGCGCAAAACACCGAGCACCGTTCCCGCACATCGCAACCTCGCCGCCGTCGGCATTAAAAATGCGATAACAAAAATCCGCCTGTCCCGTTTCATCGGGCTGCACGACAAGCATCTGATCAAAGCCGATTCCGTAGCGCCTGTCCGCCAATGAGCGAATCGTGTCGGTCGAAAGAGAAAAGGGCTTTTTTGTCGCATCAATGACGACAAAATCATTGCCCGTTCCCTGCATTTTCGTAAACGATAGTTCCATAGTCACTCCTATGGTTCGTACAGACTTTTTTCACCCAAAGGACGCGTCTTAAAGCGCCGATGCATCCAGAAGTACTGATCGGGAAACTGTAAAACCCACCGTTCGATTTCTTTTTGAATCCGTCGGGTATCGGCAATGGCATCGGTTGTCGGAAAGTTCTCGAGCGGCTTGGAAATGTGCGTGATGTAGCCGGTTTCGGTCATTTCCGTCACACAAAAAACAACCTTGGCCCCCGTGATGCGGGCTAGTTTGCTCGCTGTCGGAACCGTGGCGGCCGGGACTCCGAAAAAATCGATGAATTCCGAATGCGAACGCCCGTAGTCCATATCCGGCAGATAGTAAAAGGGAAGGTTCTGACGAATCAGGCGAATTATCTTTTTAACGTCGCCCGGACCGGTCTTTTCCACAAGAACCGAGTGACTGAAGCGCTCACGACCCTCGAGCGCCGCTTTGTTCCACGCCGCATTTTTCTGCCGCTGATATAGACCCGCTCCCTGAACGTGTGTGGCAAGAGCCGTCACGGCCGCATCCAAACCGATAAAGTGCGGGGCAATCACCAAAAGCGGATGTCCGGCTTCTCGGGTGATGTTTTCCAATCCTTCGATGCGCACGAGAGAGCGCACTTGCTCGACTGATCCCGCCCACAAATCCCCGTGATCGAAAGCCGAGCGGGCAATGTTAAAGCACAGTTTTTTTGCAATTTTCAGGCGTTCGTCCGCGGTTTTTTTCGGAAAGCAAAGCTCCAAATTGCGTAAGGCAATTTTCCGGCGCTTCGGGACGGCATACCAAAACACCCAGCCCAAGGCACGCGCAAACCGATTGCGGGTCTCCGGCTTCATGCCGACCGTGCTCTTGACGAGCTTGACGCCCAAAGCGCCGATCATGTCATTGATTACTTGCACGAGTCGGACTCCTTGGGCTCCGGGTTCTTCACATGATGCGCCACGCCCTTATAGCGGTTGTAATTCCACAGATACTGTTCGGGAGTTTTCATCACAGCCTTTTCGATAGCCTCATTCATGGCCGTTGCGTCCGCTAAGGCATCACCCGTTGCCCGGTAGTCGAGCACCTGGGCATCGAGTTTCCAGCCGCCCGGCACGCGCACGCTTGTCATGACGATACACACCGCATCGAACTGATGGGCCATCTTCATCGGAAAGGTCATCGTAAAGGCCGGACGCCCGAAAAACGGAGCCCAGACCCCTTCGCCTCGCCCCGGAACCTGATCGGGCAGGCACCCCAAAACGCCGCCCGAGCGCATGGCGCGAACAATCTTACGCACACCGGACAAATCAGCCGGTGCCGGATCCATCCCGGGGCGCGTACGGCTGCGTTTGACAAAGGGACGAATGAGACGGTTTTTCGGTTCGCGGTACAAAATCGAAAGGACTTTCCCGCGTTCCTTCAAGATCGCCTCGAAAACGGCAACCGGAATGGCTTCAAAACCGCCGACGTGCGGCGTCATCAAAATCACGCTCTTACCGGCATCCAAGACAGAAGAAAATGCTTCGACGACACCGGGCTCAAAGGTCACGACTCGGGCAATGTCTTCGTTACTCCGTCCCCAAAGCCACCCGGTTTCGGCTGCGAGCATTCCGGTATGACGCGATGACTCACGGGCAACGGACTCCGGTAGCCCGACCCGATGAATGTTATTGAGAATCTTGCGACGGTACTTGGGCGCCACCGCATAAGCAACGCCTCCGAAAAACGCTCCGGTGCGGCGCAAAAGAGACAAGGGAATCCGACTGACCGCCCAAAGAAAAAAATCCAATACCGCTTCCATTGTTTGCCTGCTACCGCCCCGAAGGGAGTCGGCCTTATTCGTTAACTCCGATAAATCGCCTTAGTATAGTCACTTGTTTCGGCGAAAACCGAAGTTTACAGTGGTCGGACGGCGTCTCCTACCGTTTGTTACACCCTTTTGCGTTATAGTCCGCGTTGGCAATTTTATTTCCGGAGACCTCTTTGTTCGGTCCGCTTTCCAAGGTTATCTTTCTTTGCACGACGGCGTTTTTATGTGCCGTCAGTCCGGTCCGAGCCGACCTGACAAGCACACGGCAGAGCCAAACGGCTCTGGCGGAAATTTTGCTCGGGGAAATCGCCTTGCAGCGGGGTCTGTATGCCGACGCCTGGTTCGCCTACACGGATGCCACGCGCCTGATGTCCGACAAGGCTCTTGCAGAGCGCGCCTACAAAATCGCCCAAGTGATGAAAGACAAGGGGCGGATGGCCAAATCCAAAGCTCTTTTGGATCAGCTTGACCCGGATAACGACGTGAACCTTTTGACCCGGGCCCTCGAGGCTTGCAAAGCCGGTCAGTGGAAAAGCGCCGAAGCCACATTGACTCAGGCCGCCCAAAAAAGCGACGATGTCCTTTCACTATTTGAACAGTTTGCCGAGCAGTCCGCCTTTTTGACCGATAAAAAGGAGCGTTACGCCCTTTTACTGATTCTGCGAGAGCGCGCCGAACCGAACGCTTACCTCGAGCGAACGCTTGCCTATGCGGCCAAGGACGCTAAGCTCGATCAAAAAGCCCTGCAGCATGCCCTTGCCGCCAGCGACCTTGCCCCCGATGACACGCAACTACTCCTAGAGAGCGTAGATTTTGAATTTCGCCTGGCACCGGAAAAGGCCAAAGAACGTCTGGCCAAACACATTAAAGCCTACCCGCAAGACGTCCGTGCACGCATTGCCTATGCCAAAGCGTTGGCCCGAACCGGGAAAAAAGACGCCGCACGCAAGGAAATTCATCGCACCATTGCCGCCTCACCTTCCGATGCCCAGGTTTGGTTCCTGTGCGCACTTGTAGCGCAGGAAATGCGCGATTTCGATGCGGCCGTTCGCTATTACAACCGCTTTATCTCGCTTGCTCAAACCGATGAGGACAATCGGTACATTCCCGACCCGGCTTACGCACAACTTGCGGTCATTGCGCTTTCTCGTAACGAACCGGAAACGGCTTTAGATTGGCTTTCGAAAGTCCAAAAAGGCGATAAATACATTCCGGCACGCTTAAAACAAGTTCAGATTCTTCAGGCCCTAGGTCGCATCGACGAGGCCTGTTCCGTCCTCACGGAGATCCGAACGGATGATGCTGCGCGTAAAGCGGAGTTTTTGTCCTATGCCGGGCAACTTCTTTCCGAAGCCAAACGCCACGCCGAGGCGATGCGCTACTTGGACCAAGCCGTAAAACTTGCGCCGCAAAACACCGACATTTTGTACCGCACGGCGATGGTTGCCGAACAGCTCGGCTGGATTGAGCAAGCGCAAATGCATCTGAAAACCTTTATCCGACTGCGCCCGAACGACTCGCTCGGATACAACTCGCTCGGGTACATGTGGCTCGAGCACGGCGTGCCACCGACCCAAGTGCGCCCCTTAATTGAAAAGGCGATGGAACTCTCAAAGGGTAAAGACGGCTCGATTGTCGACTCTTTAGGCTGGCTTTACTATCGAGAAGGGAACCTTACGGAAGCAGAAAAATGGATCCGAAAAGCCCTGGCGCTTGCGCCCGATGAGCCTGAAATCACCCTGCATCTGGCGCAGATTCTGATCGATCAAAATAAACTCAAAGAAGCGCGGCGCGTTTTAAGCACTCTACTAACAAAAGACCCGAAAAATAGTCAAGCCCGCATGCTTTTAAAGAGAATTTCTCCATGAATAGACTTCGTCGAACTTTGATTTGCTCGCTTGCAGCCGTCCTAGCCGGCTGCACCACGTTCCCTGGGTCGCAGGAAGCGCCTCTTTTGCGGCGCAAAACCGGAAAACTGCTGGCTCGGGACATGTCGGCCCCCTCAAGACGCTTTGCAGCCGGATTTCGACTCGATTCAACAGCCGAGGGCCTTAAGTTAGATTTTCTCGGTCCTTTAAATACAACACTGGCCCGATTTGAAACCGGTCCCGCCGGGGCGACTTTCCGGCAACCGGGGCATGAACCTTTAACCGGAGAGAACGCCGAAGCCCTCATGGAAAAGACGCTCGGGTTTTCCGTTCCGCTCGCGGCCGTTGTCGATTGGACCGAGGGACATCCGAACCGCGACCTTCCGTACCGGACGATTGACTTAAATGCGTTCGAGCAACTCGGCTGGACCGTACGCGTTTTAGATCGCGAGGCAGACGGCGCGGCGCGTAAACTTTCTTTTACAAAGGACGCTTTGGCGCTTGTCGTTGTCCTTGACCCGAGAGTAGGTCCATGACGCCTTGCCTTTTCACGGACCTTGCCGCTCCGGCGAAGTTAAATCTCTTTCTACACATCGTCGGACGCCGGTCAGACGGCTACCACCTCCTTGAATCGGTTTTCGTTTTGATTGATCTCATGGACTCAGTGACCGTTGAGCGCCTTGAAAGCCCGGAAATCGTACGCACGGGCGATACGGTCGGAGACCCCGAGAAGGACCTCTGTGTCAAAGCCGCCCGCCTTCTGGCTCAAGAAACCCACTCTCTCCTCGGGGCACGGATTCATGTGACAAAACGCATCCCTGCAGGCGCCGGCCTCGGAGGAGGCTCAAGCGATGCGGCTACGACCCTGACGGCATTAAATCGCCTTTGGGCTCTTAACCTGCCGAAAGAAAGACTTCTTGACCTCGGAGCCAGGCTCGGAGCCGATGTTCCGTTTTTCCTTTTCGGGCAAAGCGCGTTTGCCCGCGGCATCGGCAACATTCTGACGCCCGTACACGTTCCCGATGCCTTTGCGGCCGTTCTCATGCCCCCGACACCGACATCGACGCAGGAGATCTACCAGGCCGCCGACTTAAAGCGGGATACGGCACCGGTTACCACCAAAGCCTTTGATGCCGAAATTAAAAAGTACTGGCCGCGCCTTTTCGGGACCAACGACATGCAACCTGTGGCCGTGCGTCTTAACCCGCAAATCGGCCGTGCTTTGGATATCCTCGGACCCGAAAGCCGCATGACAGGGTCCGGATCGGCCGTCTTTATCCTCAAAAGCACCCGTGAGGCGGCAAACGAGGCTTTGTTGCAGATTCCGCCCGCTTTTACCGGGTATGTTGCAAAAATTCTCCCCTATCACCCCCTGTATCGGGAATCCGTGGGTTAGAATACGGCGTTTTTCCGTAGGGGTGTCGCCAAGTGGTTAAGGCACCGGATTTTGATTCCGGCATTCGATGGTTCGAATCCATCCTCCCCTGCCAGTCCTCCTTATCGGCAATCGCGATGCGGAGGCATTAGTGTCGCTGCTATAAGGCGCGAAACAAGATAACCCCTATTTATCCGCATATTCGCCTCGGGCGCTTTATGCGAAAGGTATCGATCATGTCCGCAATGTGTCCGGATGACGTGAAAATTTTCTCCGGTAATGCCAACCCCAAGCTCGCCCATGCCGTGGCGCAGTATCTGAATATTCCGATGGGACGGGCTACCGTCAATCGCTTCGCCGACGGGGAAGTGATGGTGGAAATCAATGAAAACGTTCGCGGTTCGGACGTGTTTATCGTGCAGAGCACCTGCTCGCCGACAAACGACAACTTGATGGAAGTCATGATTATGGTCGATGCCCTGCGCCGTGCTTCCGCGCGTCGCATTACGGCCGTGATGCCCTACTACGGATACGCCCGCCAAGATCGCCGTCCGCGTTCCACGCGTGTGGCTATTTCCGCCAAGGTCATTGCCAACATGCTCCAGAGCGTGGGCGTGAGCCGCGTTCTGACGATGGACCTGCATGCCGACCAGATTCAGGGCTTTTTCGATGTGCCCGTCGATAACATCTACGCCACACCGCTCATGCTCAATGACCTGGTCTCGCACAACTATCCGGATTTGATGGTTGTCTCGCCCGATGTGGGCGGCGTGGTCCGTGCCCGCGCGATGGCCAAACTCTTAGGCGTTGACCTCGCGATTATCGATAAGCGTCGTCCTAAGGCCAACGTGGCCGAAATCATGAACATCATCGGTGATGTGAACGCTCATACCTGCGTGATTACCGATGACATCGTCGATACGGCCGGCACGCTCTGCAATGCCGCCGGTGCCTTAAAAGAACGCGGAGCCACACGCGTTTTGGCTTACATTACGCACCCGGTTTTGTCGCGTAACGCCGTTGAAAGAATTACCAACTCCGCGCTCGATGAGCTCGTCGTCACCGATACGATTCCGCTCAGCCCCGCGGCTCAGGCCTGCTCGAAGATTCGCCAGTTAAGCTGCGCCTCTTTGGTCGGGGAAACCATTTCACGCATCGCGCGTGAAAACTCCGTGAGTGCTTTATTCACGGAAGGCTAAAGTAAGAAATCGCCTCGGTGCGCGCTGGTCGCGGCCGCGTCGGGACATTTCTCCTTAAAACATATTTTTCTATTTGGAGTTAAACCTCATGAAAGTCATCGCCAAAACGCGTAAGGTACAGGGAACGAGTGCGAGCCGCCGCCTGCGCCGCGAAAACAAGGTCCCCGGCATTTTGTACGGGAACAATGTCGCCGCAACGCCCATTGAAATCGATCACAAGGAACTGTTCTACGATTTGCAGAAAGAAAAGTTCCACGCTTCGATTTTGACGATGGAACTCGACGGCGCCGATCAGCTCGTCGTTTTGCGTTCCTTCCAGATGCATCCGTACAAGAACCAGTGCATGCACGTGGACTTCCAGCGCATTGACCCGAATTCGGACGTCACGATGCGTGTTCCGCTGCACTTCTTCGGTGAGGAACAGAGCCCAGCCGTCAAGATTGAAAAGGCCTTCGTCAGCCACATTGTTTCGACCGTGGATTTGACGTGCTTACCGAAGGACTTGCCCGAATTTATCGATGTGGATCTGTCGGGTATGACAACCGGCTTTACGATGCGTGTGGCCGACTTGAAGTTGCCTGAGCACGTCAAGGCCGTCAACCCCGATCAGCCTGTTGCGACAGTGACCACGATTGCCGACGATACGCCGGCTGCCGCCGCTACTGCTACGACCGATGCCGCTGCGCCTGCTGCCGGTGCGGCTCCTGCTGCCGCCGCAGCCCCTGCGGCCGATGCCGCTCCTGCGGCTGCGCCTGCCAAAGACAGCAAGAAGTAATTGACGGCGTTTCGCACAAAAGGTTCGCCCGCCCTAATCGGTCGGCGGACCTTTTTTAGTCTAATCTATCGGATATGCCAGCCACCTACCCCATTAGCCTGATTGTCGGTCTCGGAAATCCCGGGAACGAGTATGTCGGAACCCGTCACAACATGGGTTACGACTTTGTCGACGCCGTTGCTACCAAAATCGGCGCCCGCTTTCGAGAAGACGCCAAGTTTTTCGGTCTTGTGACTAAAGCCGAAACAGAGAAAGGCGCGGTCTGGCTTTTAAAGCCGACAACCTACATGAACCTTTCGGGCTCGGCCGTTCAAGCCGTGCGCTCGTACTTTAAACTCAAACCCGAACAGATTCTTGTCGTGCACGACGAGCTGGATTTGCTACCCGGAACGATGAAAATCAAACTCGGAGGCGGAAACGCCGGGCATAACGGCTTAAAAGACATCACCGAAAAGCTCGGCACACCGAACTTTTGGCGCTTGCGCTTCGGCATCGGGCATCCGCGCGTATTCTGTCCGGGGATGGATGTGGCCGATTGGGTCCTCGGGCGTCCGACATCCGAACATCGCCAGGCAATTGACGGCTGCATGACCGAAGCCTTAAAGACCCTGGACAATCTGGTTGCCGGAAACATGGACCGCGTTGAACGCGTTGTCATGAAGTTCGCCCATGCGCCCAAGCCTCAAACCGTCAATCAAAAGGAGACAGAGCCGTGACAATTCAACTTTGCATGAGTGCCTGCCTTGTCGGGCAGTGCTGCAGGTACGATGCCCGAACCTATCCGAGCATCGTCGATAAACGCCTTCACTACATGCTCAATGTCGGTCAAGTGGCCGTCTTGTGTCCGGAATGCTCCGCCGGCCTGGATACCCCGCGCGAAGCCGCTGAAATCGAACGGGGGAAAACGGCCGACGATGTTTTAAACGGCACGGGGCGAGTCCTGACGCAATCGGGTAAAGACGTCACGGCCTTTTACGTCAAGGGTGCCGAAAACTTTGTCGCGTTGGCTCGCAAGCACGGCGTTAAAGTCGCCGTCCTTAAGTCCAAGAGTCCGAGTTGCGGTCCCGACACCGTTTACGACGGCACGCACAGCGGAAAAATCATTGCCGGACAAGGCGTTGCCGCAGCCGCTTTAAGAAAAGCCGGCGTTACGCTGTTTGATGAGCACCATTTAAATGAAGCGCTTGATGCGCTTAACAAGTAAGGAAACACATCATGGGACTGAAATGCGCCATCGTAGGTCTACCTAATGTCGGCAAATCCACCATTTTTAATGCCCTCACGAAAGCCGGCATTGCCGCCGAGAACTATCCGTTTTGTACCATCGAACCCAATGTCGGTATTGTGGAAGTCCCCGATAAGCGCTTAAATGCCTTAGCCGAAATCGTGCATCCGGCCCGCATTGTTCCGGCGGCCGTCGAATTTGTCGATATTGCCGGTCTTGTGGCCGGCGCAAGTAAAGGCGAAGGACTAGGAAACCAATTTTTGGCCAACATCCGCGAGTGCGATGCCATCGCTCATATCGTGCGGTGTTTTAACGACGACAACATCGTCCACGTTTCCGGGAAGGTCGACCCTGTTAGCGATATCGAAGTGATTAACACGGAACTGGCGCTTGCCGATTTAGCGAGTGTGGAAAAAGCGCTTTCGCGCTACCAGAAACAGGCCCGTCAAGGAGGCGACAAACAAGCCTTAAAACTCGTTCTTGCCTTGGAAAAAGTGCAGCCTGTCCTTAATGAAGGACGCCCGGCGCGCGCTGCCGCACTGACAAAAGAAGAGCTTGAAGAATTGCGCCCACTCTTTTTGTTGACCCTTAAACCCGTGATGTACGTGGCCAATGTCGACGATAAAGGTTTTACGAATAATCCCCTTCTCGATGCCGTGCGTGAGTATGCGGCCAAGGAAAACGCCCCCGTTGTCGCCATCTGTGCGAAAACAGAAGCGGACATTGCCGACATGCCCCCCGAAGATAAGGAAATTTTCCTTGCGGACATGGGCATGACCGAAGCCGGGTTAGATCGCGTCATCCGAGCCGGATTTGACCTACTCGGCCTACAGACGTTCTTTACGGCCGGTCCCAAAGAAGTGCGTGCTTGGACGATTCACAAAGGCGATACCGCTCCCAAGGCCGCCGGTGTCATTCACACGGACTTTGAGCGCGGATTTATTCGCGCCCAAACCATTGCCTATGACGACTACGTGGCACTTGGAGGAGAAAAAGGCGCCCAGGAAGCCGGCAAGATGCGCGCCGAAGGGAAAGACTACGTTGTCGCCGACGGCGATGTGATGAACTTCCTATTTAACGTTTAACGCAATCGACGTCGTTGCAAGGAGCCGGCCGGTGTTTCGAGCCGGCTTTTTTAAAGCACCAAAAGGCCGGTACTTGCCGGAACGATGAGAAAGCCCTGCAGGGCCGAAAGCACGATAAAAAGCACAATCGGCGTTAAATCGAGCCGTCCGATATTCGGAATAAACCGACGCAGGGGGCGCAGGAAAGGTTCCATTAAGGTCGCGAGCAAGGCGTAGTACGGCGAAAACGGATTGGCAACAAAACTCATCACGCAGTAAAAAATCAAGCCCCACGTAATTAGGTCTGTGGCCCAGCGCAGCACGAGTGCAACCGGAGCAATCGCAAATGCAAGGCCGGTGGCCGGAAATCCCGTCACTTCGTGCGTAAGCAGTGTGACCACGACGGCAACGAGTAAGGCACTCATAAGACTTGCCCATTCCCAATTGCCCCTCGGACGAATAATGTAGGAAATCGGATTGACAAGCCAATCGGTTAATTTCCAGGCAAACCGTACCATCGGGTCTCTCGGGCTGATAGCCAAAGACCAAAGATAGGCTCTTAGAATCAGGACACAGCCCAAAATAGATGCGACAAGATTGACCAACCAAAAAACAAAACTCATTGTCAAACCTTTTAATCAAACCGATTTAAGTAAGACGGTGCGTTAGGCTCGCATCGTACACAGCTTTTTCCATGCAAGCCGCAGCGCCCGGAAATTCAGGGTTTCCGAAAGCGGATTTTCGCCTTTGCAGGTACTGCCAGTCAAAGTAAGGACCCGGATCGGTCTTTCTTCCCGGAGCCACATCACTATGGGCCACAACCGCTCCAATGGCGTAGCGCCGCGAAAGTGCCTTTAATACCTCCAAAAGTGCCGCATACTGCGCCTTTTGAAAGGGCTCACTCTCGGTGCCTTCAAGCTCAATGCCGACGGAGTAATCGTTGCAATTGTCGCACCCCATAAAAGAGCTTACGCCGGCATGCCAGGCTCGGTCGTTACACGAAACAAACTGAAAAACTTTTCCGTCCCGCGCAATGAGAAAATGCGAGGAAACGCGCAATCCCGCCAAGTCCGCCAAGCGCGGATCTTTCGTCACATCGAGCGTCCCGAGAAATAGTTCGGCCACATCGCCCGTCGCAAAACATCCGGGCGGCAAACTGATGCAATGAAGGATAACGAGGGTCGGCGTAACTCCCTCGGGTCGCTCGTTAAAGTGGGAAGACGCGAGGTGCTCCACGCCATCGCACCAGCCGTCTTTTCCCAAGCGTAGAGCCTTACTACGAGGCATGTTTTCCTCGCGCCTTGGCTCGACACGCTTCCGAACAATATTTCACGCCGGCTCCGAGTACGGCCTCGTCTTCCGGAAAGTGCGTTCCGCAGACAGGACACTCGCACATGTGCACGACAAACGGAATCTTGGAGCGCTTTTTCTTTGTCGGCTTTCGTGCACTGAGCGCCGTCCGAATCAGGGCATAAAGAATAATGCCCAGCCCGACAAAAAAGAGAATTCGACCCATCGCAAGATCCTACGAGAAAAAGATTTCAATCATAAATCGATACCCCAGATACGCGACGGCAAGTGTTCCGGCTCCGGCCCAAAACCAACAAAGCGCCACGCGTCCGCGCCAATGGAAGAAATAGCGCCCTGCCAACAGCACGGCAAAAAGGAGCCAGGAAAGCCACGTTAATACCGTCTTGTGATCAAATCCGATGGCCACATGCCACACTTCGCTTGTAGTCAGTGCCCCGAAAATGAGCACGCAACTTAAGCATAGGAAGGCACAGACGACAATTCGGAACAAAATCCGTTCCATGGCCATCAAATCGGGCATATTCGAGAGCCACCCGGTATCGACCGACCGGTCCGGATGCTTCATTTTGCGAGAAAAAACGGAAATGAGCACGGCCTGCACGGCGGCATCGACGATAAAGCCGTAGGCTGCCAAAGCAAATCCGATATGCGCCTTAAAGGCAAACGTCGGGGCAGTCAAAATCACCGGGGCCGGAAACAGTTCCGGCACAAGGGAGGCCGGGGCAGCTAAAAGGAGCACGAACCCCGTCAGAATCGTGACGCGACGAACCGCGCTTTCGACCAAGATGACAAAGACGGCGGCTAAAAGCACGCAGGAAAGCGCCAACGCAAATCCGAAATGCACCTGAAAGTCGGAAAAGACAGCGGTGTAGACGGCAAGCGCGTGCAAAACAAGTGCCAAGGATGCCCCGTAGAGCACCCCGCGCGGCGCTTTGGCGGCAGGCGTACGCAACACGGAAAGAATTCGCCATGCGAAAACCGCATATAAAAACGCCGCAGCCCACGATAAAGAAAACACACCCTGCATTCTTCAAAAAATCCTTGTTCCGAATTGCTCTTTAAAGCAAGTCGCAACGGGCATTCTTGCCGTACAATGAACCCCGACTTCGAACCGGCCGAAGCCGATATGATTGTAGTCAAACTCTCGGAGAATCGGCGAGACGGCCCACGCAATGCTTTTACCGCTACAAAGACCATGTTTGATACTTTAACAACAAAGTTGGCCCGCATCGTCAAAACCATGCGCGGTCAAGCTCGACTCACCGAAGAAAATACGCGCGACATGCTCCGCGAAGTCCGCTTGGCGCTTTTAGAGGCCGACGTGGCTTTGCCGGTTGTGCGGGAACTCACAAGTCGCATTAAAGCCCGTGCCCTCGGGCAGGAAGTCATCGGAACCTTAAATCCCGGACAGGCCCTGGTCGGTGTTGTCGAAAAAGAACTCACCGATGTCATCGGGGGCGACTTATCGCGCGATGAGTTAAGCATTCACTTGAATGTTCAGCCGCCCGCCGTCATCCTCCTTGCCGGTTTGCAGGGCGCCGGTAAAACGACAACAGCCGGGAAACTCGCGAAGTACTTAAAAGAAACCTTCGGCAAAAAAGTGCTCACCGCATCGGCCGACGTCTATCGGCCCGCTGCCATCGAACAGTTAAAAGCCGTCAGTGCCCAAGCCGGAGCAGACTTTTTCCCGAGCACGGTCGGTCAAGACCCCTTAGCGATTGCTCAAGAGGCTCTCGATGACGCGCGGCGGCATTTTTACGACGTCCTGATTGTGGATACGGCCGGGCGCCTGGCCGTTGATGAGGCGATGATGCAGGAAGTCTCGCGCTTAGCAGACTATCTAAAGCCGGCGGAAAACCTGTTTGTCGTGGACTCCATGCTCGGCCAAGATGCCGTGAACACGGCCCGAGCTTTTAACGAGCGCCTCGCGTTAACGGGCGTGATTCTGACGAAAACGGACGGCGACAGTCGCGGGGGTGCGGCGCTTTCGGTGCGCATGGTCACCGGCAAACCCATCAAATTCGTCGGTACCGGAGAAAAACTCGACGGCTTCGAGCCCTTTAATCCCGAGCAGATGGCAGGTCGCATCCTCGGCATGGGCGACATTGTCTCGCTCGTGAAGGATGTGACGAAAAACGTCAACATCGAAGAGGCAAAGAAAATCGCCGAAAAGATGAAATCGGGCAGTCGGTTTGACTTGGAAGATTTCCGAGCCCAGATTTCGCAGGTGAAAAACATGGGAAACTTTTCCAGCCTCGTGGAAAAGCTTCCGGCCCAATTTCAGGAAGCCGCCTCTCGCGTGAACGATGAGGCCGCTTCGCGCTCGATTCGCCACACCGAAGGCATTCTCAATTCGATGACTCCTTTTGAACGGCGCAATCCGGACATTATCAAAGCCAGTCGCAAGCGTCGTATTGCCGCCGGAGCCGGTGTTTCCGTTCAGGAAGTCAATCGTGTTCTCAAACAATTCGAGCAAACACGCGATGTGATGAAGAAGATGAAAAAAGGCGGTCTCGGACGCCTGATGCGCTCGCTCGGAGGCGGGTTCCCGGGCATGGGCGGAGGCTTTCCGGGCATGGGCGGGGGACTACCTCCGGGAATGGGCGGTTTTCCTCGGTAAGGACTCCGATCAATGGAACAGAAACCGACTCGACTTGACTATTTTGAGACGCCGGCCGGAAAAACCGATTGTGCTTGGCAGGTCGGAGCTTTTGCGCGTTTTGCCGCGCTTTCGGTTCCCTGTGCTTTGCAATTGGGTGTGCCGACCGTAGCGGCACTTTCCCAGACCAAGGCCGCTTTAAAAATCCTCGCTTGTGACAGAAATCCGATGCGACATGATGCGGAACACTCTCTTCTCTTGTGTGAAGAGACGGCCGTGCCGCTGCAAACAGAATCGGTTGATCTTATTGTCTGGCCGCACGGCCTTGATAAGCGACCGGACAACACGGCGGTTCTCTCGGAAATCAGTCGGCTTCTTGCCCCCGAAGGGCTTCTTGTCGTCACGTTTTTTAACCGCATCGGCGCGTGGAATTTACGTCGAAAGCTTTCCATCGGCCCGACGCTTTTCCCGGACGATTTGTGCCCGTGCACAGTCACCTCAGCCAAAGAACAACTGGCAAAAGCAGGGCTTACGGTCCAGGGGGGTTCCTTCGGCGTGTACGGCATCAGCAGTAAGACCGGCACGTTTGAGAAAACGGCACTGGAACTTGCCGGTGACAGGTGGTGGCCTGTTCTCGGCAACCTGGTGATTCTCGTTGCGAAAAAGCGCGTTTCGGGCATAAAACTCATCGGCAAAGCCCAATTTGCCAAGCCGAAACTGGCGTTTCCGAACGCCGTGCCGGCCGGCAACACCAGCAAGGGATTGATATGACCGATACAGCGTTACACATTTGGACGGACGGCGCCTGCAAGTACAATCCCGGTCCGGGAGGTTGGGGCGTATATATGCAATACGGCGAGCGTACGCTCGAACTTTGCGGGGGCGAGCCGCAGACCACGAATAACCGCATGGAACTGACAGCCGCCATACAGGCGCTCAAAGCCGTCAAACGTCCCTGCCCGATTGTCTTTCACGTCGATAGTTCCTATGTCAAGGACGGGATTACGCAGTGGATTCACGCCTGGAAAGCCAAGGGCTGGAAAAATTCCAAGCGCGAACCCGTGAAAAACGCGGACCTTTGGCAAACACTCGATGCCCTCATCGGCCGCTTTACCGTCACGTGGGTCTGGGTCAAGGGACACAACGGGGATCCGGGCAACGAAAAGGCCGATGCGCTTGCCAACAAGGGCGTTGCCCCCTATTTGGAAACTAACGTATGCGACAAATCAGTTTAGATACGGAAACAACCGGCCGAATGGTCGAAGAGGGCGACCGTATTGTGGAAATCGGTTGCGTGGAACTTGTGGGACGCGCGCTTTCCGACAATCCGAAATATTACTTTCACCTGTACTTAAATCCCGAGCGCGATGTTCCCGAAGAGGTCGTCAAGATTCACGGTCTGACTACCGAGTTTCTCCAAGATAAGCCCCTTTTTGCCGATGTGGCCGATTCGTTCCTTGACTTTATCAAAGGCGCAGAACTCATTATTCACAACGCCGAATTTGACGTCGGCTTTTTAGATGCGGAATTGCAACGAGCCGGCAAAGGGAAACTGACGGACTACTGCTCGAAAATCACCGATACGCTTTCCATCGCCCGCACGATTTTCCCGGGCTTAAGAAACAACCTGGACATTTTGTGTACCCGGTACGAGATTGACAATTCGTCTCGTACGTTGCACGGGGCTCTTTTGGACGCGCACCTTTTGGCCGAAGTGTATTTGGCCATGACCCGTAAGCAAGAATCTCTTTTGGAGGTGCTTTCCGGCGAGTCCGACACACCGGATCCGATTCCGAGCCCGGGGTCGTTTATTGTCGCGCAGGCGACAGGCGAGGAACTTGCCGAGCACGAAGCCTTTTTAGACCGCATCGATAAAAAGTGCAAGACAGGCGCCTTGTGGAGAGCTAAAGACGCCCCCGAGTCCTCGCACAAGGCGGAAAAGAACGAAACACTTGGGGCAAAACCCGCCTGAAATTTCGGGATTTTTTCGGCATAGTGCCCTGAAAACCGTTAAACTGACGCTTCTTTGTGCACGTGCGGCAACCCCTGAAAACATCGGTTGCTCTGTGTTTTTTTGTCGTCGGAAAAACTTTCATGATTAAACTCGAACATATCACGCAGCGCTTTAGAACCCCCGAAGGCGGGGATTTTTACGCTTTGCGGGATGTTTCCTTGGAAATTCACAGAAAAGAGATTTTCGGCATCATCGGACGGTCCGGTGCCGGCAAATCCACCTTGGTGCGTTGCATTAACTTACTCAATCGCCCGACTCAGGGGGTCGTGACCGTCGACGGCGTGTGTTTGAATTCCCTTAACGAAAGGGATTTGCGCAAGATGCGTCAGCACATCGCCATGATTTTTCAGCACTTTAATATCCTTTCGACGCGGACCGTCTATGAAAACGTGTCCTTCCCGCTCGAGTTAATCGGATTAAAGGGCGAACAGATTCGCCGCAAGGTTGAGCCGCTCATTGAGCTCGTGGGTCTGACAGAGCACCGACACAAATACCCGGCACAGCTTTCTGGCGGACAAAAGCAGCGCGTCGGCATCGCCCGGGCCTTGGCAAGCGACCCGAAAGTGCTTTTAAGCGATGAGGCCACAAGCGCCTTAGATCCCGAAACAACCGTTGCCACATTAGATCTTTTGAAAAAGATTAACAAAGAACTCGGGCTGACGATTGTCATGATCACGCACCAAATGGACGTGGTCAAACAAATTTGCGACCGCGTGGCCGTGATGAATGCCGGGGAAGTCGTTGAGGAAGGGGACGTACTCGATATCTTCCGCAATCCGCAGCACGAAACCACTCGTAAGATGGTCGGCACCGTCATGGCACAAACCATTCCTCCGTCGATGATCGAGCGCCTTCGCGCCGCCATCAAGGGAAGTTCCGGAGAGCAAAGCGAACACATCCTGCGACTGACGTTTATCGGAGACGAAGTCGACAGGCCCGTCATTAGCGAAGCTTCGCGCCTTTTTAATGTGAACCTGAGTATTTTGCTAGCCAACGTCGATCAGATTCAGGGCAAAAACTTCGGCACACTCACCGTCATGCTGCAGTGCCCGCAGGAAACGCTGGAAAAGACCGTGCAGTACCTGCGCGACCAGAACGTGACCGTCAAGGAGATTACCAATTATGTCCTCTGAAATGATTTGGATGCTCTTTGACTCGTTTGTCGACACCTGCATCATGGTCGGCATTTCGGGCCTACTCGGGTCCCTTTTCGGCATTCCACTCGGCGTTTTGCTCTATGCCACGTCCGCCAAGGGCATCGCTCCGATGCCGATTTCCAACCAAGTGGTCGGCTGGATTGTCAACGCCGTGCGCTCGACGCCCTTTATCATTTTGATGGTTGCCATCATTCCGCTCACGCGGTTTATTGCCGGAACGTCCATCGGAACGGCAGCCGCCATCGTGCCCCTGACAATTGCCGTCACTCCCCTTATTGCTCGCTTGGTGGAAACCAGTCTTCGCGAAGTCGACCCGGGACTGGTGGAAGCGGCCCTGGCGATGGGAGCCACCGATTACCAGATTATCTCCAAAGTGCTTTTGCCGGAAGCTCTACCGGGGATTGTGGCGGGACTGACCATCAGTTTTATTTCGCTCATCAGTGCTTCGGCCATGGCAGGTGCCATCGGCGGCGGCGGTTTAGGCGACATGGGCATTCGGTACGGGTACCAGCGCTTTATGCCCGATGTGATGTGCGCCGTGGTGGTCATTTTGATTGCGTTTGTCCAGTCCATTCAGAGTTTAGGTGACTGGATTGTTCTAAAACTAAGACACAAGTAACGCGAAAATCGGGCATAATTGCGAGCCTGTGCGGGCGTAGTTCAATGGCAGAACGAAAGCTTCCCAAGCTTTATACGAGGGTTCGATTCCCTTCGCCCGCTCCACGCATTTGAAAAAACGGATCAGGTCGGTCCGTTTTTTTAACGTTTTTTTCCATAGTCCATGAAAAAAGAGCTCACAGCTGAACAGATTGAGGAACTTAAAAAGCGTCACATCCGGAGTTTCGTGATGCGGCGCGGACACATCTCCTCGGCTCAGGAACGCGCCTTGGAAGAACTTTTTCCTCGGTACAGCGTGGCGTACGAAAAGCGTCTTATCAATCCCGAAACGCTTTTTCACCGCACGGCTCCGTTCGTTTTGGAAATCGGTTGCGGCATGGGAGAAACAACGGCCGCCATTGCCGCCGCTCATCCGGAAATCGACTTTCTCGGTTGCGAGGTGTTCGCCGCCGGCGTCGGTGCTTTGTGCCTACGCATCCAAGAGCTTTCGCTTACAAATATCCGGATTGCCCGGCACGATGCGGTCGAGGTGGTTCGCGACATGATTGCCCCGGATTCGCTATCCGGAATCCATATCTTCTTTCCCGATCCTTGGAGAAAAGCACGGCACCACAAACGCCGTCTGATTCAAGGACCCTTCGTGCATCTTTTAGCGCAAAAACTTGCTCCGGGCGGATACCTACACTGCGCCACGGACTGGGAAAACTACGCCGAACAGATGCTCGATGTTTTACAAAGCGAATCGCTTTTAACGAATGCACACGGCTCGGGCTTTTCGCCCGTACAGGCCAATCCTTTGTGCGAGCGGCCGAGAACCAAGTTTCAGGCGCGCGGCGAGGGCTTAGGTTACGGAATCTGGGACTTAGTGTTCACACGCCGTTAATTAAGGCTCTCGGCATACGGCAAGCCGAGATTGTCTAGCGTTTGCGTATAAACGATTCGAGCCGCCTCGTTAAAGCAGCAGAAAACAACCTTTCCCGCAAACGGGTGATTTGTCACGATTTCGATGGCAATCCGGCAAGCCTTTTCAAGCGGAAAGCGATAGACCCCGCAACTGATGCACGGGAAAGCCACGGACGAAAAGCCCTGCTCTTGGGAAAGCGTAAGCGCCGTCTTGTAGCAAGAACGCAGAAGTTCTTCTTCGCCGCTCACCCCGCCCTTCCACACGGGGCCGACCGTATGAATCACGTACCGGGCTTTTAAGTGAAAGCCCGGTGTCAGGCGACTTTGACCAGTCGGGCATCCGCCGAGCGTAGCGCAATAGCGCCGAAGCTCAGGGCCGGCCGCTTTATGAATCGCCCCATCAACACCCGCGCCTCCCAAAAGAGTGTTGTTGGCCGCATTCACAATCGCATCGACGATAAGCTTTGTAATGTCGCCGCGAATCACAATCAGTTGCTTTGTCATCGGGGTTCCTTAATCGATACGAACAATGTCGGCCCCGAGACCCTTGAGCTTTTGCTCGATGTGTTCATAGCCGCGATCTAAGTGGTAAATCCGGTCGACGACAGTCTGACCGCGTGCCGCAAGACCTGCAATCACAAGAGAAGCCGAGGCTCTTAGGTCCGTTGCCATCACGTTGGCTCCCTCAAGATGCTCGACGCCGCGCACCACGGCAGTATGACCGTCTACGGTAATGTCGGCGCCCATGCGCTGCAATTCGGGCACGTGCATAAAGCGATTTTCGAAGATGGTTTCCACAATGCGACCGCTTCCTTCGGCCACGGCATTGACGGCCATAAACTGTGCCTGCATGTCGGTCGGAAATCCCGGATGCGGACTCGTACGGATATCGACGGCGCGAGGACGCGCATCGGCTTTGATGCGAATCCAATCGGCGCCGGTTTGAACCGTGGCGCCGCAAGCTCTTAATTTATCGATGACGGCATCGAGCGTTGACGGAGCAGCCTGCGTGACAAGGACGTCGCCGCGTGTAGCCACGGCCGCACACAGGAACGTTCCCGTTTCGATGCGATCGGGGAGCACCGAGTATTCGCACCCGTGCAAGCTCGGAACGCCTTCAATGACGATACGCACCGTTCCGGCACCTTCGATGTGCGCTCCCATGGCACTTAAACACCGCGCCAAATCCACCACTTCCGGTTCGCGCGCGGCATTTTCAATAACCGTTTTGCCTTCGGCCAGCACGGCCGCCATCATGATGTTTTCCGTTCCCGTAACCGTGACCATATCGGTCACGACATTGCACCCCTGAAGGCGACGCACCGAGGCGTCAACATAGCCGTGGTCGATGGCAATGTCGGCCCCCATCTTTTTTAAGGCCTTGATGTGTTGGTCGACGGGGCGAGCTCCGATGGAGCACCCTCCGGGAAGAGAAACCCGTGCCGTCCCGAAACGCGTGACAAGGGGCCCCAAAACCATAATCGAGGCCCGCATGGTTTTGACTAAATCGTACGGGGCCTCGGTGCTTGTCACGGCATCGGCTTTAAGACGCACCGTATCGGCATCAAGACGCGCAAACGAAACCCCCATACCGGCTAAAAGACGCCCCATCGTTCGAACGTCGGCCAAATCCGGCATGTTGTGCAGAATCACTTCGTCCGAGGTTAAGAGGGACGCTGCCAAAATCGGCAAGGCGGCGTTTTTCGCACCCGACGCACGAACTTGTCCGACCAGGCGAGACCCGCCGACAATCTTCAGTTTTTGCATACTTTACTATCCGAATACTCGAAAATTCTTTTTGTAAGGGGCAATTGTACAAAACCGCCTAGTGCTTCCACAGATCGACGAAGTGATGGATCGGTCCGTGCCCCTTGCCGCAATCGAGCGCATCGGAAGAGCCGATGGCTCGAGCCATCCACGCTTGCGTGAGTGCAAACGCCTCTTTGAGGTTTCCCGTGCGCGCCAGCGTCGCTGCAAGATACGACGACATCGCACAACCCGTACCGTGCGTGTTTTTTGTATTGCATCGCGCACTGACAATCTGCGTCACGTCCTTGCCGTCAAAAAGAACGTCTCGGCACCGTTCGCCTGTTAAATGACCGCCTTTAACAAGCACGGCACACGTGCCGCCCGAAAGTTCAAATAGGTCTTTTGCAGCCTGAATCATTTGATCTTCTTGCGTCACGGGGCGACCGAGTAAGACGCCCGCTTCCGGCAAATTGGGCGTTAGGACGCTGGCAATCGGAAGGAGCTGTGTCTTAAGAGCCTGAACCGCCTCGGGGGCTAAAAGCGCATCGCCGCTTTTGGCCACCATCACGGGGTCTAAAACAATCCAGCGCGGTTTCCAGTAGCTTAGTCTCTCGGCCACCGCCGCAATGACTTGCGAATCGGCGAGCATACCGATTTTGACGGCGTCAATCCGTACATCGGAAAAAAGCGTATCGATCTGCTGCCGAATAAAAGCACCGGGAATCGGAAAGACTCCCGTCACGGCACAGGTGTTTTGTGCCGTAAGCGCCGTAACAACGCCCGTGCCGTACACGCCGGCCGCACTGAAGCTTTTGATATCGGCTAAAAGACCGGCTCCCCCCGACGGGTCGACTCCGGCAATCGATACAACATTTTTTATGTCGCTTTTTCCCATAGTTGTGCGATTTCTCCCATCATTTTTTCCGTTGCTCCCGTGTAGCGAGCGGCAAAGGCCAGTGCTTTGGCCGAGCGCTCTTTTAAGGCTCCGTCATGAAGCCATGTGTCGGCCAAGCGAAGAGCTTCTCGCGGCGTCTTAACACGCGAGGCTGCCCCGAGAGTCACGGCATCCTCCGCGGGCTTGGCAAAATTAAAGGTCGAGGGCCCGACAATCACGGGTACCCCCGTTGCGGCCGGCTCGATAAGATTTTGCGATCCGAAATTGCCGAAACTGCCGCCCATTAAGCACACGTCGCCTAAAGCGCAGTTAAAGCTCATTTCCCCTAACGTATCGGCTAGGACAACACGCACACGACGCGCGGCTTCGAGTAAGTCGGGCGTCGCCGTCTTTCTCGCATAGGTAATCCCCCGCTCTTTGAGTAGCCCTTCGACCTCGTCAAAGCGTTGCGGATGGCGCGGCACAAGCCACACCAACGCCTTCGTGTCCAGCGCATCGAGAGCATCGAGAAACAAAGCTTCTTCACCTTGTCGCGTGCTCGCAAGAAGAACAATCGGACGGGAAATTGCCGCTTTTAGAGCAAAAGCTTTCTTTTGCTGAGCGGCATCGGGACGAATATCAAATTTGACGGACCCGCAAACACGGATGTTTTTCGCTCCGAGGCTCGCAAGACGCTCTTTATCGGCCTCGCTTTGAGCCAATACCAGCGAAAAAGCGGCAAAGGCCGGTTGCATGACACTCGGGAATCGAGCCGCCTGCCGGCGGGATTTTTCCGACTCGCGCGCATTGGCTAACACCACCGGAATCGAGCGCGCCTTGGCCGCTTCCATCAGGTTCGGCCACACTTCCGTTTCCATGATAATGCCCATCTTCGGACGTGTTTGATCGAAAAACCGAGCGGTAAGTTCCGGCGTGTCATACGGCAAATAACACTGCGTGATGCGACCGGGCCAAGCATCTGTCAACTTCTTCCCGATTTCTCGCCCGGTCGGTGTCATGCACGTTAAGAGAATCTCGCTGTCCGGATAACGCGTCAAGAATTGCCCGATCAGCGTCCGTGAAGCCAAAGTCTCGCCGACGCTGACGGCATGAAACCACAGGCGCGGGCGCGCTGTCGGCGCAGGAAACGGACGCCATCCGAAGCGCTCGTCCCAGTGCTCCAAGTACTCCGGTTGCTTTTTAGCTCGATGCCGCAGATACAACTTAGCTATCGGTAACGCCATGCGTGTCAACACCCGATAAATCCGACTCATCTTTCTCCCCCGAAGCCGCACGACGCGGCGCTTTTCGTGCGTCGCGAAGTCTAGCATTGAAGCCGCTAGGGGCTTACTAACGCCGATTGAGGAAATCGAGCCAATCGCTTCCGGAATCAGGGGCCGGAATGACCTTAACATCCAAGCCTTTCAGGGACAAGCGATGCGCCAAAGTGAACGCTCCGGCGCACCCGGCCATATTGGCATCGTTGTCTGCATAGATGCGGACACGTTTTACCGTACTCGGAAGTTCGGAGACGGCAGCCAAATTCGTCACGCCGAGGCTGGCCCAAACGGGAAGAGAAAAAAGCTGCGCACACGCTAAGGCCGTTTCAATGCCTTCTGCCAAACCCAGAATATCCACGGGGCACCCGAAACGCACTAAAGCGACTTTAATCGGTCCTTCCATCAGTTTCTTGGGACTCGGGACCGGAGCCTTCTTCCCGTCAAATAGATACGTGCGATGCAAATTGACAACCTGACCGGTCGCATCGGTCACGCGAGAGAGCATCGTCGGATAGACCCCGATAAGAGCGCCTTGCTCATCGTGATACTCAAGCCCGGGATGACAACGAACCTCAAAACCGGCAAGCGTCGGATCAAGCCCGCGCCCTGTGAGATACCTCCAGACGGCGTCGCCCGGACAAATCGGCTTGGCTTGTGCCCAAAGACGCGTGATTTTGCGCAGTCGCTCGCGCTCGGGAGACTCGGTCGGAGCCTGCGGACTTTTTTCACTCGGTTCTGCCGTTTTCGGAACAATGCCGCAAAAACGTTCGACGAATTCCAAGGCTTGTACGAACCCCTTGCCCTGCACCTTCATCAAAAGCGAGAAGCCGTCTCCGCCGCCGCAACCGCGGCAAAAATACGTTCCGTCCCCGTCCCTATCTAAAAAGGAAAAGCGATCGGTTCCTCCGCAAGCCGGGCAGGGCTTGTTTTGCTTGGCTAAAAGTTCTTCCGATACTCCGGCGGCTAAAAGAATTGCCTTCCAACGGCCTCGGGCAAGCGATTTTGCCCAGGAGACTCGCTGCGCAAATGCTGCGTCTTGCATACTGCCTCCTTATCGTTTCTTATGGGAAAGACTACCGATTTTCAAAGAAAATTGCGCGGTTTGTCCCTTGATTTCTTTCGTGCTTTTACTCCCATGTGCTCTTGCGCGACAAGCCTGAGGGGCCGAGCGTCTTGTGTCGGCGTTAAATCCGCTCCCGCACAACAATCGAACTCGGACTAAACTGCGAGCGCTTTTTCTTTGAACCTTCGGATCGACGAAGCTAGTTCGAGTCCGTTTTTTAGGAGAGTTCCATGGCACTTAACTACATCTGTGTGTTTTGCGGACAAAAAAGCGGCATGCCGTCTTCGCGTTGCTGCAACTCTCAAAACGGTCGCTTTTTTAACGCAAACCGTTGTCAGTTCATTGCGAACAACCCGGCGCAAAAAGAATTTTTCTGTCGCTTCTGCGGCAAGCGCTTTCCCTCCATCCTAGCCATGGTCAACACGCCGTGTCCGAAAAGCCCGAGCAAGCGTTGCGTACCGCTCGAAGCCAAGCTTTGAAATCGCATTGAGAAACCATGCGTTCTTGAAGTTTTCCTGCAAAAAAACCGTTTGCCGCGCCGTTTAAGCGAGTGACGGAACGGTAAAATGACACGACTTGCAACGTTTTCCCATAGCTTTTCCGCTGATACGATTCATGGATAAACAACTCCTTGCAAAAAAACGAGTTTTAATTGTCGGCGACTCCATGCTCGACAAATACTGGTTCGGCGATGCCAACCGTATTTCTCCGGAAGCTCCCGTTCCCGTGGTGCGCATTGTCCGCTCCGATGAGCGACTCGGAGGGGCGGCCAACGTGGCGCTGAACGTTGCGAGTCTCGGCGTTCGCACAACGCTCATGGGCGTCGTCGGTAACGACGAAAACGGAGCCAAACTTCAGGAGCTTTTAGAAAAAGCCGGCATTTCGTCACGCTTAAGTATCGATGCCGATCGCAAAACCATCCTTAAGTTACGCATCGTTGCCAGGCAACAGCAACTCGTTCGAATCGACTTTGAAGAACACCCGTCCAACGAGGTTCTTTCCGGACTCCTGACGGACTTTTCCGAAGTGCTCGGAGACTACGACGTGCTGGTCTTATCGGACTACGGCAAAGGCGGTCTCGATTACATTCAGAGCATGATTGCCATGGCGCGCGAAAAAGGTATCCCTGTCCTCGTCGACCCCAAAGGGGATGACTACGACCGGTATGCCGGAGCAACACTCATTACGCCGAACCGCGCAGAATTAGCGCAAGTGACCGGTCAGTGGACAGGCGAAGAGGATTTGGAAAACCGGGCTCAGGCACTACGCGAACGCTTAGGTCTTCAAGCACTTCTTTTAACACGAAGCGAAGAAGGTATGACACTGTTTACTCAAGACGGGGCACTGACCGTTCCGGCTCAGGCACGCGAGGTGTTCGATGTCTCGGGCGCCGGCGATACCGTCATTGCCGTCACGGCCGCCATGATTGCCGCCGGTCTGCCGCTCGATCAGACCGTTCGGATTGCCAACCGTGCCGGCGGCATTGTCGTCGGAAAACTGGGCACGGCATCGGTCTCTTACGGCGAACTTTTCGGAGAATAACTATGGCTTATCTTGTTACCGGCGCCGCCGGCTTTATCGGTTGCAACAACGTTCGGGCCTTAAATGCTGCGGGAATTACGGACGTCATCGCCGTGGACAATCTCACGCGCTCGGATAAGTTCGTCAATCTGACAACATGCACGATTAGCGACTATTTCGACAAAGTCGACTTTATTGCCCGAGTGCGTGCCGGCAAGGCTCCGAAACCCGAAGCCATCTTCCACCAGGGAGCGTGTTCGGACACCATGCAAGGCGATGGGCGCTACATGATGGACAATAACTATCGGTATACGCTCGAGCTTTTCGAGTGGGCGCAAACGTTGAAGATTCCGTTTATCTATGCCAGCTCGGCCGCAACCTACGGTCCCGGTCCTGTTTTCGTCGAAGATGTGCGTTACGAACATCCTTTGAACGTTTACGGCTACTCCAAATACCTTTTCGATCAAGTGTTGCGGCGTCGGGCTAAGAGTTTGACGGCACCGGTAATCGGACTTCGGTACTTTAACGTCTACGGACCGCACGAGCAGCACAAGGGACGTATGGCAAGCGTTGCCTTCCACCAGTACTTCCAGTTTAAAAAGGAAAGCAAGGTGCGTCTCTTCGAAGGGTGCCTCGGGTACGGAAACGGCGGGCAGATGCGCGACTTTGTGTTCGTCGAAGACGTGATTGCCGTTGCCATGCACTTTCTCAATAAACCCGTCAGCGGTATTTATAACTGCGGCACCGGCCGGGCTCAACCCTTTAACGACGTTGCTTTAAGTGTCGTCAATGCCTTATCTGAGAAAAAGAGAACCCTCAAAGAAGCCGTTGAGGAAGGTCTCATTGAGTACATCCCCTTCCCCGAAGACTTGAAAGGTAAGTATCAGGCCTATACACAGGCGAATCTTGAAAAGCTGCGCGCCGCCGGTTGCGATGTGCACTTTAAGAGCGTCGAGGAAGGTACGGCCAAATACATGCACTACTTGTCGCAAACCTATCCGACAGGCGATAAATAATGGGGCTACGCGGGGTATTCCTCGATCGGGACGGCGTGATTAACATCGATCACGGCTACGTGTATCGCATCGAGGACTTTACCCTCATAGACGGAGTCCTTCAGGCGTGTCGCGCTTGGAAAGAGCACGGCTTTGCCCTTGTAATTGTCTCCAATCAATCGGGAATTGCCCGCGGCTTTTTTACTCCGGCTGATTTAGCCCGCTTAAACGAGCACATCAAAACACTTTTTGACAAAGCCGGTGCCCCGTTATCGGGCATTTATTGCTGTCCGCACTTAAAAGACGCCCCTGTTGCCGCCTACAACGTTGTCTGTCACTGCCGCAAACCCGAACCCGGACTCTTTTTGCAAGCTGCTCAGGAGCTTGCCATCGATTTGACGACAAGCATTGCGTTCGGCGATAAGAATCGAGATTTGGAAGCGGCGCATCGAGCCGGCGTTCCGACACGCATTTTGCTCGGCAAGGACGGTCTAGTTGAACCGACCATCACACCGGATGCGACCGGGACAGCCCGCAATCTTTTACTGGCTACAGAGCGCCTTTTAGCCGGTACTCTTTAGGCGCCCTGTGCGGTGCGACGTTTCCTTAATAAGAGCGCAATCGCCACAACAAGCGCCGCGCCGGCAATACAGGCAACCGTGTGGTACTTAGCTAGTTGCGGCAGATGCTCGAGCATGATTGCATCGGTGGAAATCATCGACCCGGCAATCCAGCCTAAAAGCGCTCCGCCGAACCAAACGATAATCGGGAAACGATCGAGGAAGGCCAGAACAATCTGGCTACCGAATACGATAAACGGAATCGAAACCAAAAGACCGAAAATCACCAAAAGCGTCTGGTGATCGTCATGAGCCTGCTGCGCAGCTGCCGCGATAGCAAGCACGTTATCCAAGCTCATGATGAAGTCGGCGATGATAATGGTCTTGACGGCGGTAAATAGTTTGGTGCTCGAGGCGATTTTCTCACCGGTTTTTTCCGCTTCCGGCAGTAGCAACTTCACACCGATCCAAACCAGGAGGGCTCCGCCGGCCACTTTCAGGAACGGTAAATCCAGCAGGGCCACGGCACACGTAATGAGAATCACGCGCAGGATGATGGCCCCGGCCGTGCCGATGACAATGCCTTGCAACCTGTGATTGTGCGGCAAGTCTCGACAAGCCAGTGCAATGACAACGGCGTTATCGCCACCGAGAAGTAAATCAATCAAGATAATCTGCCCGACCGCACCCCAGTGCAGGTTCACGAGCAAGTCATACAAATATTCCACGGGAAAGCGTCCTTAATTCGGGAAAACCCTAATGTAATTGCGCAGTGTAGCGTTTTTCAAAAAAACACGCTAACCGCAACAGGTCACTCCGAAGCTCTCGGTGCTGCTTCAAGAACGCGACGAATCACGTCATACGGAAAGCCCCGGGAAGCGAGAAAGCGAATCTGGCGCGCCCGCTCTTTATCCGAGTCAGGAGCTGTGCGAAAGCGTTTACGCCAAGCCTCAAGAGCCCGGTCGTATTCGTCTTCCTGCTCACAAAGGGCTTTGCGGGCAATTTCCGGGGCAACACCGGCTTGACGCAACTCCAGGGCAAGACGCGCATTGCCGTAGCGTTTAGCGCGAGCCCGGCAAAGAGCTTGGGCAAATCGCTCGTCATTTAGGTAGCCCTTGGCTTCAAGCGTATCGAGCGCCTGATCGACATCGTCGGGCGTTTGAGATACCCCGTCGATGCGTTCGATCAGACGCTCGCGTAACTGTCGCCTGGAATACTCCCGACGCGATAAAAATGCGACAGCTTGCGACAAAAGCGACCGGGGCTTTCCGGTCGCTTTGTTCGGGCAATCAGATGTCATACTCGTCGGCGGCCGGCGCCTTTTCCTTAGCCTTAACTTCGGGCGCCGGAGCAGCAACTCCCGGCGTCAGGCTTGTCGGCTTGGCGCGCATCCCGCGCAAGGAGCGAATCTTATTTTCAATCTCGGAGGCAACATCGGGGTGGCTCTTTAAATACTCGCGGGCATTGTCGCGCCCCTGTCCGATACGCTCGCCCTCGTAGCTATACCAAGCGCCGCTCTTTTCGATGACATTTAGGTCAGCACCCATATCGAGCATTTCGCCTTCCCGAGAGATGCCTTCGCCGTAAAGAATGTCGAACGTCGCCTCCTTAAACGGAGGCGCGACCTTGTTTTTAACAACCTTCACGCGCGTTTCCGATCCGTAAATCTCATCACCGCGTTTTAAAGTCTGCTTGCGGCGAATATCGATACGCACGGAGCTATAAAACTTCAAGGCATTGCCGCCGGTCGTCACTTCCGGATTGCCGTAAGCAATCCCGATCTTCATACGAATCTGGTTAATGAAAATCACCAGGGTCTTGGTTTTCGTAATCGAAGCCGTGAGTTTGCGAAGAGCCTGACTCATCAGGCGCGCCTGCAAACCGGGAAGGGCATCGCCCATATCGCCTTCGATTTCACTACGTGGCGTTAAGGCAGCAACCGAGTCGATGACAACCAAATCCACCGATCCGGATCGCACCAACGCATCGGTAATTTCCAGAGCCTGTTCGCCCGTATCCGGTTGCGAAAGGAGTAAATCATCGAGCTTAACGCCGAGCTTTTGCGCATACTGCACATCCAGGGCATGTTCGGCATCGATAAAGGCACAGGTTCCGCCCATTTTCTGCATTTCGGCGATGACCTGAAGCGTCAGCGTGGTCTTACCGGAACTTTCCGGTCCGAAGATTTCCACAACACGACCGCGAGGCAGTCCCCCGACTCCGAGCGCCAAATCCAGACCGAGCGAGCCGGTGCTGACAACTTCCACGTTATCGACGTGGTCCGAATCGCTCATGCGCATAATCGAACCCTTACCGAACTCTTTTTCAATATAGGCCAAGGCCGCGGCAAGCGCCTTTTTCCGTTCACTCTGATCACTGACGCGTTCAACACGCACCGAATCAACTCGCTTCTTATCGGCTGCCATGATGCAGTCTCCTTACAAATAGATTTTAACTATTAACTCGTCACAGGCGACCGAGAACCGTTATTGCTAGATCACTCATTTATCCTCAAAAGCTTCAGACTATGGAAATGAGGCTTTAAATCAGATTGAGCAGGTTCTCAACCGCCATTTCACGTTTTCATTATGCACTGCTTTTTAAAATTTGCACGGTTTGTTGTGGTCAAATGTATTAGTGTTTTCCCTAACATCGGAGACAAAATGGCATAAAGACGGTTAATTTTCCCTTCCGGCAATCCGTCGCACTCATGCGGTGCGCGAAAACGCACTGAAATACTTTCTCGCTTCCTCTTGCCGACCGGTTATGTTTCGCTTGTTGCAACACAAACACCGTCGTGTCACTAGGCTCGAAACGAACCTTGACAACCCCGTGAAATTCGTGTTTAATTCGCCATCTCGGTTGACTGTTCCTCTGCGAACTTGGGCAGACCGCTTGGTTTAAGGGGGTCGTTAGCTCAGTCGGTAGAGCAGCGGACTTTTAATCCGTTGGTCGTGAGTTCGAATCTCGCACGACCCACCAATGGATCAGCCATTATCGAGAACGGGAGCGTAGCTCAGTTGGTAGAGCAGCGGACTCTTAATCCGTCGGTCCAGAGTTCGAGTCTCTGCGCTCCCACCAAATACCCGAAACACCGTAGGCACTGCCCTGCGGTGTTTTTTTATTAGCTCGACCTGACGATTTCGGCAACTTTCCGAGAAAATCAATCCCGAATCGTGTCCGTCTTGCTATATTGACGGTGTGGGCCTTGTAAGACATTTGCCTTAGAGACCGGCTTATCCATGGCCGGTTTCGTTGTTTGCTTTTCTTTATCGATTTCAGGATACCGTCATGACAATTTCCCTTCCCCCTCTTGAAAAAAACGTACAAGACACATTTGCGGCATTAAAAGCCTCCGATACCGTCAAAAAAGCCCTGGACCTTGCCCTTGCGGAAGTTGACCGCGGCCTGAAGGAACAAGTTGAACTCTGTGAAATCCCGGCCCCGACCTTTGACGAAGGTAAGCGCGCTGCCGCCCTCGTCGAACGCCTTAAGGCCTATGGACTAAAAGACGTCACCATCGATGAAATCGGTAACGTTATCGGTCGGCGTCCCGGCAAAGGAAACGGTCCGGTCCTTGTTTTAGCCTCTCATATGGATACGGTTTTCCCGGCCGATACCGACGTCACCGTCAAGATCGAAGGCACGCGTTACACGGCCCCGGGCATCGGAGACAACTGCTCGGGTCTGCGCGCCCTCTTGCAGGTTTTGCGTTGCTTTAACACACTGAATATTCAGACCGAAGGCGACATTTGGTTTGTCGGAACCGTCGGAGAAGAAGGAAACGGCGACATTCGCGGCTCCAAGTACCTGTGCGCCCACTACCCGATTGACGGTTTTATTGCCGTGGACGGGACAGACATCAACCGTGTCTTAAAGGGAGCCACAGGCTCTCACCGTTGGCTTTTATCCGTTGACGGTCCCGGTGGACACTCGTTCTTGCGTTTCGGGAAAAATCCGAGTGCGATTCACGCTGTCTGCATCGCCGGCGCCCGCGTCGCCCATATCAAGGTCCCGGAGACCCCGAAAACAACCTTTACCATCGGAACGATTTCCGGCGGCACGACGGTCAATGCCATTGCCGCCCACTGCGAAGTTCAGGTGGACATGCGAAGCGTTGACAACAAGGAACTCGTTAAACTCGAATCGACAATCCTAAAAGCCTTTGAAGACGCCGTTGAGGAAGAAAATGCCATTTGGGGTGTCACGGACGACGCTTTAAAACTTAAACTCACCAAGACTCAAATCGGCATGCGTCCGGCCGGAGTGCGTCCCGATACGTGCCCTGTTTTGCAGTGCTCGCGCGCCGCACAAGAGGCTTTAGGTATCGAATTAACGCGCTATGACATGGCTTCGACCGATGCCAATGCTCCGATGAGTCACGATATTCCGGCAACGTGCCTCGGCTCGGGTGGAAAAGACGTCGGCGAGCACTCGCTCAAAGAGTACTTCGAAGCCGTCGATACGCATTTGGGACCCCAGCTTGTGTTCCTGGCTACGGCAGCCCTTGTCGGTATTGACGGAAACGCTCCGATCCTGACCGTGCGCAAAAAGGCCTAAGCGCTTTCAATTGGAATTCGGTAGCATGGACCCGGCAGAGTTTCTGTCGGGTCTTTCTTTATGTCCGTACGCCCCGCAAATCGAAATCCGACCTTTTGATTTTTATCGCACAAAGACTTTTTCACCTTAAAAACGCAAAACCCCTTGTGGCATAAGGCTTTAAGGGGCAAAAAACTTCGTTTTTGTGTAGTGCAACGTTTTCTGACTTTATCACCTCAAAAGCAACTAACTCCTTGATTCACAATGGTTTTCAGGCTAAAAATTTTCATTTGGCGTAGCCCGAAAACTTGTGAATTAACGGGACACCTCTAACGGCGCGCCCATGAAAAAAACCGACCTTCCCGCATCGAGAAGATCGGCTTTAAACGACCTTACAATCCGATTACTTAGCAATCGGCTTAATGGTCTTCCAGAACAGTCCGACAATGGCACCGGCGACGGCAAAGGAAATCCAGCCTAAACCGGAGGAGTACAGCGGAACCGTCTCATGCAAGAAGGAACCGAGGTTTCCGAGAGAAACATTCGCCGTCTCAAGGCCGCTGATTAAGGCCATCACGAAGGTAAAGGCCATCGTGCAGACATACACGCACTGACGTCCGTCAAACCAGTTATGCATGAAAGCTAACGCCATTAAGGCCATGCACAGCGGGTAAATGAACATCAGAACCGGAATCGTCGAGACGATGATGGTCTTTAATCCGAACAGGCCGATTAAGTACGACACAACGCAGAAGAGGGCCGCCCAAGTCACGTAGGACAATTTCCCCGTTAACTTCTGAAAATAGGCAGCGCAGCACGTAACAAGTCCGACAGCCGTCGTCAGGCAGGCAAGGAGCACGATGGCGGCAAGCAGCAGGGCACCGGAATTTCCGAAGAGCACCTTGGCACTTTCGGCCAGAACCGGAGCTCCGGTTTCCTGCATGCCGATAGCCGTGACACTCTCGGCGCCGATTTTAGCCACAAAGATATAGATAACGGCAAGAAGGAAGCCGGCTAACAAACCGCTCTTGTAAACCTGCTTGACCACAGCACCCTTTTCGACAACACCCGACTCTTTAACCGCCGAAATCACGAGCACGGCGAAAATCAGGGACGCGATGGCATCAAGGGTGTTGTAGCCGTCCAAAACACCCTGAATAGTCGCAATCGTCGGAGTAGCATAGGCCTTGGAAGCTGCCTGGGGTTCGCCCATCGGGACCACGAAGGACTGCAGAATAAACAGACCGAGAGTCAAAACAAGGGCAGGCGTCAGTAACTTGCCGACGCGGTCCACGAGTTTAGACGGAGTGGCCGAGAGCCAGAACGTGATGACAAAGAAGATAGCCAGGAAAACCGGCAAAGCGATTTCAAAGCTCCCTTCGGGTAGGAAGGGGCGCACGGCGATTTCGAACGAAACCGTTCCTGTACGCGGAACAGCAAAGCACGGTCCGATGGCCATGTAACTGATAATCGTGTAAAAGAGACCGTACAAGGGATGAACGCGGCTCGCAAGCTCCTGCAGACTGCGGCAACCCGAATAGCCCATCGCCATGACACCCAATACCGGCAAGCCTACGCCCGTAATGCAGAAGCCCAAAAGGGCCCACCATGTATTCACGCCGGCACTTTGCCCCATCGCTGCGGGGAAAATCAAGTTACCAGCGCCGAAAAAGAGTGCAAAGAGCATCAGTCCGATGGCTATATAACGATTTCCATTACTTTTTGTTGACATGTGTTTATTACCAGAAAAACCACCCCTACTTAATCCCTCCGGGGGCGTAAAAGAGAAAAAACCGGCAAAAGCGCCTTAGAAAACAAGAGACTCCGACGGGAGCCCCTCATTTGTAATCAATTGTATCCCCGAATTCAAGGCACAATTGTCTTATCGGAATTGACAGATATCAAATATTCCCTTGCTAAGGGTACAAAAAACCGCTTCCCTGCGCACAAGGAAGCGGTCTGAAAATCTGGTGGCGCATCACGGATTCGAACCGCGGACACAAGGATTATGATTCCTCTGCTCTAACCGACTGAGCTAATGCGCCGAGGAGCACGGATTATTTCAAAGCACACCGTGTTTGTCAATTATCACGCACGATTATTCTGTCAAATAGGCTCCTGACCCCATACAAAACAAGGAGTGATTCAAGCGATGACGGCACGTGCGCAATCTGCAATGTCAGACCTTTCTCCTTGGCATAGCGCTCCCAGGAAAGTAGAACCGATACGGCAGAAGAATCCGCACGCGTGACAGCGGAAAGATCTATGCTCGTATCGCCCGAATCCATCGCCGCAATCCCTTCTTTTTTGAGGGCTGCCACGTTTGCAAGCGTCATGGTTTTTTCAAGAAGCCGCATTCCCTAGGCTCCCGCGTTTTTCTTTTCCAACTCGGCAATCAATCCCTCGATACCCGAAGAATTGACAATCCCGGCAAATTGATTGCGGTAGTTGTCCACTAGCCAAATGCCTTCGACGTTTACGTCAACGATGTACCAAAGCCCTTTGACTTTCTTGAGCCGGTAATCGAGGTGAATATCCGGCTTTCCGGCCTCAACGAGCACCGTGCGTACGAGAGCATCTTTGTCTGTGGGTTTTAAACGGCTCGGTGCGAGTTCGGCCTTTTGATTTTTAACGGCCGAAAGTGCTCCGGAGTAAACGCGAATCAACTGTTCACGAAATAGGTCCTGCAGTTTTGCTCTTTGCTCGGGTGTTGCGGTGCGCCATTTCGGCCCGACGCACATGCGCGTCATGCGCAAAAAATCCACGGTCGGCATCACAACATCGTTCACAAAAACATGAACGCGACCGAAGTCACCCGCTGCCAACTTGGCATCACCGCGAATCAAATCGAGGACTTGATTGCTAATCGAAAGAACCCATTGATTCGGATCGCCGGATTGTTCTTGGGAAAAAGCCGATATGGGACCGAAAACCAAAAGCCCGGCCGCGACTGTCAACAAACTTCTGCGACTCAGTAACATCACATTTCCTCCGAATCCTCATCTTCAAACTCGTCGACGGCAAACGATTCGTTTTCATCGCCTGACCCGATAGCTTTGCGCCGATTTCCCAGATACGCCTCGCGCGTCATCACGTACGGGTCAACGGAAGCTTTAACCGTATCGGTCAGTGGCAAAAGACTCGTGCGAACGTCAACGGCCCGCAATCCCGACGTTCCCCACCGAATCCAAGCGTGATCGACATAAGTGACCGGATGTGCAGCCAAATCCACGGCAAGCGAGGGCGCATCACGCACACTCGAAGGTCCGAAAAACGGCAACACCAAATAGGGTCCCGAAGGAACCCCCCACACGCCGAGCGTTGTTCCGAATCCTTGCTCGCGCGGCGCCACGCCGGCCACCGTCCCGGCCACGTCGAAAATTCCACCCAAGCCGAATACCGTATTCACAATCAACCGGTACAGCGATGCGGCGGCGCCGTCAAGATTTCCCTGCAACGCATTGTTCAAGAAATTTTTCGGTTCGCCGAGGTTGGAAAACACATTGAAAATGCCTTCACGCACCGGATTGGGAACGGCCGAGCGATACCCGCGTGCCACCGGTTCCATTACATACTCATCGACCGTGTCGTTAAAGGCCGCCGTATTCCGGTTGAGTTTTTCCCACGGGTCGTCCGGATTCTCGCCGGCTCCGGGCGGAATCTGAGCGCATCCGACAAGGAAAGCCGCCGCGCAAAGCACGAGGATTTTGCTACGTTGTTTTGTCATAGTTATTTGTCCAATCCGCCCTTTTCGGCCGATTGATACAAGAACTGTCCGATGAGGTTTTCAAGAACAACAGCCGACTGCGTGCGTTCGGCAACCGACCCGTCTTTCCAGTTTTCATCCTCACCGCCGGCCGAAATCCCGATGTACTGCTCACCGAGTAGTCCCGAAGTCAAAATCTTCAGTGAACTATCGACAGGAAATAGGTAGCGGCTATCCACGGAAATCTCGACCTTAGCTTGGAACGTTTCCTGATCGAATGTCACGGACTTGACGCGACCGACGACAACACCGGCACTCTTGACGGAAGCCCGAGGTTTTAAGCCGCCGATATTGTCAAAACGCGCCGTGACCGTGTAGGTATGGGCATTGACGTTCAGGTTGCCTAGATTGGCCGCCTGAAGCGCAGAAAACACGAATGCTGCAAAGCCGAGCACAATAAACAGACCGACCATCAATTCTAAATTTAACCGTTTCATGGAAAACGCCTCAAACAACCGTGAACATGAACGCCGTCATGATGAAATCCAAACCTAAAACCAACAGGGAGCTGACGACAACCGTACGCGTTGTCGCACGCGAAACCCCGTCGGGTGTCGGACGCGCGCTGTAGCCCTGGAAAAGTGCCACAAGACCGACGGCAATGCCGAAAACAACAGCCTTGAACATGCCGTTCAAAATGTCGTGGAAGACATCAACACTGCCTTGCATCTGCGACCAAAATGCCCCGTCGTCGCATCCGATTAAACCAACACCGACCACCCAAGCCCCGAAAATGCCGATGGCCGAGAAGATAATGGCCAAAATCGGCATCGAAATCACCGACCCGACAAAGCGCGGAACAATAATGCGTCGCATGGGGTCAACGCCCATCATTTCCATCGCTGCAAGTTGCTCGCCGGCTCGCATCAAACCGATTTCCGCCGTCAGCGACGTTCCGGCTCGCCCGGCGAATAAAAGCGCCGTGACAACCGGACCCAATTCACGCATCAGCGACAAGGCCACGACAACGCCCAAGGCCTGCTCGCTTCCGAACTGCACGAGTGTCACATAGCCCTGTAAACCGAGCACGAATCCGACAAACAGACCGGAAACGGAAATAATAATCAGCGAATAATTGCCGATGAAATGAATCTGCTGAGCGATTAAAAAGAAGCGCCGGAGCGACGCCGGAACAAGGCGCAAAACATGCCAGGAAAAAAAACCGAATTCGCCGATAGCCTGCGTTTGCTTAATTGCCACGCGGCCGATTGCGCTTAAAAAAGAAATCACCGCGTCAATCATGGCTTGTTCCCAAAAAATCGTCCTGAATCGGAACGGCCGGATAATGAAACCGCACGGGACCGTCGGGTGTTGCCTTCAAGAACTGCCGCACAAAGGGATCTTCGGAGCGACCGAGTTCCTCGGGAGTGCCTTCGCCGGCAACTCGCCCTTCGTTAATCATATAAACGTAATCGGCAATCGCAAAGGTTTCGGCCACATCGTGCGTCACGATAATCGCCGTAGCCCCGAGCGCATCGGTCAGTCGCCGAATCAGGCGCGATGTGACGGACATGGAAATCGGATCGAGACCCGCGAAGGGCTCGTCATACATAATGAGCTGAGGGTCAAGCGCAATGGTTCGCGCTAGAGCGACACGCCGAGCCATACCGCCGGAAATTTCCGCCGGCATCAGGTGCGCCGTTCCGCGTAGCCCGACGGCGTTTAATTTCAAAAGCACCAAATCGCGGATGGTTTCCTCATCCAAATTCGTTCTTTCCCGAAGCGGAAATGCCACGTTTTCAAAGACCGATAGGTCCGTAAACAATGCCCCGAACTGAAAAAGCATCCCCATGCGTTCACGCATGGCATAAAGCGACGTTTCGTTTAAGGGGTCAACAACGTTTCCGTCAAACACAATGCGCCCGGTCCAAGGAACAAGCAACCCTCCGATTAACTTCAGAAGCGTTGTTTTCCCCATACCGGAGCCGCCCATGATGGCCACGACCTTGCCTCGGCCGAAACGCATGGTCACCTGGTTTAATATGACCCGCTTTCCGTACCCGAACGTCACGTCGTCAATGAGCAAAAAAGAATCGTCGCTCGACATTGCTACACAAACTGAATTAAGGTTCAGGCAATCTTACCATAGGAGTCAGGCAAGCTAAATGCTTTGCCCGACTAGGCAAGTCCGACCGGAGCAAACCGCACACAACGCGCAATCCCGAGTTCTTTCAGGCGAGCGTCGTCCGAGGGCACGGTCACAAAGCAAGAGGCTACATTTTCCGGGCATTCGATGGCTCGCCGAACCGTCAAATCCACAAAAACCCATTCTGTTGCAGCAACACAACAGAGCTTGCCGTGGTTTTTCATCGCATAGCGACGGAAACTACGTCCGTGCTGATAACTCTGAATCCATGTGTAGATCTCAATAGTGTCATTTAACACACACGGTCTTAGATACTCAATCCAGTGCTCGCGAGCCATCCAAGCCGCGCCGAGTTTTAAATAGTCCTGTGTCGACCAGCCGTTTTGGGCGGAAGCCGTCGTTGCCGCTTCCTCGACCCATCTGAGGTAAACGCGGTTATTGACGTGATTGAGAACATCGATGTCTTGAGGGCCGACCTGAACTTCGTATTGAACAATGTCAATTGTCATAATGGATTTGCTTTTTTATTTTGTCTGAGCCAAAGGATCGGCAATGCCGAGTTTGGCCGAAAGAGCTGCACTGGTTTCCGCACAGAGTACGTGCCGATTTGTCGCCGTCAGTGTCGGCAGGATATGAACCGTGACCGATAAGCCTTGCGTGCACAAAATTGTCCACAAGCGCGTAAAGAGCGGCTCATGTCCGGTCCACGCCGGAATACTGCTCGGAACTCCGTCTTTTTTGTATTGAATCAAAAGAGGAACCGTCAGAGCCCCAGTCACGGCTGCCGCTTCAAAAAGATTGGAGTGCAGCTTTAAAAGTCCTTGGCCGTTTGACGTTGTGCCTTCCGGGAACACCAAAACGTTTCTCCCCTGCCTTAAGGCCGCCTCCATCGATTCGGCGATACCGATGAGAGCACGTTTGTTACTGCGATCGATGTAAATCGTTCCGACGGCACTGGCAATGCGCCCCAAAACAGGCCAATGCCCGATTTCCGCTTTGGCTACAAATCCGGCCGGTAAAACCGCATCGATGACAAAGGGGTCTAAAAACGTCACGTGATTGGAAACCAGAAGGCGCCCCAAAGAATCGGGCGTAATGCCCGAGTCAAAGGCCTCGGGACAGTTAAGAGTCCCTTCGTGCTCAATCCGAATTCCGATCATGCGCGGCAAGCGCCCGGCCCAGACACGAATAATGCGCCCGCGCTTCATGGAATCTGCTCCGGGCAAAACGAATGCCACCGTCCACAAACACCCGATGATGTAAAGGCCGATTTTGATTAACCGATAAATGCCGAGTAAAAAATTCATTTCCCTTGTTTCCGTCCGACTTCGTTTTTCGGGCACCCTTCATCGAACCACTGTTGCAAAATGGTCGCCGCCGATTGGTCATCGATTACCTCGCCTTCTTTTTCCAAAAGGACAGACGAGTACCGCTCATCGACGCCGTAGACAGCCAGTCCCGTTCGTCCGGCCAGTTGCCGAGCAAACCGCAGGGCCTCTTGCGTCACTTCATGAGGAGTGCCGTCCGGATGGCGCGGAATGCCGATGACAAGGCAATCCGGCTTCCAATCGTTGATTTGTTTACTAATTTCGCCCCACTTGGATGCCTTTGTTTGGGCATTGACGATGCAAAGGGGCCTTGCGCCGGCCGTCAGAATATTGCCGAGCGCAACCCCGATGCGAACTCGACCGTAATCGAATCCGAGAATAATCCCTGTCTGCTGCATTTGCATGGCGCCTTTACCCGAGGGGGCAATTTTACCGAACCGAGGCTTTTCGGTTATCACGCATGACCGATTTCATCGGAAACAAGAACGTGTTCGTCTCCGAGTGCCTCATTGCCGACCAGGGCAAGCGCAGCCTCATAGCGTTGCGAACACGGGAGATCAAAAACGATACGGGGCGAGGATTGGGCACAAAACCACGCGCCCTCTCGAATTTCCGCTTCGAGTTGCCCGGCATCCCACATCGCGCAGCCCAAAACCGGATAGATTTTGTCCGGCCCTTTTCCTTCGGCTGCAGCGCGCAAAATGTCGTCCGAGACCGTCAGGGCAATGCCGGTTTTCGGGTTTTCAAAGTCCGTTCGGAGCCATTGACCCTGCGTCGTATGCAAAACGAACGCCATCATCGGATGCACGGGACCGCCCCAACCGAAGGCAATGTCCCTCTTCGGAGGCGGACACTCGAGTTGCTCACAGGCTTCGGAAAGCGAAAACTCTCCTTCCTTATTGAGCACAAGACCGAAGGAGCCCTCTGCTCGGTGCTCGAGCAAAAGGATGACCGTCTTGGCAAAACGTTCATCGGTCATCACGGGCGAGGCGATGAGAAAACTGTTTTTAAGTTCATTTAGCATAGGCGTATGCTATCGCATTATTTTGTTCGTGATGCGAAGGAAATTGTATGGTTCAAGACGTTTTGGGGAAGCTCTGTGCCCTCTTTGACTCCGGAGCGGCCAAGTACCGCGTCGTTCATCACCCAGCTTGCGAACGCTCGAGCCAATCGGTCTCCGAGGTGCGCGGCACGGAGCTCGGACAGGGCGCCAAAGCCCTGGTGTGTCTTGTTAAGGGAAACGGCGTCAAGCAGTACGTCCTTGCCGTGTTGCCGGCCGACTGCCAAGCCGACCTAGGAAAACTTGCCACCGCCCTCGGCGGGCGCCGCGCAGGTCTTTGCAGTGCCGAGGAGGTCATGGACCTGACCGGGTGCATTTTCGGGGCTGTTCCGCCCGTTTCTTTTCATGAAAAACTAATGGGCATTGCCGACCCGACGCTATTTACGCGTTACAAGGAATTAGCGTTTAATGCCGGCTCTCGCGACACCTCGATTATCATCGACACGCAAGACTTTCACCGAATCGTGCATCCGCGCGAAATCGACTTTCTCAAGAAATAGTCAACTACCCCTCTCTAAAGAGAGAGGCTTGTGAAAGCAAGCCTGGTTGACTAGCCCAAGTGAGGAGAAATCTGAACTACGTTGGTTAGGAATGTATAGGCACCGTGGGATGTAAATCCTAGTTCCACGCTCTGCGGTTCTTGGTTAAAAGTGTTATTGGGTAATACACGGTGCTGAGAACATAGAAACCCTTTCCAACACGGGCGAAGGATTACAACAGATTGAAAGGTCTGAGCAGAACCTGCGGGTCTCTGCGCTTTAAGGAGAAAACTTTGAAAGTTTTTGTGATTAACAAAAGAGGAAAGCCGTTAATGCCTTGCAAACCTGCAAAGGCACGTCACCTCTTGCGTGATGGAAAGGCAAGAGTTGTAAGACGTACTCCGTTTACGATTCAACTCACTATTGCGACAGGGGAAAACGTGCAACCGATTCATCTTGGTGTAGATGCAGGGTCTAAGCATATCGGGCTTTCTGCAACAACCGAGAAAGAAGAATTGTTTTCTTCTGAAGTCGAATTGCGTAAAGACATCACCGATTTGCTTTCAAGTCGTAGAGAGATGCGAAGAGCAAGACGCAACCGTAAGACGCGCTACCGTGCGCCACGCTTTGATAATAGAGTTCACGCGAAGAATAAGGGGTGGCTTGCTCCTACTCTTGAAAACGAGATTAGTGCACATCTCTCTCGGATTAAGGCGATTCGTGCGATTCTCCCAGTTTCTCGCATCACAATCGAAGTTGCTTCTTTCGATATTCAAAAGATTAAGAATCCTGAGATTGAAGGTGAACAGTATCAGCAGGGAGAGCAATTAGGTTTTTGGAACGTGCGTGAATATGTGCTTTTCCGAGACGGTCACAAATGCTGTCATTGTCACGGCAAGAGCAAAGACCCGATTCTCAACGTCCATCACATTGAGAGCCGTAAGACTGGGGGCGATGCTCCGAACAATCTCATCACGCTTTGCGAGACCTGCCACAAGGCTTATCACGCAGGAAAGATTCAACTTACTTCCAAGCGTGGAAAGAAATTTACCGATGCAACACACATGGGAATCATGCGTTGGGAACTCCTTAAGAGAGCAAAAGAAGCGAACCTTGGCATCCCTGTAAAAGCCACATTTGGCTATATCACCAAGGCAAGAAGAATCCAATTCGGTATTGCTAAGACGCATTGCGCTGATGCTTTCTGCATTGCAGGAAACCTCAACGCAAAACGCCTTGGTGAGTATCTCTATCAAAAGCAAACCCGCAAGCACAACCGACAGATTCACAAGATGGCGATTCTTAAAGGCGGTTACCGCAAGCGTAATCAAGCCCCATTTGAGGTCTTTAACTTCCGCCTGTTTGACAAAGTGCGCTTCGGCGGAAATGTTGGTTTTGTGTTTGGAAGACGGACTTCGGGTTCATTTGCAGTACGAACTCTATTTGGAGAAAAACTTTCCGAGGGCGTTTCGTACAAAAAACTCTCCCTTTTGGAGAGGAGAACAACTTTTTTAACTCAACTCGTAAAGGAGGGCGCAATTCCTCCCGTGTCTAAAGACACAGGTTTCCTTGCGCGATTTCTATGATGCCTCGGCGGAAACCCGAACCGTCCCGGTCCGAGTTTTCGCCTAAAAACACCACGGAAAAAATCGGTCGCGGTCCTTCCAAGGATCGGGCGTTATGTCCATGCTGCGGACGATGCCGTTTTTATCAAACTGCGGCCATACGGCCATATCGAAATTCCCGCCGTCTTTGTACCGGTACATCCACGCGTGCTCTCCGACAAGCCGGAACTCGTACTTTTCCGCACACGGCCCCCAAAGGGCCCAAACGTCGGCCTCGGTGGACTGACCGATTTTCACGAGCGGGAAATACTTTTCCTGCAAACCCTGCTCCCGAGCAACCATCTTTTGGTTCTGATCGAAGAAAAGCCACCAGACCTGTTGTCCGAACGGTTGCGACGAGTACGTCCAACGCACCGTTCCGTCCGGCATCGGTGTCACGGTATCGGGCTTGCCTAATTGATTTTGAACGACCTCTTGCGATTGTCCGAGATCAATAAGTTGCGGATGCGAGCAGGCCGTTAAAACCACAGCACAAATCAGGGCTGCAAACAGGCGAACTTTTCTTTGGAACATTTTTACTTCTCCTTGAGCCGACAAGGCTATTTTACCGTCTCCGAATTCGTTATTTTTCTTTTCGCCCCTAACCGATTAGGGGTAAACTTTAGGCGGGAATTTTTGTGTTTTGCGTGTCTTCTTTGCGAAGACGGGGTTTTTGCGGCCCCTACATTTGTATACCGCAACGTAAGGAGTACCTATGCGTACGAACTATTGTGGCCTGATTGATGAGAAGTACATCGGCCAAACTGTCACCCTGTACGGGTGGGCTCATCGCCGCCGTGACCACGGCGGTGTAATTTTTATCGACCTGCGTGACCGCGAGGGTATTTTGCAGGTGGTTTGCGATCCGGACTGCCCGGACGTTTTCGCCACAGCCGAAAAGATTCGCAATGAGTACTGCTTAAAGTTAAGCGGCATCGTGCGTGCGCGTCCGGAAGGGACAAAAAACGAAGCCCTGATTTCCGGCGGTGTCGAAGTTTTATGCAAGAGCCTTGAGATTCTCAACCCGTCTCTTACGCCTCCGTTCCAACTCGATGACGACACCGTCAGCGAAACGGCCCGTCTGACCTATCGTGTTCTCGATTTGCGTCGCCCGCAGATGCAGCACAACTTGAAGTTGCGCTTTAAGGTCACGCAAGCCGTGCGCCACTTCCTGGACGAAGAAGGCTTTATCGATATTGAAACACCGGTTCTGACGAAATCCACCCCCGAAGGTGCTCGTGACTATCTGGTCCCGTCGCGTGTTCAAGACGGCATGTTCTTTGCTCTGCCGCAATCACCGCAGCTATTTAAGCAGCTTTTGATGGTGGCCGGCTTTGACCGTTACTACCAGATTGTCAAGTGCTTCCGCGACGAAGACCTTCGTGCCGATCGTCAACCCGAATTCACGCAAATCGATTGCGAAACGAGTTTTCTCGATGAAAAACATATTCGCGAACTGTTCGAGAGAATGATTCGGACAGTCTTCAAGAAGGTTTTAAACGTGGATTTGGTTCCCGAAGGCGAGCGCTTCCGCGTCATGGAATACACCGAAGCGATGTCGCGTTTCGGATCCGACAAGCCCGACTTGCGCGTCAAACTCGAACTCAAAGAAGTGACCGATATCGTCAAGGATTCGGCCTTTAAGGTCTTTAGTTCCGTCTCGCAGCTGCATAACGGGAAAGTCGTTGTCTTGCGCGTGCCCGGCGCTTGCTCCATGCCGCGTTCGGAAATCGACGGCTACACGGAATTTGTGAAGATTTACGGTGCCAAGGGTCTGGCCTACATCAAGGTCAATGACAAGGCCAAGGGTCGCGACGGTCTGCAAAGCCCGATTGTTAAGAACCTTTCCGATGACATCCTTGCCAAGCTCTTGGAAGTGACCGGAGCCCAAGACAGCGATATCCTCTTTTTCGGCGCCGACAAGGCCAAGGTTGTTTACGACAGTCTCGGTGCCTTGCGTCTTAAGATCGGCCTCGGCGAGTTCGGTCGCAAGAACGGATTGTTTGAAGAAGGCTGGAAGCCCTTGTGGATTGTCGACTTCCCGATGTTCGAGTACTCGGAAGAAGAAGGTCGTTGGATGGCCTGCCACCATCCGTTTACCGCCCCGCATGACGAGGATGTCGATAAGCTCGAAACCGATCCGGAACACTGCTATGCCAAGGCCTACGATATGGTCTTGAACGGCTGGGAAATCGGCGGCGGCTCCGTGCGTATCCATCGTGCCGACGTGCAAAGCAAGGTTTTCTCGGCTTTGAGAATCGGTCCGGAAGAAGCGCGTCTGAAGTTCGGGTTCCTGCTCGATGCCCTGCAGTACGGTGCTCCTCCGCACGGCGGTATCGCGTTCGGTCTCGATCGCATCGTGACGATGATGACCGGGGCTCCGTCCATTCGCGATGTGATTGCCTTCCCCAAGACCCAGCGTGCGCAGTGCCTCTTGACCGGCGCTCCGAGCCCTGTGGATGAAAAACAGTTGCGTGAACTGCATATCCGTTTGCGTAACGAACCGAAGGCCTAAACCGACGGGTTTTTGCGTAAAGTAAGCCGCGGGCCTTCCCGCGGCTTTTTTGACCATGAAAGCGCATCTTTGCAATCTGTGTCCGCGTCGATGCAATACGGACCGAGACACTCCGGAAGGCCTTAAAAGAGCCTTGTGTCGGAGCTCCTGGGCCCCGAAGGTGGCTCTTGTGAGCCTACATGCGTGGGAAGAGCCGTGCCTAAGTGGGAAAACCGGAGCCGGAACCGTCTTTTTCTCCCACTGCAATATGCGCTGCTGCTTTTGTCAAAACTACGAAATCAGTCAAGAGGGAAAAGGGCTTACCGTCAGCCCCGACCGGCTGCGAGATATCTTCCTTGAGCAGCAAGAGCGCCAAGCGACGTGTTTGGAACTTGTGACGCCTTCGCAGTATGCCGAGAGCCTCCTCCCGGCGCTTACCGAGGCTAAAAAAGCAGGTCTTACCATTCCGGTTGTCTACAACACCAACGGCTATGACCTGCCGGAGACCCTAAAACGCTTTGACGGACTTGTCGATGTTTTTATGCCCGATTTAAAGTACTTTGATTCTCGATACGGGGCCAAATACTCGGGCGTTCCCGACTACTTTGATGTGGCAAGCCTGGCGATTCGAACTATGTTTCAGGTGGTCGGCCCGGTTCAAAAAAACCGAGAGGGCCTGATGACGCGCGGCGTTCTGATTCGACACTTGGTGCTTCCGTGGCTTTGGCGCGACAGTTGCCGGTGTTTGGACTGGATCAATCAGACCTTCGGGGATGCCGTCATCGTCTCCGTCATGAATCAGTACATGCCGCTTTTTAAGGCCGCTCGGCACCCGGAAATCAATCGCCCGCTGACGACTCTGGAATACCAACGCGTCATCAAGCACGCCGAAAAACTCGGTATGACCCAAGTCTATATTCAGGTCGGGAAAACAAATTCTGATATATTCATTCCGATTTTTGACGGAAGTCATGTTTTGACCCCGCACGAAAACTGACGCTAACGCCCGTACGATATAGACTTATCAGGCACTATCGAGGATATTCCTATGGCGCTTGTCACTCTCAAACAGCACAAAGCAGTCGCCGCACGGCTTCGAGCCGAGCGCGAGCGTTTGGGTTTTACGGAAAAGCAGATTGCGCAACTGATCGGAATTCCGATTGAGCAATACCAGAAAGTCGAAGACGGTCTGGTCGATCCGGGACTATTTTGTATGGCGCGCCTGACGGCCTGCGGATTTGATGCCAACTACATCATCACGAACGAACGGTTAAGACCCCTACAGGAAGAAAGCGATTTGTTGCGGCGTTTTCGGGAGCTTTCCAACAAAGGAAAGAGTTCGATTTTTATGACGCTCGATGCCTTGGAACGTTTGGCACCGAATTTGCAATCGAACATCCGGAAAAACATTCGGTCCAATCTCAATGCCATTAAGGGCAAACTCAAAATTGACTGACCGGGGCTACCGCTATGGCGTTTGGTTTTCACTTCAAGACACCGCACCTGGGCATTCGGGAGCGTTTGTCCTTTTTTCGGACGAAGACAACCTCGTTTTTCACAAGCCCGTTTCGCCGCTTTCGGGCGTGGCGAGGTGAAAAAACCGCACCGCGCCGTGATTTTTCCGAAAGCCGCTTCGGCCGCTTTATCAGCGGCACCGGACGCGTGGTGCGTCGCATCACACAAGTTTTTTTCGTTTCGGTGTGCGTAGGGGTCGTCGCCTTAGGCATCGGCGTCGGTGCTCTTTACTACTTCGTGACGCCGCAAACGGCACAAGACGCCTTAAGTCGCTTGGCCCAAGAGTCCCTCGATGCTCGGGTGACGCTGTCGGGACCGGTCTCGTTAAAGCGACTTCCCGACCTTGTCGTTGAATTTCCGAAACTGCAACTGACGCGGTTAGACGGCACCGAGGTTCTTGCCGACATCGATTCGATTCAGGCTCACCTCTCGCTTTGGTCTCTTCCCTTAGGTGTCATGCGCGTGCAAGACCTGACGATAAACGGCTTAAAAACCCGTCTATCGCAAGACGCCTTTATCGGGGACGATGCGTTCAAAAACGCCTTCGGGGCAACGCGCTTTCCGGACGGTCTTCGCATTAAAAACGTTTCTCTTAAAAATTCTTCCGTCCGCGTTCTGGCAACAGGTGACGCTCCGACACTTCTTTTCGACCAATTGAACCTGACGCTCGGAGGTCTTTCGCCAGAAATGGAAACGCCGCTTGAAGCAAGTTTCCACGTTAGCGAGGCCATCGACGGGCAAGGCACGCCCTCCCCGATCGGGACATTCAGTCTTAAAACATCGCTTCAATTTTCCGCCTCCGCAAGTGCTGTGACGCTCCGAGACCTTGCGGCAAGCGGCACATTGGCCGGATCTGCCGGCGAAAACATCGTTCTTTGCTCGGCAAAACGCCTGAATTGGACGCCCTCGCAGGCAAGCGGCCTGGCACTGAAAGCCTCGATTTCATCTTCCGACCCAACGCGTGGGGAAGTCACACTCGATGTGGCCGACTTTCTCGCCGATGCTTTACAACTTGCCACACCGGAAATCAAACTTTCCTATCGAAAGGACTTGGAAAGCGCTCAAGCCGACCTGACGCTTTCGGCCGGCATTAACGTCAACTATGAGACAAACGCCATTGATGTGACCAACATTTCGGGCTCGGCCTCGATTCCGAGTCTCGGAACGACGCAAGCGCCTTTGACGGCAACCGTCAAGGGCAAGGCCTCCGGGAGCACCGCCGAGGAACGCCTCGTTTTGGATTTGGTCGGTGCCGTCGGTCCTTCGGCCTTTACCTACGAAGGAAGTGCCGAGTGGGACGGCTTTCCGCGGTTAGCCGGCACGATTCGGGTGGCCGACGTGAACCTTGAGAGCCTACCGGACATTTCGGATGCTTCGTGGCTCAATTCCGCAGACTTTACCGGTGAAATTCGTATCGGGAAGCTGCGTTTGTCGTCTCTGACGGCCGAACAATTGACGGCCAAACTCCAATTAATCGACGGCACGCTTAGCGTCACGGATGCCGTTTTCAACGTAGCCGGCGGGCGCATTGAAAGCACCGCCCGACTTTCGGACGATGCCAAGTGGTCCTGGAACGCAGCAAGTGAAGAATGCTCCGTCGAGGGTCTTTTGGCCGCAAGTGCCGATTCGGCACCGATGACAGGAACATTGATTGCACAACTCACTCTTTCGGGGCACGGCACCGACCCGGAGGCGTTTACCGGAAGCGGCAAAGTCCGAATTCTTCAAGGTCAGGTGCGCGGCATTGACATTTCGCAAGGTCGTACCCGCACGCCGAACAACCCCGAAGAACGGCTTGCCACGGATTTTGATGAAATCACCGGAGACATTTCCGTTTCCGGTCAAACGCTTTCCGTGGCCAATCTCGTTGCGCGCAACGCCTCAAGTCGCCTGTCCGGGTCCCTGACCGTTCAACTCACGGAAAAAACGCTTTCGGGAACGGCGCAAGTCCTGAGAGCCCCCGGGGCACAAGTTACACCCGGGCTCTTAACGGTCGGCGTCACGGGCTCTGTTGCGCAGCCCGTTTGGACCATTGCGTCGCCCGACCAAATTAAAGACGAGAAGACACCGGTGAGCGAAAGCCTGACTAAGCGCCTTCGCCTTTGGAAAAACATCCGGGATTTCTTTAAGTTTTAGGACCGATGTGAGATTTCATCGACAATCACGGCATCTTCCACTTCCGTGACACGCTTAACACCGACGCGTGCGCGTTTACCCTGCGGTGTTTGGCGCTCTCGCGCATCAAAGGACGCTTGCTCCTGACTTTCGCGCTCGGCTTGTTCCTCAAACCTTTCGGCCTGTTTCATTTGAGCATTGAGTTCCTCTTGCATCCGTTTGAACGGATCTCCGTGCCGCCAACGCCAGTAAATTCCGTACAGCGAAAGTCCGGCAATCACTGCCAAAAAGACGAGAAACAGACCGCCGATAATCGGCAACAAAAGGATGCCGATGAAAATAATCACGGCAATTGCCGCAATCGTAACCAGCGGATTGACTCCGCGACCGTTGATAAAAATCATTTTTTCAAATCCGATTTACCGTTTTCGCCGAATCCGGAATGCCGATTCGAACGTTCGGCTAGATTGTAGCGGCGAATAATCTTGCGATGTGTAAGCAATGTTTAGCAAATTATGGGAAAATTGCGCCCCATGTCTGAAATTTTGAGAAAAAACATGCCTAATTGCCTCCCTGACGTTCAGAGTCTTGAAGACGAACGTCACATCGACATTGACCGTGTCGGTATTAAGGGGCTGACTTTCCCGATGTCCGTTGCCTGCGAAAGCGGCAAGCAGCCGACCATCGCCCGCGTCACGATGTGCGTTGCTTTAGGCGCCGAGCATCGCGGGACCCATATGTCGCGGTACGTCTCCTTGTTGTCGGAAAACAAAGAGCCGCTTAGCGTTACGATGATTCGGCATCTTTTGGAAAAGATGCTCACGCTTTTAAGTTCCGATAGCGGCTACATTTCGATTCACTGCCCGTTCTTTGTGAACAAGAAAAGCCCCGTTTCCGGTCTTCGTTCCCTCATGAACTACGAAGTGGGTTTTACGGCGGAACGAAAAGGCGGTCAAACACGCGTTATTCAGGAAATTCAAGCCCCGGTTACGAGCCTTTGCCCCTGCAGCAAAGAAATCAGCCAGTACGGCGCTCACAATCAGCGTTCGCACATTACGATTGCCGCCGAGCTTGACGGAGATCTTTCCTTAGAGGAACAAATTCGGATTGCCGAGTCTGGCGCTTCCTGCGAACTTTGGAGTCGCCTCAAGCGTAGCGATGAAAAATTTGTAACCGAGTATGCCTACGAACACCCCAAGTTCGTCGAAGATGCCGTACGCGATGTAGCCGGAAAACTCAATGCCGACAAGCGCATTCTGGCCTACCGCGTTGAGGTGGAAAACTTCGAATCGATTCACAATCACTCCGCCTACGCCATGCTCGAACGCGACAAGCGCCGACGCGCCTGACCGCGAGGATTTGTTAAGGAAAACCGAACGAAAAGCCGGAGCCTTTGGTACCGGCTTTTTGCACTTTCGCCGAACAGGCGACTGAAACGGCGCTACTGCGGTTTTCCGTAGTTTGCTACAGTTACGGACTACGAAATTCCTTTTTGGCTTGTCTCACGCATCTAACTATGATTGAAAACGAAAACCTTGTCCGATTCATTACGCGAGCGCTTGATAGCATCGGCATCACCAATGTCCCGGTTCGCATCGAAAAACCCAAAGATCTTTCGCACGGGGATTTAGCCTGCACGGTTGCCATGCAATGCGCCCGAGCCTTAAAACGCAATCCGCGTGAGATTGCCGCGTCTCTTGTCGAAGCCATGAAAAAAGATCCGGAGTTCACACGCCTTTTAAGCGACGTGCAGATTGCCGGACCGGGTTTTATTAATTTCCGCTTAAATGCCGGCTCGAAGTTTGCCGTGATTGCCGACATTCTGACGAAAAAAGACGCTTACGGATCTAGCGATGCGTGCCGGGGAAAACGCGTTCTTTTGGAATACGTTTCAGCCAATCCCACGGGACCCTTACACTTAGGTCACGCCCGTCAAGGGGCTCTAGGCGATGTTCTTTCGCGCATTATGGCCACACAAGGGTACGGCGTCACGCGTGAGTTTTACTACAACGATGCCGGCGTGCAAATCGACAACTTAACGCTCTCGGTTCAGGCTCGGGCCAAAGAACTTCAAGGCCTCGCGAAGCCTGAGGACTTTCCCGAAAACGGCTACCACGGTGACTATATTTTCGAGATTGCCCGCGATTACCTCAAAGGCATGCGTATCACGGCGCCCGATCAAACCGTCATTGAGAGCACGGGCGACATCAACGATACCCAAGCCGTTCGACGTTACGCCGTAGCCTTTTTACGCAACGAACAAGATGCGGATTTAAAGGCGCTCGGCGTTGCTTTTGACAATTTTTATCTGGAAAGTTCGCTTTACACCGAAGGGCGTGTCGAAAGAGCTGTCAAGGCCATCATCGACTCGGGCTACACCTATGAGGCCGACGGGGCCCTTTGGCTTAAGACCACCGATCCGGCGTTTGCCGATTTTCACGATGACAAAGACCGCGTGATGCGCAAAAAAGACGGTCACTATACGTACTTTGTCCCTGATGTAGCCTATCACTTAACCAAATTCGAACGCGGCTTTGACCGGGCCATTAACATTCAGGGCTCCGATCACCACGGCACCGTGGCCCGCGTCAAAATCGGCTTGCAAGTGGCGGGACCTGCCTTCGGCATGGCCATCCCGAAGACCTTCCCCGAATACGTCCTTCATAAGATGCTTCTGGTCGTCAAAGACGGACAGGAAGTCAAGATGAGTAAACGCGCCGGCACCTACGTTACGCTACGCGATATCGTCGACTGGGTCGGTCGCGATGCTGCGCGCTTTTTCCTCGTTTCAAGAAAGTCCGATGCGGAATTTGTCTTTGACGTGGATTTGGCCTTAAGTAAGAGCGAAGAAAACCCCGTTTATTACTTACAGTATGCCCATGCTCGCATCTGCTCGGTTCTTGCTCAGGCCAAAGAAAAGGGATTTGCCGTTCCGACTTTTGAGGAGGCTTCCGGTGCTGACTTCTCCGTTTTGCAAAGCGATGCCGCCGGAGCCCTGGCTCAGTGCCTTTCGGCCTACGGAAAGACCTTAAGCATTGCCGCGCGCGACCTGGCTCCTCACCTGGTGTGCGTGTACTTAAAAGAACTCGCTGCCTCCTTCCACGCTTTTTACAATGCCGAACGGATTCTGGTTGACGACGCACGGGAGCGCAATGCCCGCTTAGCGCTCCTCTTGGCGAGTCGACAAGTGCTGGCTAACGGGCTTGCTGTCCTCGGGATCAGTGCTCCGGAACACATGTGAACCTTTTTTGGGAAACTCCGATGAATCAAACGCGTGCCAATTTCAGCCTTAAAGCGCTTTTCTGGTCCTTCACACTCGGCGCTGTTTTCGCCTTCGCTGTGTCCGCAGGCGTTGCGCTGTGGATTACCAAGGCACCGATTCCCTTTGTCGCCAAGGTTCAACAGGGATCCAAACTCGTGGACATCACGATGGACGGCAAACAGGACCCCAATCAGAACCTATATGCCGAAGGCCAGGGGGTGGAACTCAATACCGCCAAAGTGGCCACGGTTAAAGCCGGAGATGCGGCCGCCGAGGAAGACAGTGCCGTTCCCGTCAAATACTGGGTTCAGGCCGGTGCGTTCAGCCAAAACGTCGATGCCGAGAGTATGCGGGCTCGCATTGCCTTTATCGGACTGGATGCCCAGATTGTTTACCGTAACGAGCGCGGACAACGTCTTTACCGCGTTCGCATCGGACCGTTTGAAACTCAAGAGCAAGCCGAAGAAATTAAGCAGACCTTGGCGGACAATTCCATCAAAGGCGAACTTTTGCGCTTAAGAGACTAGCAACACTATGACTTCACGACGTGATCTTTTAGCCGGTGCGGCAACGATAGGTGTGACCTCTCCGGCCTTTTGTCTTGCAACCGAACCCAAGCCTTTTGTCGAGGGCAAGGACTTTATTCTTGTCGACCCGCCCGTCGAATATCCGGCGCGTCCGATTCTCGTGCATGACTTTTTTGCCTACACTTGTCCGCACTGCTATCGGCTCGCGCCTTTCATGCACGAGTATGCCGAATCGATTGCAACCGACCCCAATGTGCGCCTGATTCCCGTTCCCGTCGCTTGGGAAGAAAGCTTTGAGCTCTTCCCGAAGATTTACTACGCCTTTGAAGAACTCGGTCGATTACAGGAACTTCACATGACGTTTTGGGAGTGGATGCTACAAGGTGAGCACCCCTGGAACACGGTTCAGGAAGCCCAGGTCGATATCGAAAAATGGGCCGGCGAGCACGGCATCGATGCGCCCCGCTGGAACGCAACGCTCGATAGTTTTATCGTCCGCAACAAAGTGCGTCAGGCCACCCAAATCTGGCAACAGTACAACATTGACTCCACCCCGGTCATCGGAATTGCCGGGCGCTTTATCACCGCGCCCCACATGACAGGCTCGCGTCCGCGTGCCATCGAAGCCGTACGCATGCTTGTGGATCGCGTCAAAACCGAGGGTGTTTAAGGGAGACAAATCATGCGCGTTTTCATCACCGGAGCATCAAGCGGAATCGGAGCCGCCTTAAGTCGGGCTTTTGCCGCCCGCGGCGACACACTCGGTCTTGTGGCGCGTAACCCCGATAAATTGGCCTCCTTTGTCAAAACGCTGCCTTTTGCCGAAAAGCACGTCCCTTATGCGGTCGATGTGACCGACAGAACGGACCTTTTAGCGGCGGCTCGGGATTTTGAGGCCAAGGGCGAGACCGATATCGTCATTGCCTGCGCCGGAATTTCCATCGGAGTGAAAACCGAATACTTCGAAGACCTGGACGTTTTGGAGCGCATCTACAAAACCAATGTCTTCGCCATGGCCTCGACCTTTCACGGCTTTATCGCGCCGATGAAGTCGCGCGGTCGGGGACAATTTGTCGGCATCGGGTCGGTCGCAGGCATTCGGGGCCTTCCCGGAAGCGAGGCCTACTGCTCGAGTAAAGCCGCCGTCATCAGTTACCTAGAAAGCCTTCGTAACGACGTACGCCCTTACGGCATCTCGGTGACAACGCTCTCACCGGGCTTTGTCAAAACACCGCTTACGGCGAAAAATCCTTACAAGATGCCGTTTTTGTTAGAACCCGATGCGTTTGCACGCGTTGCCATCTGCGCAATCGATGCGAAGACAAGTTACAAGACCATTCCCTGGCAGATGGGGGTTCTAGCTAAACTGATGCGCATTCTGCCGAACGGACTTTTCGATGCCTGTGTCGCGCATAGAAAACAAAAACCGCGCGACAAAGACCTTCATCCGAATTAATCGGCTCGGTGTGCGGTTTTCTCGTTTAAAAGAATCGTGTAAAGCACGTCGCGCTTGACGCCTGAAACTTTGGCGGCAAGCGCTGCAGCACGACTCACGGGAAGCTCGGTCGCCAAGGCTCTTGCCCACCGCAGCGTTTGCTCATCGGGCGCATCGGTACTGCGAGCGAGCTTTTCGTCGACAAGGACGGCGTACTCGCCTTTGGGTTCATGGCTCTTAGCCCACGATGCGAGTTCTTCGGAATCCATCGTATAAAACGATTCAAAGCGCTTGGTGATTTCCCTCGCAATGACAACACGGCGACCGGCTTGAAGTTTTTCTGCGAGCGCCATTAAAAGCTCACGAATGCGGTGCGGTGCTTCGTACAAAACAAATGCCTCGCCGCGCCGGCATAGGTCGGTCAGTACTGCGTCCCTTGCCTTCTTATTGGGCTCGATAAACCCGGCAAAGGTAAAGCGATACGCATTGAGCCCGGCCGCACTCATGGCCGTAATACAGGCACTGGCCCCGGGGACGGGAACAACACGAAAGCCCGCATCGCGGACGCTTTGAACAACGCGCGCGCCCGGATCGCTGACAGCCGGTGTTCCGGCATCGGTAACCAGAGCCACGCGCTCTCCGGCCTTTAAGCGCTCGATGAGTTTTTGACCTCCGGCGCGTTCATTGTGTTCGTGAACGGAGACAGACGGCGTGCTAATCGCATATCGATCAAGCAATTTTCGCGTTTCTCGCGTATCCTCACAGGCAATCGTGTCACAAAGAGACAGTATCCAGAGGGCACGCAACGTGATGTCGGCCGCATTTCCGATGGGAAGTCCTACAATATAAAGCGTTGCGCTCGGGAAAGTCTGTTCGGTTAGGCCCGCTGCCCGCATCAGTGCACTATTTTGTAAACCATTCATATTTTCGGATTGCATCGTGAAGCACCCCTTGTTTGCCGGTCTTCTTTTCCCGCTGATGGCAACCGTCTGCGCCAGTGTTTTCGCCCAAACGCCTCCGACCCCTGCGCCGGAAACGGCCAAGCAAGCCTCGGTCGACGACGAAGGAACACCCGCTAAAGCCGAACCCGTTAAGTTGGCCTTCATTCTTCCGAGAAAAAAGTCGCGTTTTGATGCCGTCACACAGTATGCCTTAGACGGCGTCTTGGCCGCCAATTATGCCTCGCCCAATCCGGCTCATGTGCTTTTAATTCGTCCCGGGGCCGATGACAACGTTGCCAATCAACTGAAAGCTGCTGCCAATGCCGGTGCCTTAGCCGCCATCGGACCGCTCGATCGAAACGCTATCGAGCAAATCGCCAAAATGGACTATCTGCCGCTTCCCGTTGTCACGCTCAATCAAGTTGAGTTGGATACGGCCATTCCGCTCACGCCCGAAGAAATTCAAGCGCGCCAAATGCAAGAAGAAGCCCGACGGATTGCGGATGCAGCAGCCCGAGAGCTCAATGCCACAACCCTCGCGCAGCAAGAAGCCCTTTCGGAAGGAAATCCGGCGTTAGAAGGAGCTCTTAACCCCGAATCGAGCGGCTCCATTGCCTCTGACCTTAAGGTTCCCGGCCTTGTTTTAGCTAAAGACATTGCTCCGGAAAACGTGCGCTACGAGCCGCGTCTTTTCCCGCGCGGTCTTTTGATGACAGGTCTGTCGCTTGAGGCCGATGCAGCCTACGTAGCCGACCTGGGGATCCAGGCGTTACCGCGCTTGACGGAAACAGGCGAGCGCCCCAAAGTGCTGGTTCTTGACCAAAACAAACCGCTGCAAAAACGCATCTCGGCGGCGTTTTGCCAAAAGCTGACGGAATTAGGGTTTGCTCCGGATCGCCTGACCATTGATTTAAAAGACCTGCAACGCATCACGCAATTTTTCGAACTGGTCGTCGAAGATGATGACCCGGAAATCGAACCGGAAGAGCCGATCGATCAAGAGGTCGACCCCTTGGGTTGGCGTCAGCAGCAGTTGCGTCAAACGCGTGAATCGGCTGAACGCCGCGCACAAGCCGCCCTTGCCGAACCGCCCTACTACGCCGTCTTTATGGCCCTCGATGCTTCCACGGCCTCACAGATTCGTCCGCGCCTGCCGCTTCGCACGCGTCTTTGGGGCACCTCGCTCCTTTACCCTGGCAATCCCGAAACCGACTCTTCGGCCAAGGCCTTAACGTACGACTTAAAACAAGTCGGATTCGTGGATTCTCCGTTTATTCTGACCTACAACGACGAAGCGTTTGAAGCGACCTACCACGTGCCGCCTCCGGCCGGTCTGGTTGCCAAGCAACTCTTTGCGCTCGGCGTCGATGCCTTGAGCATTGCTAACAGCATTGCGCGCGGACAGACCGCAGGTGAACTCGCTGGGTTCACCGGGTCACTGAGTTTTAACTTAGATCTTTCGCCCGTTGTGACGCGTCACGGGGCCTGTGCCATGATTGCCAACGGCTCGATTCGTATGCTCTCGCCCGAAGAGCTCATTGACTTTCACGTTATCGATCCGGTCTCGCGCCTTGCAAAACCGAAAGCCAAGGTCAAAAAGCCTGCTCCCCAAGCGCCCGCACAAGACGCCCCCGAACAGACGGAAAAAGCCGCGGATACACCAGCCGCCCCGTAACTATGCCGGTACTGACGCTTTCGGAAGCCCAGTTAAGTTGGGGCGATTTGCCTGTTTTAGATAAGGCTGATTTTTCGCTGCAAGAAGGCGAGAGAGTCGGCCTGATCGGACGTAACGGTACGGGGAAAACTTCCTTACTGAAGGTCCTCTCTCGCCTGGTTCCCTTAGACGAAGGCGAACTCAGAATCGTCACCGGCACTCGGTGCATCCTGGTTGAACAAGAACCGATATTGCCTACGGCACCGACCCTTCTTGAAAGCCTTTACCTGCGAGCTGGCTCTCTTTTTAAAGGCGATGAGCCGACGCTTTTTTCCGAAAAGGCGCTTTTAAACGCGTACATGGATAAGTTCGGCGTCGACGGTGCAGTGCACCCCGAAAGCGCCTCGGGCGGCGAGAAAAAGCGTGCCGCCTTAGCGCTTGCCTTTGCACTCAAACCCGATTTACTGCTTCTTGACGAGCCGACCAATCACCTTGACATCGAAACCATCGGCGTTCTCGAAACTTTAGTGCAAGAGGAATTTCGCGGGGCTCGCTCTTTGGTTGTTGTCACGCACGACCGCGCCTTTTTAGATGCCGTCGCCACACGTATCGCAGAACTCGATCGCGGAATGCTCCGTTCCTACGAGGGAAACTTTCAAGCCTACGAGAAGACCAAAGAAACGGAACTATATGCTGAGGCATTGCAACGCAGACGGTTTGACAAGTTTTGGGCCCAAGAAGAAGTTTGGATTCGCAAGGGAATCGAAGCCCGGCGCACCCGTAACGAGGGACGCGTGCGGCGCTTAGAGCAATTACGGCGGGAACGGGAAGCCAGGCGCGATGCGCTTTCAAGCGTGCGGCTAAGTCTCGATGCCGGGGAAAGAAGCGGAAAAGTTGTCATCGAAACCAAGGCACTTCTCAAATCGTTCGACGGTCGCCCGATTGTCAAGTCGCTGGATTTGCGCGTCATGCGCGGCGACAAACTCGGCCTTCTCGGGAAAAACGGAACCGGAAAAACCACGCTCATCAAACTAATCCTCGGAAAACTTCAGGCCGATAGCGGTACGGTCAAATTGGGAACGAATCTTTCCGTGGCCTATTTCGATCAGTTGCGGGAGCAATTGGATTTAAATCAGACCGTGGCGCAAACCATTTCCCCGGGTAGTGACTGGGTGGAAATTGCCGGTGTGAAAAAACATATCATGAGTTATCTCAATGATTTTCTCTTTTCCCCGCAAAAAGCCAACGTTCGCATCTCAACGCTTTCGGGCGGCGAGCGAAATCGCCTGTTGCTTGCGCGCCTGTTTGCCCTGCCGGCCAATCTTCTGGTCTTAGACGAGCCGACAAACGATTTGGATATCGACACATTAGAACTTTTGGAACAAACCCTGGCCGACTACACCGGGACCGTTCTTCTTGTCAGCCACGACAGGCGCTTTTTGGATAATGTCGTCACGCAAACGTTGGCTCCGACACACTACGACAATCCCGACGGCACGTGGCGCGAGTACGTCGGCGGTTACGAGGATTGGGTTCGGGCTACGAAATCCGAGCGTCTTGTTGCGACCAAGCCCCCGAAAGAAGCGCCCCCTGTCAAGCCCAAACGCGTGCGCAACACGGCAACGCAACGCGTGCGCTTAAGTTACAAGGAAGCTCAGGAACTAGCGTCTCTTCCGGCGCATATCGAAGCGCTTGAGGCCGAACAAGCTAACTTAACTGCCAAACTGTCCGATCCAGAGTACCACAAAAGGCCCCTAGACGAAATCAAACGCGACAAGGAGCGCATGGATGAACTCCCTTCTTTGGTCGACAAAGCCTACGAGCGCTGGGAAGCGTTGACGCAAAAAGACGAACTTTCCAAGGGGCTTAGTCCCGGAGCGTCTTAGAATTCTCGGCAAATCCCTCTTTTTTTCTATGCCGTCTTTTTTTTCGAGCACACTGCCGAGCACCGAAGCCCTCATGGATAGGCTCCGTTGTGCAAACCGTTTCGAGCGCAGCGAACAAGTTCTCCTTGTGACGCTGCTTTCCGTGCCGGCCATCATTGCGCAGCTCGCTTCGGTTCTCATGCACTACATCGACATGGCCATGCTCGGACATTTAGGTTCACAAGAGGCCGCGGGCGTCGGACTTGTCTCCACAACCATCTGGATGTTCTGGGGCATCGGAAGCGCCGGAGTTACGGGTTTTCACGTTCTGGCAGGTCAAGCCATCGGAGCGCGCGATGACAAGACCGTCCAATCTCTGATGCGCCAGTCTTTAACCGTGACGTTTCTGTGGGGGACGGCGCTTGCTGCCGTCGGCCTTGCCATTGCCTCCGATCTTCCGACCTGGCTCGGGGCACGCGATCCGGTGGCCGGATTTGCCTCGGAGTATTTTTTCATTGTGATTGCCTCCTGGCCTCTTGTGATGGTCAATTTCCTAGAAACCGGCATGCTGCGCGTGAGCGGCAATATGAAAATACCGAGCCTACTCGGAGTCGCGATGTGCGTGCTCGATGTGGTCTTTAATGCGCTTTTTATTTTCCCGTCGCGCACCGTCTCGGTGCTCGGAATGGACTTAGCTGTCCCGGGTCTTAATCTCGGAGTTCGGGGCGCAGCCTGGGCCACGGTTTTAGCCACGGCGCTTGTGATGCTGGCGTCCTGCTGGTTTGCCTGCGTCAAATCCGATCACCTTTCGATTCTCAAACGACAAGGCTCTTTTGTCCCGCTTCTAGCGGACCTGATGCGCTCTTTGAGAATCGGCGTGCCCGTGAGTGCCCAGCGCATCATGATGAGCGGCGCCCAAATTGTCTCGACCATCATCGTGGCTCCGTTAGGAACCGTAGCCTTGGTCGCACACTCCTTTGCCATTACCGCCGAAAGTCTTTGCTACATGCCCGGGTACGGCATCCGAGAGGCGGCGACGACCTTAACGGCACAAACCGTCGGCTCGGGACAGGCTGCTCGCGCCCGCGAAGTCGGGGGTGTGACCATTGCCGTCGGCATGGCCGTGATGACCCTCATGGGGGTCGTGATGTTTGTCGCCGCCGAGCCGATTATCGCCACGATGACGCCCGACTCGGAAATCGTCAAGCTCGGCGCAACGGTTTTGCGCATCGAGGCCTTTGCCGAACCGATGTTTGCCGCCTCCATTGTCGCCTACGGCTGTTTCCTCGGGTCGGCCGACACCCTGGTCCCGAGTGCCATGAACCTGGCGAGCATGTGGATTGTGCGACTACCGCTAGCCTTCTGGTTGGCCCAATCCATGGGGCTGGTCGGCGTTTGGATTGCCATGTGTTTGGAACTCTTTTTCCGCGGGGCGATTTTCCTCGTGCGTTTTTACAGGGGATCTTGGCTTCCGGCCCGTTCAAAATCCGTATGATTGCGTTATTCGGACTGAAAACGCATCAGCCATGATTCTCCGACCCAAATCCGGTTTTGTTTTTGCCTGCGTTTTCCTAGACGCCCTGGGCATCGGGCTGATTATTCCTGTCTTACCGCGCCTAATCGGAACCCTCTCGACCTCGCAGGATATGCAGACGTGGTGGTATGGGGCCATCATGGTAAGTTACGGGCTTATGCAGTTTTTAAGCTCGCCTCTACTGGGGGCCCTCTCGGATAAACTCGGCAGACGTCCCGTGCTTTTGGTCGGCATCCTCGGTCTAGGTCTGACATTTGCCGTTCCGGCCTTTTTCGCCTCCTTGCCCCTTATTCTTGCAAGTCGCATCGTCGGGGGCGCCTTATCGGCCAATACCGTTGTTGCTCAAGCCTACATTTCCGACATCACGTCCGGTAAAGAGCGCGCCGCCATGTTTGGTCGTCTCGGTGCGGTTTTCGGCATCGGATTGATTGTGGGACCGGCCATCGGAGGTCTTGCCGGACAAACCGACCCGGCATTTCCGTTCGTGCTGGCCAGTGCCCTGGCGTTACTCAATTTCCTGTACGGAGCACTGTTTCTCCCCGAATCACTTCCGACCGACAAAAAGACGCCGGCGTCGTTTACCACGTTAAATGCCTTCCTTACGCTCCCACGCCTACTCAAAAAAGAAGAAAGTCGTCCGTTTTTCCTTGTCTTCGGTTTAACTGCCCTCGCCAATAGCCTTTTGCAGTGCACCTGGGCGCTTTATACGGAATTTCGCTACGGCTTTACACCGCTTTTAATCGGGTTGTCGATTTTTGCCCTCGGCGCGTCGATGTCCTTTATTCAGGGTTTTGCCCTCAAACCGCTTTTAACCCATTACAAAGCTTCACACATCATCGTTGTGTCCTTGTGGGCCAGCTCTTTGTGCTTGGTGGGCATTGCACTCTCGCCGGTCGGTCTTTTTGCCGTCTTCTTTTGCTGTGCGTATTCAATCGGCGGAACGGTCGGCCCCATTCTCACAAGTGCCATCAGTCGCACGACATCAGCCGATGACCAAGGGAAAAACATCGGGGCCCTCAATTCTTTAGGAGCTTTGATGGGAGCCGTGGCTCCGGCAATCGGGACGCCACTTCTGACGGTTGTCATCGGTCACCCGAGCGGACCGGTCGCCGGGCTTCCGTACTTTACCTGCGCGCTTCTGGTGCTCGCTGCCTTGTGCGTGTTTCGCAAAAAGGCGTCATCCATCACAGACCAAATCCGCGACTCGGACTTAACGCAAACTCCGTAGTGCGCCGGGCTTTTCATTCTTGGGCGTGAAAACACCGATTTTTTCGTTGCCCCTCCGAAGGTCGCTCCAGCACCGATTTCCGATGACAACAACCCTATTCGAGCGAATTTAAAGAGACGATTCTTGAGCGCGTCTTGTCCGGATTCCGTAGGGTTTTGCATCAAGAGAGCAGCGTTAGCGGAAAACTGTTTTGACAATTAATGCGCTCCGTGATTAAATCCGACTAGCGAAAAGGGATTGCTCTCGCCAAAGCCCGCGTGGGTCGTCGGACTCAAAAAGCTGGTGGCTTTGGGCGCTCTGCTCTCCGGGCCCGCAAAAAAGGCATCAGCCACGCTGCCGTCTGTTGCTATCGCTCTCCAAAGGACAAAACCCAATGACTTCCCCTATTTCCGTCGATGCGATGAAGGCTCACCTCGGTGGAATTTATTGGACCCTCGGTAAGTCGCCGCTGGCGATTCCTTACTTTGGCAACGCCTTTAAAAGCGCCATGGTCTTTAAAAAGAATCTTGCCGAAATCACATGGAACTGCATGAGAACGCTGGAGAACAATCCAACCTCGCTGCCGCAGACCCGCACCATCCTGGCCGGTCAGTCCGTGGGGGGCATCAGTGTCTTTGACTTGCTGCAAGTGAAAAACTACGGTGACGCCTCAAAACTACTCACGGAAAAGGTACGCTCCAGTACTTTTGCGTTAGATAAAGCGACCGCCTGCGCGATTCATAACCTGTCTGCCCGGGAAGACACCCTTGTTTGGGGATTGTTTCGTACCGGCAACATTTCCATTGAGGGAGTGAAATACAAGCCGCCGGAAGCCTCTGCTCTGGGCACGCTCGCTCAGGACGGTCTCGGCTGGCTCAATACCGCCGTTGCGAATCCCAAGGAACGCGCTATTGCGACTTTCCTCTTTATGTCACGTTCACAGTTCTTTTATGACGCCAACAAACGCACGGCGTCTCTCATGATGAACGGCGTGCTGATGAGTAACGGCTATCTGCCGATTGTCGTATTGAACAAACAGTCGAAACGGTTCCACTCCGAATTGAAAGCGTTTTACGAAACAGGAAATGCCGACGGCATGTTTGCTTTCTTCGCAACCCACGTCACCGGTCTTTATAGCGACCTCCCTAAAGACGAACTGAAACCCGATCCGTTTGCTCCTTAAGGCGTTTTGAAAAAGGCTCTTCGTGCGCGTTCCCGACAAGCGTGCTAGGCTAACGTCGACAAACTTTTTCGATTAGGTTCATTGCGATGGCCCCTATTGGACAGTATTTCTTAGCCTTGGTACTGACGTCGGTTGCAACCGTCTCGCTTGCGAGCACCTTTTGGTCCGTTCGCGGACCCGATTCGGGGGAAAACGGTCAGACCATGCTGGCCTACGTGCGAGATGATTTGGCCGGCGAACAAACGCTAGCCGCCGTCACCGAGGAAGGAAGCCTCCCGTTTAAGGGCCTGTACGTCGGAAAAACGCATCGGTTTGAGGCAGGACTGAACCAAAAAGGCTTATTTGTCGGGCAGATTTCCGCTGCTTCCGTACCCCGAGATGAGCGATTGACGTTGTTTGCCAAACGCTTTAAATCCGCCGAAGGGTGGTTCGGCGGAGAGTGGCTCGTACGGAACTGCAGTTCCGTGTCCCAAGCGCTCGAACAGCACCGCATTTTCACAGGCTATCCGATGATTTATGTCTTAGCCGATAAAAACGAAACCGCGGTTGTCGAGTGTTTACCGAACGGACGCTTTGTCGTAAGGCGAACAGATGCGGGAGCAATTACCCACACCAATCACTTCATCTTTACGGATGCGACCCAATCCAACCGAACCGTTCCGGCAAGTTCATCTGCGCGCTTAGTTCAGATTAATAAGCTTCTTGCCACGCAGCCGAAGCCTTTCGCACTCGGTCAGTTTTTGTCCTTTGCCACCAATGCGGACGAAGGTCCGGATTTAAGCCTTTTCCGAACCGGCAGTAAGCCGCGCTCGCCGAAAACCACATGCATTTGGCTCATGTCATTCCCGCAAAAAGGCGGCACGATTTCCCATCTGCGTCTTTTAAATGACACAATTTGGGAAACGACGCGAGAGGAGTTCCCGGCAAGCACCCCGGCTCACCCCGTCAAACCTCTGACACCGATTCCGATTGTTTCGTCACAAAAATCCGCAGAAAGCGAGACGAAGACCCCGGAGTCGGTCGCTTCCGATGAGGTACCCACACCATGAAAACCCGTTTCCTTCTTTTCGCGTGCGCGGCGCTTGTGTTAAGCGGTTGCTCCACGTGGCTTGTCGATCCAGTCTCTCCCCCGGACGACTCCTCGCTACGCGCTACTTACGTCGGGTCCGGAAATCAACAGTTTCAATGTGTTGCCGATAAACGCGGCTACTATTGGCGTTTTGTCGCTCCCGAAGTTCTCATTCGAGACGCCTCGGGCAACGTCTTTGCCAAGCAAGGCGCCGACTTTACATTCCGTGCCGCCGACGGCAGTTACCTGAAAGCCACGATTTCTGCGGCCGATACCTCAGGCTCGAACTCGCGCATGAAAAACGTTCTTTTTGAAGTCACGCCGCGCGGCAACCCCGCCGGAACTCTTTCGCAATTTCGTTGGGTCAAGCGCACCGATGCCACTGGAGGCATTCCGACAATCCCCTGCCGTCGCAATACGCTCGGAACTTTTCTGAAAGTTCCGTTTCACGCGACATACGCCTTCTTTCGCTGATTTTCGCCTGTTTGCCCCATACAGAAAACAAAATATTCCTGTAAAATTAACGGCTTGATGTCGGTTTACCTTATCTTGAGGTAGCCGACCTATCCTGTGTCGGGAGGTTTTCTACTATGGTTGGTGCTTCGGTCTTGGGTGTTTTTCTTCAAGGCTTACCGCCGGATCGACGCGTTGCAATGGCGCGTGTTGCCAGTCTTATTCGTCGCGCAGCCCGCGGAGTGCGGGAAAGCAAGCGCTTCGGCTTAGTGTTTTACGAACTCAACGGGGGACCGCTTTTTGCACTCGAATCGCGCGACAAGCTCCTGACGCTGTATGTCGCCGAACGCAAAGCGGCGGAACCCTTCTTTACATCCATCGCCGGTTTCGACACAAAACGGTGTCTGATTAACTTTGCCGATTTAAACCGTCTGCCGCTTCCGGATATTGAAAAACTCGTGCGAGCCAGCGTGGTCGCTCGGCGTGAAAGAGGTTCGGCTCCCGACCAAAAAGACCTTCTCTCGCTTTGGGGCGTGAAGGAAGAAGAAGCCGCTGTCGCGCCTCCTGTTGTGCGCATTTCCATGCGAACCGCCGAGGAAGAAGCCGCCGAACAAGCCGCTCGCGAAGAAGCCGAACGGCATGCGGCTGCCATGAAAAAAATCTTAAAGCCGACTAAGCCGGAAAAGACCCTCGTTAAAAAGATTGCCGCCGCCAAGGCCGCCGCTCGGGCTCAGGCTAAGGTCGAGGCTGCCGAACGCCGTGCGGCCCAAAAGGCAGCTGCCCTTGAGTCACGTAAGACGGCTCAGCAAGCGCGTAAAGCCGCCGCACTAGCCAAGAAGGAAGAAACCGCCCGCCGTCAGGCCCAAAAGAAGGTGAAAGCGGAAACCAAGGTTGCCAAACCTCGCACGGTCAAGAGTGAGGACAAGGTCACGGCAACGGAAAAGCCTGTGGCGAAAAAGACCGCCGAAAAAAAGGTCGTTGCGAAAAAGCCGGCGGCTAAAAAGGCGACTGTTAAAGCCAAGGTCGTCGCAAAACCTAAGGTCGCCGCGAAAAAGACTCCGGCCAAAAAAGTTGCGCCGAGCAAAACCAAAAAGACGGCAACGGCAAAGCCTAAAAAAGCCAAATAAGCCGGTTGCCTAAAACCCCGCAAAACCCGTTGAACTCTACCCCAAAAAGTAGACCGTTTTAGTTTTCAATTTTGGGTTATTTGACGACGATATTCTATCGGAGTCAGGTAGCCCAATTTCTTTTGAATTCGTTCCTCGTTGTAGTACTTGACATATTCCATCACAAAAGTTGAG
>UQUS01000003.1 GCA_900544335.1 uncultured Sutterella sp.
GATTCAGCTTTATGCGATGGCAGCACTCTTTCTGGTGCTCCTATATGACGCGGCAAGCGGACTTGTGCTTTACTGGACGTGTAACAACATCTATTCGCTCGCGAAGAACGTCGTTTACGACGTGGTTCGGAAAGTGTCGCCGGCCTTTAAAACAGAGCGCTTTCGAGCGTTCTTTGCGGTCAAGAGACAAACGACTGTCAACGAGGCAATTTCGTTTTGGCTCTGTATTTCGGGGGGCGGTCTTTGGTTTTTAGGGGCATTGCTCGGTAGCCTTTCTTCGGGGCAGGCAACGTTCCTATCCGAACAGAGCCGGGTGGTGTTGACACACACAGCGAATACGGTTTTTCTTGTCGCCGCTTTCATCGGAACCTTCTTGGCTGCAAAGGCGCGCCTGTATCGGCGGCATTGGGTTTTCTGTCTCTTGGTTTTTGTCGGTCTCTTTTTCACGGTTAAGTTCTGGTACAAGGGCGAATTCGTTTCGATGGCGCGACACGGAGCGACCCTGGTTCTGGCGCTTTTAAGTTTGATTCCGGCTGTCGGGACATCGGCTGTTTTGCTCAATTTAGCGCAACGCATTTGCCCGAAAGTTTCCTTAGAGGGTCTGTATGACCTTTCAACTGCCTGGCTTGTTATATTGATTGCCGGCTATTTGCCGATTCACGCCTTCAATACGGCTCCGGAAACCTTTAGCGCCTTGCCGGTGATTCTGGCGCACTTACTGCTCTTGGTCGGCGTCCTTTTGGGGTCGACCTGGCTCTTAGGGAAGGTTTTTGCCTTTTTCAGAATCCGAAAGGCAATGACGCTTCTTTTTGTGGCAGTCAGTCTTTATTTCACGGTGTACGCCTTCCTTCTTCCTTTGGATGCAGGAACGATTGACGGATTTCAACTCTCTAAGCCGACGGCACTTTTCCGAGCTGTTAATCTGGCTGTTGACAGTGCCGTTTTCCTTCTTTTGGGACTCCTCCTGATTTGGGTTTTTAGGAAAGGCTACGTATCGGTTTTAAAGACGGTCTTTACGTTTTGCATTGTGATGGCTTTCGGCGCTTCGCTTTGTGAATTGTGGACGACAAAATCGCAGTGGGATTTGCCGAGTGATTCCGTAAAAGAAGCAAAAGCCCCGGCTTGGAACAATCGATTCCTCGGATTTAGCAAAACAGGTCACAACACGGTTGTACTGATTTTGGATATGTTCTCCGGCTTTCATGTTCAAACGATTCTTGAGAACAATCCGGATGTGGCTTTGGCTTGGAAAGATGCAACGTGGTACGCCGATTGTCTGGCTACCGGACCTTCAACACAAGCAAGTTTGGCTTCGATTATCTGCGGGAAAGCCTGTACACCGGAAGCCCTCAATGAGAAGCCTGATGAGAGCCTGATTACCAAAATCAATCGCTCGTATGCCGATGTGGCTAATCGATTCGGGAGCGATGTCGATGTGACGATTAATGAGCGCAACTGGCTCGAGCCGCAACTTGTGTCCCAGTACGCCGAGAATAATCCACTGACACTTCGCTATATGCCGCTTTTTTATTTGTCGCACTACATGGCAAAGCGCGGTATGAAGCATGAGGCAACGAGCGGGGAAGGGTTCCTTGTGAGCGTCAGCCTTTTCTCGTCTGCTCCGTGGTCACTGAAAAACTATATATACAACGGCGGTAGTTGGACCGGTTCCACGCAAGGGCACAATGCTTCTCTTGCGACAGGAAGACTGCGCGACTGGGCCTTCCTTGAATCATTCCCGGAACTTGCCAATGCCGATGCTCGAAAGAGTACGTTCAAAGTCATTTATTCGGAACTGACGCATTGGCCGTGGTTTATGAAACCGGGTAGTTGCGATATATGTGCCAAAGGGTATCCCCTTACCGATGGGCAAAGAATTAATCCCGGACATTTGCAGACGGAAACGTGTGCTCTGCGCTCTGTCGGCAAGTGGTTTGCCTGGATGAAAGAAAACGGCGTGTATGACAATACAACGGTGATTCTTGCCAGCGATCACGGGCACGGTGTCGGTCGTAAAAGCGCCTTGTTGCTCGTTAAGCCTGCCGGTAGTCACCAAGCATCCGTTCGCATGAATCGGGCGCCGGTGGAACTTGCTGATGTCGCAGAAATGATTTTCGGTCGGTATCCGAAAGACGATCCCTCGCGTGAAAGGACTTTTCGCACGGTCGGCGCTCGTATGGCTACGACCTTCCGCGACGTGACGACGTATCGCGTCAAGGGACCGGTGATGGACCCGAAGAGTTGGCCGAACGGACGAGCTTACGGCGAATAAGAGAGGCTTTTTAGCGGTTTTTCGCGGCCTTCTCTTGCGGAAGGTTTTCGGCAATCCAGTCGATAAATCCGCCGCGATTTCGCGAGCAAACTAGGACCGTTCCCGTTCCCGTAAACGTCAGGACAATGCCTTCGCCTGTCACAGCCCCTTCGATGAGTTTTCCGAAAAATCCCCGATGCGCCGTATTAATCGTCAGGTCATAATTTAAGGACGCATCCCAGGCCACCACGTGTCCGTTATCGACGACAAGGGGTTTGTCGGGGGTAACCGTGAGGGCTCGAATCGAGCCGAACCCGGAGACAACTAATGTGCCGCTTCCCGTGGCTTTCATGAGAAAAAAGCCGCCCGAGCGGGCAAAGAGGGCTTTGCCGAGACCTTGCGATTTTATTTCAAGCGTCACGCCTTCGGTGCTTGCCAAATACGCTCCGTCCGAGATTAGATAGGTTCGTGTTCCGACCTCAAGGAGGTTGACATCCCCGGGGATGATCGGCGCCAGAAGCACCGTGCCCGGTCCTTCTTTGGCTTCAAAGCGCTCCTGAAAGAAATTCTCATCGTTCAACAGTTTGCGGCCGAGAGAACTTAAAACGCCGCCGCGTGCCACACCCGTAAGCGTTAAGGATTTGTCCATGGCTACCATGGCGTTACTTTCGGCAAAAAGGACGTCGCCCTTTTGCATCTGCACGGTAAGGAGCGGATCGACGCCGCCTGTGATTTCAAAGGTACTCATAGCCTCTCTTATCGATGTCTCGAAGACTTAGGGCGTAAAGTGCCCTCGGAGCCCGTCTTCGTGATATCTAATTCCGGAAAGTACGTCCCCGGTCCGATGCGAAGTCGTTGCAAGGTTCCTTGCGGAAGCTCAATGGCAACGGATACCAGGCCGTACGAGTGATGAAGCGTTAAGGAATTAGCGCGCATCGTGTCGGTGTGAAAAACAACACCGGTCGTATCGACAAACGCGATATCAAGGTTAATCAGCGTGTTTTTCATCCAAAATCCCACCGATTCCGGAGGGTCGAAGAAAAACGCCATACCGGTGTTTTCTTTGAGTGTGCACCGCCCCATCAGACCTCGCTCACGCTCGGCTTCGGTGCGTGCGACCTCAAGCTCCAGCGTTTGATCTCTGATGCGAAGAGAAAGAGTATCCATAGCCGTAACCGCCAAAGAGCAACAAAGGATGGCAATTGCCAAAAGGGCTTTTCGGGTGCACGAAGACACGTTAAACAAAAACGCCCTCGCGGTTTTCCGGCAAGGGCGTTTGACTGACACCGTCAAGAATTACTTCTCGGGTTTGATGTGGGCAGCTTGCTTACCCTTGGGGCCGGTCACGACTTCAAAGGTCACCTTCTGGCCTTCTTTCAGGGTCTTGAAACCGTCGATTTCGATGGCCGAGAAGTGGGCGAACAAATCTTCACCGCCTTCGTCCGGTGTAATGAATCCGAATCCTTTGGCGTCGTTAAACCATTTGACAATACCGCTTGCCATGTTTTTTCTCCTAATATCCTCCACTTGAAGACCTACCGCGAATCAACGTGCCCGCTTTGCAAAAAGAAGGTCTCAAGCCCGGTTTGCGCAAAAAAAGGATATATCAAGCGCGCAACCGTCGGCGTCGTAAGCGAGAGGGTACGGAGTCATCAGGAGCGTCCCACCACATCAAGCCACTTCACCCCGTCGGCACATTACCACCATGCTACGCAAATAAGCAATTCCAATTAGATGGGATTTAGGGGGTTATTAGGGAAAACCCTGTGTTTTCGTACCAAAGACTCCCCGAAAGGAGCCTCCCGTTCGCGTAAAAAGTTGGAGGAAATCGCCGTTTTGCTGTACTATGACGCCCTCATTGGCAAAAATACGGGTCGCCTCTTTTAATCTCCCCGTTTTCCACTGGATTAAAAGGTTTTTTAAGCGTTCTGTTTTTGTCAAATGTGAATGCGCGGCGAAGGGTTTTCTTCGTCCGCTTTTTCGTGACTAGGTTTTAAAGCGTCGAGCAGACGGCGTGGCGGTATTTTCCTGCGGCTACGCGGCCAAAACAAAAGCGCCATCTTTTGTGAGTTCGATTCTTTGACCGCATTCGTTTAGGTGAATTACAAATGAAGACTTTCTCTGCCAAGCCGCTTGAAGTCAAGCGCGACTGGTATGTGGTCGACGCCGCCGACAAGATTCTCGGTCGTCTGGCCAGCGAGATTGCCTTGCGCTTGCGTGGCAAGCACAAGCCCGAATACACGCCGCATGTCGATACGGGCGACTACATTATCGTCATTAACGCCGAGAAGTTGCGTCTTTCCGGTGAAAAGGCCGGCAAGAAGATGTACTACCGCCACACCGGTTATCCGGGCGGTGTTCGTGAAACGACGTTTGCTCAGATGCAGGAAAAGCATCCGGGCCGTGCGCTTGAAATCGCCGTGCGCGGCATGCTCCCGAAGGGACCGCTCGGCTATGCGATGATCAAGAAGTTAAAGATTTATGCCTCCTCCGAGCATCCGCATACTGCGCAGGCTCCCAAGGCTCTTGACATTTAAGAGGAATACAGATGATCGGTAACTACAACTATGGCACCGGCCGTCGCAAGAGCTCGGTTGCACGTGTCTTTATCAAGCGCGGAACGGGCAAGATTACGATTAACGGTCGTGCCCTTGATGACTTTTTCAAGCGTGAAACGGGTCGCATGATTGTCATGCAGCCCCTGCAGGTCACGGACAATGTCGAGACGTTTGACATCATGGTCAACGTCGCAGGCGGCGGTGAATCCGGCCAGGCCGGTGCCGTTCGTCACGGCATTACGCGGGCCCTTATTGATTACGATGCGGCGTTAAAGCCGACGTTAAGTCAGGCCGGACTTGTCACGCGCGATGCTCGTGAGGTCGAACGTAAGAAAGTGGGTCTGCATAAGGCTCGTCGCGCCAAGCAATTTAGTAAGCGTTAATCGCTTTTCTGGCTTGTGCCGTTTCGCCATTCGGGGATTCCGGGTGGCGAAATTTGTATGGGGGTGCGCACGAGGCTTTCTGGCGCTACCAATACGGTGCAATTGCCCATATACTTACGTTCGAAATTAGGGATTCTGCGTTTTTTGCAGTGTTTACTTTTTATCTATAAAGAGGACTATTGTGTTTTTCATCTCTGACGCTTACGCCCAGGCTGCCGGCGGCGGTATGACCGAATTGGCCGTGCAGATTGTTCCGCTTCTTTTGATTTTCGTCGTGTTCTGGTTCTTTTTGATTCGTCCGCAGCAAAAGCGCCAAAAGGAACACATCAAGCTTTGCCAGTCACTCGGTAAGGGCGACGAGATTTTGACGCTCGGGGGCCTGGCCGGTCGCATCGTGAGCTTGGATGATTCGTACATCGTGATCGAAATCAGTCGTGTGGACGACAAGCCCGTCACGATTACGATGCAACGCGGATCGGTGCAGACCGTTTTGCCGCGCGGCACCATTAAGTCAATCTAAGAGACATCTTGTCAAGCGAAAGGGCGCGCAAGAAGTTGCCGCGCCTTTTCGTCTTTTCTTTGATGGCTGTTTTCGGGTGCCACTGGCTCGCTTTTTCTGGGGTTTTTCATGAACCGATACCCGCTTTGGAAATACATTCTCATTGCCGTTGTGTTGATTGTCGGCTTGGTGTACACGTTGCCGAACTTTTACGGTGAATCGCCGGCCGTTCAAGTCAGTTCCGCTAAATCTACCGTCAAACTTGATGAGCGCGTCTTAACACGTGTGGAAAAGGCCTTGGACGAGGCTAAATTAAAGCCGAACGGCATTTTCTACGAACAAGGGGCGCAGCAAAACACCGTTCGTGTGCGCTTTGACCCGACACAGGCCGAAGAGCAGCTTTTGGCGCGGGAAGTAATCGAGAAGGCTTTAAACCCGGATAAAACCGATCCGAGTTTTATTGTGGCTCCCAACCTGGTGCCCAATACCCCGAAGTGGCTCCTGAGTATCAACGCGCTTCCGATGTACTTGGGTTTGGACCTTCGCGGCGGTGTGCACTTTTTGCTACAGGTCGATATGCATTCGGCGATTTTAAAGCGCGCCGAATCGACGGCGGCCGATCTTCGTACGCAGTTTCGTGAAAAGCGCATTCGTCATGCGGGCATTTCGCGCACGGGAACACAAATTGAAATTGCGTTTAATTCCGAAGACGACCGGGCGCGGGCCTTGGATTTAATGCGCACGACGCAGCCGGATTTGACCTTTAAACCCACGGACGTAGGCGGCAGAATTCTGATTTCCGCCGAGCTCTCGCAACGGGCGATTAAGAACGTTCAGGACTACTCCTTAAAGCAAAACATTTCGACCCTACACAATCGTATTAACGAACTCGGTGTCGCAGAACCCGTGATTGCGCAGCAGGGGGCCGACCGCATTGTGGTGCAGCTACCCGGTGTGCAGGATACGGCCAAAGCCAAGGACATTCTCGGACGCACGGCAACGCTCGAAGTGCGCATGGTCGATGATTCGCCCGAAGCGTATGCGCAGCTTGCGCAAGGCAACGTTCCCTTCGGTGACGAGCGGTATTTTGACCGAGAAGGAAATGCCGTTCTCGTCAAACGCCGTGTGGTGTTAACCGGTGAAAATTTAAACGATGCGCAGCCCGGGTTTGATCAGCAGACCCAAGAGCCGACCGTAAATCTGTCGCTCGATAATAAGGGCGCACGCATCTTCAAAGACGTCACGCGGGCCAACGTGGGCAAGCGCATGGCTATTATCCTGTTTGAAAAGGGTAAGGGCGAGGTTGTGACCGCCCCCGTGATTCGTCAAGAAATCGGCGGCGGTCGCGTGCAGATTTCCGGGCGCATGACGACAGTTGAGGCCACCGATACGGCTTTGTTGCTTCGTGCCGGGTCACTTGCTGCTCCCATGGAAATTGTCGAAGAACGCCTGATCGGTCCGAGCTTAGGTGCCGATAACATTCAAGCAGGCTTTAAGTCGACCTTGTACGGCTTTGCCATCGTGGCCATCTTCATGATGGTGTACTACTCGGTTTTCGGCGTCGTTTCCGCTACGTGCCTACTGTGTAACGTGATGTGCTTGGTGGCTCTGCTTTCGATGTTGCAGGCCACGCTCACGCTTCCGGGAATCGCGGCTATTGCGTTAACGCTCGGCATGGCCGTGGACTCGAACGTTCTCATTAACGAACGCGTCCGTGAAGAGCTCCGTGAGGGACGATCGCCGCAGCTAGCCATCAGCGAAGGGTATGACGCGGCTTTCAATACCATTATCGACTCGAACCTCACGAGTTTAATTGCCGGCGTGGCGCTTTTAATTTTCGGTTCGGGTCCGGTGCGCGGCTTTGCAGTCGTTCACTGCATCGGGATTACGACGTCCATCTTTACGTCGGTGACGGTTTCTCGGTCACTCATTAACCTGATTTACGGGCGCGTCAAGAAACTCTCGCACATTCGCGTCGGTCAGGCTTGGGATCCGCACGGCAAGGACCGTACGGCCAAGCACTACATGAAAAAGTAAGAGGGGACAATCATGGAATTCTTTCGTATTCATAAGACAATCCCCTTTATGCGGTACTCGCTCATCCTGAACTTGATTTCAGTCGTGAGTTTCTTTGTTGCCGTGTACTGGATTTTTTTTCACGGCTTGGCGTTTTCCATTGAGTTTACGGGCGGAACACAAGTTGTCGTGCAGTACCCAGAACCCGTATCGGCCGAAGTGGTCCGTAACGAAATTAAGGCGGGTATGGGCGTCGAGGCAGCCGTTCAAAACTACGGTACGGCGCGCGATTTGATGATTCGAATGCCCCTTAAGGAAGGCGCCGATTCCGGCCATCAGGCCAAAGAGCTCATGAAGGTTCTTTCCAAAAAAGACTCCGGCGTGCGCCTTGTCAATAACGAGTACGTAGGCCCGCAAGTGGGGGAGGAACTGGCGACCGACGGCTTTACGGCCTTGTGTCTGGTGGTCCTCGGTATCATGACGTACCTGGCATTTCGCTTTGAGTGGAAGTTTTCCGTGGCCGCCATCATCGCGAACTTACACGATATCATCATTGTGGTCGGTATCTTTGCCGTGATGCAGTGGGAGTTTTCACTACCGGTTCTGGCAGCTGTGTTGGCCGTTCTCGGGTACTCGGTCAATGAATCCGTGATTATTTTCGACCGCGTGCGTGAGCACTTCCGTAAGATGCGTCGCGTGGAAACCGAAGAGATTATTAACTCGGCCATTACGGCAACGATTTCTCGGACGGTCATTACCCATACGTCGACCTTAGCGATGACGCTTTCGATGTTCTTTTTCGGAGGCCCGGCGCTGCACTTTTTCTCGCTTGCCCTGACAATCGGCATTTGCTTGGGTATTTACTCGTCGATTTTCGTAGCGGCGGCGATTGCCATGTATTTGCGTGTGAAGCGCGAAGACCTTGTCAAGCCCATCAAGCGCGACGAAGTCGAGGCGATGGTGCCGTAACGAAAGAGTCTCGATCACAGAGCAAAAGCGGGCCTAAGCCCGCTTTTGCGCTATTGGGGCAGAAAGGAATTTCTTTAGGAGCGGAAAGGTACCTCCGGTTGATCGGAAAAGAAGGGGACGAATCATTGCATTTCCTTGAACTTGCTCTTAAGACATTCCTGTTGTGGGTAAAAAACCGGAAAAATTAACTACATCCGATGCGATATGTTAAGCGCTTTAACATATCCTCCGTATTCTGACTGAAGTAGGCAAAATTTGACCGTAAGAGGTAGTCATTTTCCCAACAGGGGATGTCGGACCGTATGGTTAATCCGAAACGGTCGTCGCCGTGCCGGCCGACATTGTCTCGGAAGAAGGGGTTTCACGCGTTCCGATGACTTCGGATATACGTTTCCCGCGTGCTTGCGTTTGTTTGCTGCGGAACGGCTTTTCGGTTGGTTTGGCAAGAGCTAAAGACGACTTCGGGGTCATTGTGCTGTAGTTTCCTGCGGCAATGTCGCGTCGTGTGATGCGCTCGACTTTCACGCGCGCTGTTCCTGCTTTGTGATAGCCGAGTTTCACGGCTGCCGCATAACTCATGTCGATGATGCGGTCTCCGAGAAACGGTCCGCGGTCATTGACACGAACAATGACGCTTTTTCCGTTACTTAAGTTGGTCACACGGGCATAACTCGGAAGCTCCATGGTCGGATGTGCTGCCGTCATCGCAAACATGTCATAGCGCTCACCGATGGCGGTCTTGCGTCCGTGGAATTGTTTTCCGTACCAGCTGGCAACCCCTGTTTGAGAATAGGTATGGTCACCGGACATCGGGTAGTAGCGTTTCCCCATGACGGTGTACGGACGAGAAGCGGCTTTGCAGGATTTTTCGACTTTAAGGACGGTGTGTTCTTGCGCAGTGAAGGGCCGAGATGTTTCGGGCGGACCGTCTTTGTCATAGAACTTGCCGGCCTTGGCCATGGCAGAGGATCCGGTCCCACAGATTAAGACAAAAGTTAACCCAAGACAGGAAAAGAAAAGAATCGGTCGAGCAAAGAACATGAGGAATTTTCCGGCACAAAAGGAATTATTCAGATCAGGGGCGGCGATTCAAAAATCTATTTCCAATGGACCTGACTGCAAACGCTTCATTGTAATGGTTGCCATCGCGACTGACGCTGTGTCTATGGCGTAATCTGTAGTTATTTGTAAACCGAAGACACGGGAATTTAACGCCATGGCTTGGTACTTGACTAGGGCAAGGTACCGTCAGCGATGTCAAAAGAAACCACCCTTACCAACAAGTACACAACGGGGACGACTATCGTGTGTAATGCAGTGTCGAGAGAATAAGTCCCGTTAATGCGTCAGGATTTCTGTTAAGTTTCCCTGCGCTATTGACCGGAAGGTGTTTTACCCAGGCAATCCGTCTCGGTCTCTTGTACGGCGCGAGTTTCCCGACAAGTGCTTCTTTGAGATTTTTTTCGGGAAGGGGCTCGCTCTGAGCCACGAGAAGCGCCGTGACAACGGCGCCCCACGTTTTGTCCGGAAGCCCTAGGACGAGCGCTTCTCGGATTCCGGTAATGCGCGTTAATATATTTTCCACTTCGGCCGGGTAGACGTTTTCTCCGCCCGTGACGATTAGATCCGTTCGTCGGGCGTAAACCGTAAGACTCCCGTCTTTATCAAGTGAGGCGATATCGCCCGTATCAAACCACGCATCCTCGCGTAAAAGTGGGTGTCCCCAGTAGCCGGCCATGCGCATCGGTCCTCGCACGTGGAGTGTCCCGTTTTGAACGGAAAGTTCCGCTAAGGTGTTGGCACGAGCTTTGGCACCGAGAGTCAGACGCTCTGTGTAGGCACTCGTTGCAACATTGCTGGCCGTTTCCGTCATGCCGTATGTCGTCACAATCGGAATCCCTCGCCCTCGGGCGTCATCTAAAAGCGTTCGTGAGGCAAACGATCCCCCGAGCAAAATCGCGCGTAATGAGCTTTCAGGTTTAAAGTTCGGAAACTCCTCCAAGAGCTTGGCAAGCATCGTCGGAACAATCGAGGCCAGCGTGACGGCGTTTTCTTTCAGGGCACAAATAAATTCACGCGCGCAAAAGTGCGGAAAAAGGACGACACGACTTCGGGCAGCAAGGCTTCGCGTGAGAATCGAAAGCCCTCCGATGCGCGAGACCGATAGGCTCATGAGCCAGGCATCGTGTTTTGTTAAGGCAATATTTTGAGCGCTTGACCAAGCACTGGCCGCAAGGGCACTGCGCGTGAGCATCGCAGGCTTGGGAGTTCCGGTTGTTCCCGATGTCATGAGAACGGCAGCTACACCGTCCGGAATCGGGGCATCAATGGCATGAATTTGTTTTAAAAGCGCTTCTTTTTCATGCTCGGTTATGGTCGGATGCAACAGAAGAAAGGGAATCCGTTCTTCTAAAAGCGCATAGAGCGTGACAAAGACATCAAGCCGATTGTCTCCGACAAGAATGTAAGGACGCCCTTTGGCGGGGCGGTAAAGGCCGGCGCGGCGCTTATGCACGAGGGCATTGAGCTTTCCGTAGGTGTAGTTCTTTCCGAAGTCCGTAAGAGCAACGCCGTCCGGACATTCTCGGGCGGCGTCTTCAATAGAAAAGGCCGTATTGACGTACCGCTCAAAAGGATAGGGCATGGCTCTACGGCAGGCGCGTAAATTTGGAGTAATCCGGACGGCGTTTTTCTAAGAAGGCGTTCTTGCCTTCGCGCCCTTCTTCTGTCATGTAGTAAAGAAGCGTTGCATTGCCGGCAAGCTCCTGCAGACCTGCCTGTCCGTCGCAGTCGGCATTGAGCGACGCTTTCAGACACCGAATGGCAAGCGGAGAGTTCGCAAGAATTTCGCGGCACCACTGCACGGTTTCCGCTTCTAAGTCTTTTAAGGGAACGACTTTATTCACGAGCCCCATGTCAAGGGCTTCCTGGGCACTGTAAAAGCGGCACAGGAACCAAATCTCGCGGGCTTTCTTCTGGCCGACGATGCGAGCCATGTAACTTGCGCCCCAGCCGCCGTCAAAGCTACCGACGCGAGGTCCGGTCTGTCCGAACTTGGCGTTGTCAGCCGCAATCGTCAGATCACAGAGCATGTGCAAAACGTGACCGCCTCCGACGCACCAGCCTGCAACCATGGCAATCACAGGCTTCGGGCAGTTGCGAATCTCTCGCTGAAAATCCAAAACATTAAGACGCGGTGTGCCGTCGCTTCCCACATAACCGCCCGTGCCGCGCACACGCTGATCGCCGCCTGAGCAAAACGCCAAATCGCCTGCGCCCGTAAGGATGACAACACCGATATCGGAATCGTTTCTTGCATCGTCCAAAGCCTGACGCATTTCTTTGACTGTAAGTGGCCTAAAGGCATTGCGAACCTCAGGACGATTGATAGTGATCTTGGCAATGCCTTCGGCCTTTTCATAGCGAATATCCGTGAAGGCTCCGGCCGGTTTCCAGGTAGGAATTCGCGGCAGATTCGATGTATCAAGCATGGGTTGCATAGGTCTTCTCTCGAAAAAGGTAGGCGGATTGTAATGCGCGCCTGGCTCTAGGTACTTTGCTCTAGAAAAAATAAGGTGTTCCAGTTAGAGATTATGTTTTTTGCAACAGTCATTTGAAAAGGTGATATTTCTTTGTTGTAGCGCCTAAATGCGCAAGACTATCTTGTCTCTGTCCCGCGGGTAGTTCCCGCCGAAAAGGACGGGAAAGACCTCGCAACGGGTCTTGAATTTTTCGAATTTGCAATTAGGAGAACACAATGAAAAAGCAAATTCTCGCTTGCGCTGTGGCTGCCGCTTTTGCGACAGGTGCGGTTGCGGCCGAAGTGACAATCTACGGAGATGTCAACACAGGCTTTGTTTATAACTACACGAAGGAAGGCAACCAAGAGTCCACAAATTCCTTCAAAATGGAAAGCGGCATCAGCGGTGCTTCTCGCTGGGGTGTCAAGGGCGGTGAAGATCTCGGAAACGGTTATTCCGTGAGTTTTGATCTTCAGAGCGGCTTTGATTCCGATACAGGCAGGATGAAATATGACCGCTTGTTCGGCCGTGAAGTCCGTCTGACGGTTGCCGGTCCTTTCGGTGAATTGAGTTTCGGTCGTATGGGCACGATGACATCGTCTGCCGGCACCTACGACATCTTCCAGGGTACTGCCGACTTGTTTGACGGCGGCTGGACATACTCTATCGCTCAGAATAACTTCTTTTACGATGTGACCCGTGCGGACAACATGGTGACCTACGCCACGCCGACAATGGCCGGTGTGAAGGGCTATGTCCAGTATTCCTTTAAGGTTGCAAATTATGCTAATGGCGAGGAAGTGGACGGCACAGAAGGCAAAAACTCTTCCAAGCGTTATGCCGGTGTCGGTGTGACTTATGAGAACGGTCCGCTCTCGCTGGTTGCCGTTTACGACTCTGTCTTGAACCCGACAGCCGACCCTGTTGCCAAGAAAGACGGTCATGCCTTTAGCTTCGGCGGTAACTATGACTTCGGCGCTGCCAAACTTTACGCCGCTTACCAGTACGGCAAGAACCAGAACTTTGCCGGTGGCGTTGATGCCTACAAAGATCGCGAAACTCAGGTGAAGGGCCACAACTTCGGTCTCGGTGTAGCCGTTCCGGTTGGCGTCGGCACCGTCAATTTTGCCGGTTACTACACAACGGCCAAATCCGAGAACAATTCCGATAACACGGTTAGGACCTACAACGTGGCTGCGACCTACACCTATCCGTTTAGCAAGCGCACATCCGTTTATGCCGGTGTCGGCTATCTGCAGATCAAGGACAAGCTCACCGGAACAAGTGAGAAGACCAAGTCCTTTGATGCGGCCATCGGCCTGGCGCACTCCTTCTAATCGGTCTAAGAAAGTCCGTCAGACTTTCGTGTAACGTAATCAAAACGGGTGGCGAGCAATCGTCATCCGTTTTTTTTCGGACACCGACGGAATCGAAACGATTTAGCACGTACGGCGTCCCGCCGCAATTGTGCCCGAGACAATTTCGAAGCGCGGTTATCGTCGAAGACTGTCGCTGTCGAGTAAAAAATCAAACAGGTCCATGAAGAGCACTCCCTGATCGTTGTAGTGCGGAGCAGGGAAGCCTTTCGTAATCATGATTCTCTTGAAGCCGTCGCGAAGCAAAAGCAAGGGACGCTCCTCTTGATGTTTTTTTTCGGGAGTCGGCAAGCTGTATGCGACCTGAATGTAGTAACGCTCCGATCCTTGATTGCACACAAAATCAATCTCAAGCTGGTTACGGGAGTACTCGCCTTTCTTGTTGCGCTCGGCTTGCTCGATAAGCCCGACATCGACATCGTAACCGCGCATTATCAGTGCATTGAAAACAATGTTTTCTAAGGAATGCGTCTCCTCGATTTGTCAAAAGTTAAGCAGGGCATTTCGTAGACCCGAGTCGGAAAAATAGTACTTTAACGGGGTGTTGATGTACTTCTTCCCCTTGATATCAAAGCGCCTTGCTCCGGTTAGGACAAAGGCATCCTCAAGGTAGTCGATATAGTTTTTTATCGTGACAGGACTCAGGGTCTTTTTCTTAACGCTTTTGAACGTGGCAGACAGTTTGGCCGGATTCGTCAGAGCCCCGATTCCCGAGGCTAATATGCGAATCAGGTCTTCAAATTCTTCTCGATGGCGAATAGAGTGCCGGTTGACGATGTCGGAAAGATAAGTCTCTCGGAACAAAAATTTCAGGTAATTGCTTTTGTCTTCCGGTTCCGTGAAACTGAGAATCAACGGTAACCCGCCGTACAAAAGATACTCGTTCCAGCCGCTTTGCCGTTCTCCGTCATACACGGACATGAATTCTGCGAAAGAGAGCGAGTGCATGTGGACCGGATCGTCTCGTCCGCGGAACTCGGTAATGACATCCTTGGAAAGAAACCGAGCGTTGCTTCCCGTCACGTAAACATCTATGTTCGGTCGCCGAATCAAACTATTGAGGACACCGGCAAAACTGTCAAGTAGTTGCACTTCGTCAAGAAGCACATAGTACGGGTCTGAATCGGTTAATCGGGGATTGAGGGCCTCTAGGAGCGCAGTCGGATTGCATAATGGTGCGTTTTCGTATGCATCGAAGGCGATGTCGATGATGTGCGTTTCGGGGACACCGCACTCAAGGAGGTGGCGCTTAAAAAGTCGAAAAAGCAGGAACGACTTCCCACAACGACGCATCCCGGTAATCACCTTGATCAGACCGTTGTGCTTTCTGCGAATGAGTCGATTCAAATACAAATCGCGACGGATTTCCGTGGCAACCCCTAGATCGTGAAGGTCTCGCAAAAAAATTTAGTAGAGTCGTGTGTTTTTTTGATTGATGTGAATTATATTGAAGAAGCATGTAGAAAACCCTTTTCTATCATCAAGTTACGCCTATTAAATATTTCTGCAACTTTTTGCAAAAATATTTAGTAGACTAATAGACGCAAGGCCTCAGAGTGCTTTCTCTGCCGGAAAGGACACGTCATCGAGAGATTCTTGTTTTCTTGGTAAAGAAAAAAGGAGCGTTGCAAGAAATCCGGTATTCGGTCCCTTGCAACGCTCCCTTTTGAGGTAGACGTTCGGAATTAGTTCTTCGTCTTCTTGGCAGCCGCAGCCTCGTTCAATTCCTTGTTCTTGGCAGCAAACTTGGCACGGAACTTCTCTACGCGACCCGCTTCGACGATACGCGTCTGGGCACCCGTGTAGAAGGGGTGGCTGGCCGAAGACGTATCGAGCTTAAAGAGCGGGTAGGTCTTGCCGTCAATCTCGATGGTCTCTTTGGTCTGAACGGCGCTCGAGATGATGAAGGTCTTGTTGACGGAAACGTCAAGGAACGCGACTTCGCGGTATTCCGGATGAATATTGGGTTTCATTTTTCAGTTTTCCTAGTAGTTGATTTGTCGGTCGCCCTGGCGTCCTTGCGCACCCGCCGTCCTGAAAGACGGTCTTATGGCGGGCATGCGCCCACGTGCCCAACCGGGAAGGTTGCCATTATGGACAAGACAGACGGCAAAAGCAAGAAAAATCCGAGGATTTTCAATCCGCAAGGCTCTCCGAAGCTCGGGCTTACGAAGGGGTGCAATGCGATGAGCGTCTTTTCCCACGATTAGGATGCGTTAGGAACCCGGATGTGCCTTGTGCGCATGCCAAGCAAGCGCCAGATTGCTGTGGCGTTTTAGCGACTCGGTTCCCTGTCGAATATAGTTCCAACTGTCCTCATAGCCGCCGAGAACGGCAAAGTCCGAAGACTCCATGAAGCGTTTGAAGCCGGCGGGATTATCTTTAAAGCGCAGGGCAAACTCCAAAGCAAATTTAACTTTTTCACGCTCTCCGCAGTTCAGTTTGTTGTGCAGCACGTGCTCGATATTGCACGACATAAAGAAAATGCGGTACGGAATGCTCCCGAGAACGGTTCGCGTCTTGACGAGTTCTTTCAGACAACTGCTTTTGCGTTTATTTCTCTCGAGAATCGAGCGACGGCAGGGTGTAGTGATGGCCGATGTGCTGTAGCGGATTTTGCCGAACGTCGAGTTTTGATAGACGGCCTCGTCGGGAATAAAGGCACCGTCCGTATCGGTTAATTGAATAACTTCCCGAATGTCGCTTCGCGTCAGGAAGTGATTGCGGGCTAAAAAGGCGTGGACGACCTTGCCGACCTTGCGACGGATGGAAGCGGGAGTGACGCCTGCGCGCGAGGTAACGTCGCCGTGCGTGATTTCGACAATCAAGTCATCTCGAGAAAAAATCGAGGATAGGCAGAGTTCTAAGGCATCCGAATCGGTTCTTCCTTCGACAATTACCAGGAGAATTTTCTTTTCGTACGACCTAGTCATGACGGCCTCCCGCTTCGCGTAACGCCAGGGCAATGCGGGCACTGCTTGTCGGGTTATAAAGCGGCGTGGTTCCCGAAGAGCCGAGAATGAGCATGCGGTAATAAAGATCCCGCAGGTTCATTGCGGCCTGCGAGGCCTTGATATGCACATAGGCATCTTTCGGGTCGGCTGTCGTAAAGGCCACGCAGGCGCGGTCCATTGTCTCGAGCGCTCGCAAATTGTGGGAGGTAAAAATCAGTTGCCCCATGCCGCGCTGCGAGATGATGCGTAACAGTTCCCCAAGGAGGTACTCGAAAACGCCGGAATCAAGTTCATCGATTGCTACCGTAACCGATGCCTCGTTGTAGACACAAATCAAGAGGTTTAAAACGGAGATAATTTTCTTAATTCCCTCCGATTCGTACCGAAGCGGAATGGGCTCACGGCTTTTAAGCGAGGAAAGTTCCAAAACGGCAACGTCTTCCCCCTTCGGACCGAGCTCGGTTGAGATGCGCTTGGCAACGATTGCCAGTCCCGGAATCATCTCCTTAAGGACGAGATTCATTTGCGCGACGAGCTTTTCCAGGGCAGGGAGCTTTTCGACAGACACCTTCACAGGACCTGTCAGCGGCAAAAGAAGGAGCCCTCCGCTTAGTGTCGCCGGTGTGTTTTCACCGATGCCGTCGGTGTGTAGTGTCAGTCCCGTACCGGTCGCATCCGAGACGAACAATTCGGTTTTCCCGTAAGTAACAAGTCGCTCAAGTACGCCGAGGACCTTGCAAAGGGCCCCGTTTTTTTTCGGATTACTTCCTAGGCAATCGGTGAGGGCTTCCTTCAGAGTCGGGGAAAAGAGAAACGACGTTCCCTTTTCTCGCGTCAGTTCCCGAGCAACACTCAGCGCCATACGGCGGCTTTTATCAGGCCTGACAAATTCTTTAAAACGCGATTGCGGTCCGAAAGGTAAATCGTCCGTTGTCGTATCAATTAAGAGTGTCTTGCGGGCTTTTCCGTCTTTGCCTTTTAAAGCCACCGAAAGCTTTTCTCCGGCAAGGACGCTTGCCGTGGTGTTGACTAGCCCCGAAGGCGGGCTTTGCAAGAAAACTTCGTAAGAAAGAAGGGTTTTCTCATCCTCGCTTGCAAGACAAAAGTCATAGGTGATGTGGGCTTTTTCGGCATCAATCCGAATGCATTCGGCAAGAGACTTTTCCAGGGCGCGTCCGACAAGAAGAGTTTTAAGCCCGGCTAAGGCGCGGATAAGGGCCGACTTTCCCGATCCGTTTTGGCCGTAGAGCCCCAAAACGCTTCCGCCGCTTTCAAGTTCCGGGAACGTGAGTTTCCCATGGATGACGTTCTTAAAGTTCTCGAGCGTCAAGGCCGTTAAGCGAACACACGATGCCATAACAACACCTCCGAAACAAAACGTACCTGTTGTCCCATTTTAGCGAAACCCTCAAAGTTCAAAGTGTGTTTTGGGGGCTTCTCGGAGGTCTTCTCGTGACTGCCTGCGCCGCAAAGCCCTCCGGGCAGTGGTCTACGAACAGGAGAGGGAGCGGGGTTCAGGGGGATTTATACGAAACTATACGGTTTTATACGGCAATATACGGTCATATAACGGTCGTATCCATTTTTGCTTGACGGAGTGTCGCAACCAAAGTATCCGCCTATTTGGATGTTGCGTAAGAAGGAGAGGCCGAGTTATACCTAGTTGGAGGCTTTAGCGGGAATCGGGCGATTGCTGTCGAGCATACGACATACGCTCACAACGGTTTCGATGCCTTTGATTTCCTGCAAGATGCGCTCTAAGTGGGTCGTATCCCGAACCTGAATCATCAGACGAACGGTGTGAGTTTTCCCCGATTCCTGATCGGTAATTCCGACGCCCGTAATCGAAGAGCGCAGTTTGGCAAGTTCAGCGGCTGTTCTCGCGAGGGTGGCTCGCTCATCGGTCGTCACAATTAAAACCGGAACGGCAAAAAGGGCCTCTGTTTGGGATTCCTCTTTCCACTGGGCCGGCATCCAACGCGAGGGATCGAGCTTGCGCCCGCGTGAGACGTGGTCGCAATCGGCCCTGTGGACGCTCAATCCCAAACCGGTTCGCATAAAGCTCCAAATCGCGTCGCCCGGAATCGGGTGGCAGCAGCCGGCAAGCTGGACGGCCACACCTTCGGTGCCGTGAATCGTTACGGGCACACGACTTGTCGCCGGAGCTTTTTCCTGCGCCAGGCTGGTGATACGCGAAATCAAAACGGCAGCAAAGAGCTTGCCGAGCCCTACGTCTTGTAGAAGAGCCTGTCGATTCGGTTCGTTGGTTTCTTTCAAAATCTTGTACCAAATCGGCTCCGGAACCGTATTGATGTCGAGTTTGGCTTCTAAAGCGGCCTTTTTTAATGCTTCCCGTCCGAGATTCACGGATTCTTCGGGGTTGCGCTCGCGCAAGAATTCACGAATCTTGGCCCGGGCTTTGCCCGTACGCACGAAGCGCAGCCATTCGGGGGCCGGATGTGAGGTCGGATCGGTGAGGATTTCGACCATGTCGCCGTTTCTCAGCTTCTTAGAAAGCGGAGCTTCTTCGCCGTTGACGCGACAAGCCACGGCCCCGTTTCCGATACCGGTGTGAATCTGGTAGGCAAAATCAATCGGGGTGGCGCCTTGCGGCAGGGACAAAATTCGGCTCTTGGGCGTAAAAACGTAGATGCGGTCCGGGAATAGGTCAATCTTGATGTTTTCGATAAATTCCGAGGGGTCTGATGTCGTCCGCTGAATTTCCATTAGGCTTTGGAGCCAGTTGGAAACAAGGTTTTGAATTTCACTGGTGTCCATGCCGTCGCCGTATAGCCAATGCGCCAGAATGCCTTTTTCGGCAATGCGGTGCATCTTTTCAGTACGGATTTGGTATTCGATCGGAGTGCCCGAAGGGCCGATGACCGTCGTATGCAGGCTCTGGTAGCCGTTAGCCTTCGGAATGGCGATAAAGTCTTTAAAGCGGCGATTGACGGGTTTGTAGAGTTTATGCAGTGCTCCGAGTGTTAGGTAACACTCTTCGACCGTGCGCACGATGATGCGAAAGCCGTAGACATCCAACACGTCGGAAAACGAGGCGTGCGAATCGCGCATACGGTTGTAGATACCGTAAATCGTTTTATCGCGACCCTGAATGCGTGCTCGAATGTTGGATTTGGGAAGAGCCTCGCGCGTTTCTTTCAAAATCCGTTCCAAAACGGCACGGCGTTTGTCGCGTGTGCGCAGGACGTTGGCGCGAAGAATTTCGTAGCGTCTCGGATATTGATTGATAAACGCCAGTTCCTGCAATTCCCGAAATAAGCCGTTAAGTCCCAGTCGGTGGGCAATCGGCACATAAATTTCCAAGGTTTCTGTGGCAATGCGCCGGCGCTTTTCCGGGCGCATCACACCGAGCGTGCGCATGTTATGCAATCGGTCGGCAAGTTTTACGAGGATAACGCGCACGTCGCGGCTCATCGCCAAAAGCATCTTGCGAAAACTTTCGGCCTGAGCAATTTCGTTGGAAGAAAAGCTCATCTTCGTGAGCTTGCTGACTCCGTCCACAAGGTCGGCAATCTGTACGCCGAAGCGCTGGACCATCTCGAACTTGCTCATGCCGGTGTCTTCTAAAACATCGTGCAAAAGACCGGCGCAAATCGTGTCGGCATCCATGTGCCATTGGGCCAGGATGGAGGCAACTGCCAAGGGGTGGGTGATGTACGGTTCTCCGGATTTACGAAACTGCCCTAAGTGCGCTTCGTCGGCGCACCTAAAGGCATCTTTCACTTTTTCGATATCCGGTTTGGCTAGATAAATCGAGCAGCGATCTAATAGTTCTGCGCTCGTGACAATCTTGGCCGGTTTGACCACAGAGAAAAAGAGCGGCAAATCAACTGAATCGTCGAGCGCGTTTTCAGCACGGTCTAAGTACGCAACGTCATAGTCCTCGTCGCGTTCGGAGGATTGATTCGGCGAAGAAATTTTCCTCGTTGCTGTATCCATGCTTGTCCCCGACCGGGCCTTGTGTCCCGAGGGCTTTCAACAATGGTTGCGAGCGCTCTCGCAACGCCGAAGAACGCCAGTTTTCAGGAGACGCGCTCGAGCATTTCCTTACCGATAAAGCCCTGCTCGATTTCGCGCAGCGCAATGACGGTGTACTTGTCTTTGGTATCGACCTTCGGAGCATGCCCTTGAGCGAGCATGCGAGCCCGGTAAGTCGCGCAAAGAACCAGTTCGAAGCGGTTTGTCACCTTTTTCAGGCAATCTTCAACAGTAATACGTGCCATGTGAGTTCAATCGGTTTGAATTCGGAAAGGAGAAATTTTATAGCAAAAGCCACAAAAAAATCACAAAATCCAGACGAAAGGAAGTCGTAGCAAGACCAAGTCACGAAGTCGGGACGGTATGCTGTTCGGCGACGGGTCGGTACCTCGGTTCAGGGGACAAAATACTTCGTGTGCCGCCGCTTGCCTTCCTTGCGTAGTTTTCCTTGTTCCGTGAGCCGCTGCAACAAACGGTAGGCCGCCTGAGCGTTGATGTGCAGTAAGCCGACGACATCCGACCGCGTGATGCCTTCATTTTTCGTAGCAGCCCCAAGAACCAGTTCTTCGAGCCTTAAAGCTCGGAGGTCGGACCGGTTCACGTTCCTAATTGTTTGGTCCTGCGCCTTGTAGACCGCTTCACTGAGAATGTATTCCTGATTCTTGCCGGTACCGACCGCCTCGATAAATCCCTCTTTGAGGAGTATCTCAATCTGCCGCTGAACGCGGACGGCACTCAAATGGCATAACTCCACCAAGTTCGGTAGCGCCAAGCGGCGTTCCGATCGTAAAAGCGACAGAATCATCAGCGTCGACATCGTTAGAAGTTCGGGATGATTCTCACGACAAGACAGAATCAGGCGATGAAAGTTGAAATCCGCCTTCATGCGCGGAATGAAAAGATGAACGCTATCACTCGTGGATTCCGAGTAGTCCGGAAGAGGACGACCGTAGAGAATGGATCCTTCGAAGATGCGGTCAATGCCGCGCCCGGTACGCTCTGCTAAGCCTATCCGCTTGAACATGTCAGATAGCAGCGGATTACGCCCGCGGGAATCTGCCGTCAGAAGATTATCTTGAGTGATGCCGTCGATAAACCCCCCGGGACTCAGGATAAGTAATCCTTCATTGGACACTTGCACCACCACCGAACCCAAGCGGGTGTAGTCCCGATGACACAGTGCGTTCACAATGCCTTCTCGAAAAGCGCGTTCTGAAAATTCCGGTACCGGTACCCGGAAAAGCCCTTCTTGAAATTCCTGCTCCGGATTCCAAGCGCTGAAACGGTACAGGAGTTCTTCGAATGTCGAAAGTAGGGGCAACTGAACTTCGATGTTCTCACGAACATCCGTTCCGGTGAGGACTTGAAAAGCGACTTTACTAGTCGGTAGCAACGTTGCAATGCTTTCCTTTTTGCCTAAAAGGAGCAGCCCGGCAACCGTAGGGCGCAATTTCCCGTCTACGGCGCGGACTACGCCGAGTGCCTTGTCGAGATCTTCATCGGCAAGCTCCAAAAGAGCGCTTTCGCCCCGATTGGCGCGGATAAGTTTTCTTAAACGATTGCGTTTCTGGGCATCAATATCAGCATACGAACTTTCTGGCAATACCTGAGCCGAGTAATCCAGCAATCCCAATTCCGACAGGCGACCGCTGTATTCCTGAGGAAACATCGGAATATTTTCGGGTCGCCCGTCCACCTTGATGCGACGGCGCAGGACTTTGCCGTCTCTTGTCGCGCAAAGACCCTGGGCCTTCGGAACCTTGATGGTCAGAACCCACCGGTCTTTTTCAGCCGGCACCAAATCGGTCTCGACCAAAAGCGGTGGAACGGTGTAATTGGAGATGAATGCCGCCGCTTTTTTCGGATTTCGCCATTTTCCCGAGCGTAGCCCGGAAATCGTCCCGTTGTCATCAATGCCGATATAAAGGACGCCACCTTGGGCGTTGGCTAACCCGACTACCGCATCGACCACGGACTTGTCGCTGAGTCCGCCCACCGGGTCGCTCTTAAACTCGATTTGAAGGGTTTCTTTCTTCGGCCAGTCCGACATTCACCTTACCTCCAAAATTTAACCTTGACGGTACAGTCAGGAATTCTATAATACATCATACATACATACGGCAATTTCTATAATACAATGTATGTAAGAGTGTAGTATAGATGTATCATAGACAGCAGCAGGCACGGTGGTTTCCGCCCCTAAAGAGCGGTAGTTCCCGTATTCGTTTTAAGGCGACGGGCGTGACGCCAAGTCCAAGTAGAGTCTAAAGGGCAGTGAGCGACTCGGGGAGCCTCGTTATCTCAGATGCAGTTCACAATCCGAACGAGGAAAAAAGATCCTTCTTGGCGTTTTTTTGAGCTTCGAACGTCAGGCGCGAGGCTTTGACAATCGTATGGAGCTCCTCGCAGGCCTTTTCAAAATCGTCGTTGATGACAATGTAATCAAAGTGCGGGGCTTGGCTGATTTCTAAAGCCGCTCCTGCCAGACGCCTGGCAATCACATCAGGGGCATCGGTCGCTCGTCCCCTAAGGCGCTTTTCCAAAACAGCCATCGAGGGCGGAAGAATGAATACGGCCGTTGTCTTCGGGAAAAGCGTTTTAATTTGGCGCGCCCCCTGCCAATCGATTTCCAAAATGATGTCAGCCCCGAGAGTCAGCTCCTTTTCAATCCAGATGCGGCACGTTCCGTAGTAGTTACCATGCACGTAGGCCGTCTCCAGAAAATCGCCCGCTGCCTTTTTACGGTTAAATTCCTCAAGCGTCACGAAGTTGTAATCGATACCGTTTGTCTCGCCTGTTCGCGGTGCGCGGGTGGTGTAAGAAACGGACATTTTCAAACGCCCGTCTCGGGCAATTAAGGCTTTATTGAGGGAGCTTTTTCCGGCGCCCGAGGGAGCCGAAACAATAAAAAGGTGTCCGCGGGGACCTTCGATTTCAGGAGCAGGCATAATTTTCAACAGAACGCAAGAATTCGTTATCAGGGAAACCGATGTCAGGTTTTCCGAACCGGACGGCAAGGCGCATCCTAAAAAGTGGCGTGTGCTTTGCGCTAATATCTGAGTCCTCTTGAAGCGGGCAGTTTAGCAGAGCCGTACCCTGTCGTAGGCCGAAAGAGGCTCGAAAAACACGGATTTTTCTGTGTGCCGGTGCAAGATATTTCTTGTCCGGGGCTCATAGTATGGAGGCGCACGATGAAGTACCACTTCCCGGTCGTCATTATTGACGAACACTACAACGCGCAAAACGCCAGCGGACTCGGAATTCGCGGTCTGGCGCAGGCGCTCGAAGCGCTCGGCATGGAGGTGACGGCCGCAACGGCCTATTCGGACATGGCCAATATCGCGGCACACGCGAGCCGCGCATCGGCGTTTATCGTGGGCCTGGTGGACGCGGACTTTCCGAAGGCCGGTAAAGAAAACGATACGGTGCGTGAGTTGCGCGATTTCGTGCGTAAGGTTCGCATCTGTAGCCCCGATGTACCGATTTTCCTTTACGGAGAAACCAAAAGCGCGGCTGCCGTCCCCAATGATGTCACGCGTGAATTGCACGGCTTTATCCACATGTTCGAGGATACGCCCGAATTCGTGGCGCGCTACATTGCTCGGGAAGCCAAGGAATATTTAGAGAGCCTTCCGCCGCCTTTTTTCAAAGCCTTAACGCAGTATGCCGCCGGTTCCTCGTATTCGTGGCACTGCCCGGGTCACTCGGGGGGCGTGGCGTTCTTAAAAAGCCCGGTCGGGCAGATGTTTCATCAGTTTTTCGGCGAAAACATGCTACGTGCGGATGTCTGCAATGCCGTCGAAGAACTCGGGCAACTTTTAGAGCACACGGGCCCTGTGGCCAAATCCGAGAAAAATGCGGCACGCATCTTCGGGTGCGACCACCTCTTTTTTGTTACGAACGGCACGTCGACTTCCAATAAGATTGTTTGGAACTATGCCGTGGCGCCGGGCGACGTGGTCGTTGTCGATCGCAATTGCCATAAGTCGATTTTGCACGCCATTACGCTCACGGGAGCCATTCCCGTCTTTTTAACGCCCACGCGCAATCAGTACGGCATCATCGGACCGATTCCGAAAAAAGAGTTTTCCATTAAAGAGATTGAGAAGAAAATTCGTGCGAACCCCCTCATCAAAGATAAGAGCGTTCGTCCGAGAATCCTGACGTTGACGCAATCGACGTACGACGGCATTGTCTACAACGACGAAGAAATTAAAAAGAGCCTGGACGGCAAGGTCGATATTCTTCATTTTGACGAGGCGTGGTTACCGCATGCTGCATTTCATCCTTTTTATCGGAACATGCACGCCATTGATCCGGCTAAACCCCGCACGAAAGAAAGCCTCGTGTTTGCGACGCACTCGACGCATAAGCTTCTGGCCGGGATTTCTCAGGCAAGCCAAATCTGTGCGGAAAACTCAGAGACAAGAAAACTGGACCTCGCGAGCTTTAACGAGGCCTTTCTCATGCACACGTCCACCTCGCCCCAGTACGCGATTATTGCCAGTTGCGATGTGGCCGCCTCGATGATGGAAGGGCGTGCCGGGCAGGCCTTGGTCGATGAATCGCTCCAAGAGGCGTTGGATTTTCGTCGTGCCATGCGCGAGGTAGCCCGCGACTACAAAGACTGGTGGTTTGATGTTTGGGGCCCGAAAAAACTTCCGCGTACGGGAATCGGCACGCAAAAAGATTGGATGCTCGATGCGGGCGATACCTGGCACGGATTCGGGGATGTGGCCCCGGGCTTTAACATGCTCGATCCGATTAAGGCGACGGTCATCACACCGGGCTTGGACCTTAACGGGCACTTTGCCAAGACCGGTATTCCGGCCGCCGTGGTCACCAAGTACCTTTCCGAGCACGGCATCATTGTGGAAAAAACAGGGCTCTATTCGTTTTTCATCATGTTCACCATCGGCATTACTAAGAGCCGCTGGAATACGATGGTTACCGAATTGCAGCAATTTAAAGATGCGTACGACGTCAATGCCCCCTTGTGGCGCGTGATGCCGAAATTCATTGCTGCCTTCCCGATGTATGAAAATAGGGGGCTTAAAGATTTGTGCCAAGCCGTGCACGAGGCCTATCGCGCCGCCGATGTGGCACGCCTTACGACCGAGATGTATATCTCGGAGATGCTCCCGGCAATGACGCCCACGGATGCCTATGCGTGTCTTGTGCACAAAAAGACCGAGCGCGTGAAAATCGACGACCTGCAAGGGCGCATTTCGGCCGTTCTTTTAACGCCGTACCCGCCGGGAATTCCGCTTTTGGTTCCGGGCGAGCGCGTCAATCACCGCATCGTTCAGTATCTCAAATTTGCTCGCGACTTTACAGCACAGTTCCCCGGGTTTGAAACCGATGTACACGGACTTGTTAAAGAAAAGAATGCGGACGACATCACGGAATATTTCCTCGATTGCGTCCCGGAGAAGTGAAAATGGCATTAAATATGGTGTATTTCCCGATTCGGTCGGTCACTGTCTTGACAATCGAGGCAGCTCCCAAGTTTTTAGCGCGCTTAATCACGAGCGATGCGAAAAAACTGATGCAGGGATCTGTCGTGCGCACAGCGCTTTTAAATGCCACCGGGGGTCTTTTAGGGACCGTCCTTCTGACACGCGTAGGGCAGGAGACGTACAAGCTGTATTTAACGGACGACAATGCCGATGCCCTTGAGGCATGGATTCGTCAGGTCTCTCAGGCTTTTGATGCGGAAGTGGTCTCGGAAAAAGTTCCGATGATGCCGTATTTGGGCGACTTTGCCGGTCAGGCTCCTTCACGCGGATATTTTGAAAAAAAGACGCACGTCACGCTCATCAATCGCGGATGGATTTCGTATGCCGTGGGCCCTGAGGACGCTTTAAAGTCCCTAATTAAGCAACTAACGGATGCCGGAGTCGAAGCGGGTCCCGTGGAGACCATCGAGGCGCTACGCGTCATGGCTCGGGAACCGGCCTCAGGTCTTGAGTACGATGAGACGACAAGCCCCTTGGAGGCAGGTCTTGAAGATGCGCTGGACTTTTCCGATCCGGACCGTATCTTTATCGGTAGGGCTCTGACACAGGCGCGCTTTGAAGCCAAAGACTATGAGAGGCTTCATCTTGTGGCCTTTAATGTCCCGTTTGATCCGGCGACTTTAACGGAAATGCCGCTGGTTGTGGTCGGAGAACTCGGTTATCAGCCGACATCGCTTGTGCGTATTCCGGAGATGAACCTGACGGCTTCTCTCGTGCGACTTCCGCCGAGTATCGAAATCGGGACGACTCTCGATGCACTCGTGAAAACGGATCCGCCCTGCAACGCCAAGTCCGTCTTGGTTGTGTCGCCGCAGGCGTAATTTGTTCCGGGGCCGTATCTTTCGGAAAGACGGCTTCGGGACAATCTGAAAAAGAAGAGAAAATCGGGCTCACGGTGTTTTCGTGGGGCTCGGATATTTCCCTTCGGGGGGTCTCTTTTCTTTTCGTTAAAATGCCGTTGCTTTAAGTGGGCGGGTTTCTGATCGCCACTTTTTACTTTCGCCACCGGATGAAAACCGTGAACGCAAAAACACTGTATGTGCGCAGCTTCGGCTGCCAAATGAATGACTATGACTCGAGCCGTATCGCTGATTTGTTAATCGACCGTTACGGACTGAAACGGGTAGCTGTCCCGCAAGAGGCCGACATCGTTGTGATGGTCACCTGCTCGATTCGAGAAAAGGCCCACGAAAAAACCTTTTCCGACTTAGGACGCCTGCGCGAGATGAAAAAACTCCGTCCCGGGATGCTTATTGCCGTCGGCGGCTGTGTAGCGAGCTTAGAAGGCATCGGCATCCTGACGCGTGCTCCGTGGGTTGACGTGGTTTTCGGGCCGCAGACACTGCACCGCTTGCCGGATTTACTTGAAGAACGGTTGAAAACAGGTAAGCCCCAGGTCGACACCTCGTTTCCCGAAATCGAAAAGTTTGACTGCTTGCCTAAGCCCTGTGTTCAAGGGGCAACGGCCTTTTGTTCCATCATGGAAGGGTGCAGTCACTTTTGCTCATACTGCATCGTCCCGTATACGCGAGGCGCAGAAATCAGTCGACCCGTGATGGACGTTTTGGTCGAGTGTGCGCAGCTTGCCGACCAGGGTGTCAAAGAAATCACGCTCCTCGGGCAAAACGTCAACGGCTATCGGGGGCGGTCCCCGGACGGTACGACGGCCGATTTTGCCCTTTTGTTGGACTACGTGGCGGAAATCGAAGGCATCGAGCGTATCCGCTTTATGACAAGTCACCCGACGGAGTTTTCCGATCGACTGATTGATGCTTTTGCACGGTTACCGAAGCTCGCGAATCACGTGCACTTGCCGGCTCAAAGCGGATCGAACGAGATTCTGGCGGCCATGAAGCGCGGCTATACGCGAGAAGAGTACTTGGACTGCGTCGAAAAACTTCGAGCCGTGCGCCCGGGAATTTCGATTTCCACCGATATCATCGTCGGGTTCCCCGGAGAGACCGAAGAAGACTTCCTCGAATCGATGTCGCTTGTGGAGGAAGCGAACTTTGACGCAAGTTTCTCGTTTGTGTACTCCAAGAGACCGGGAACACCGGCTGCGCGTCTTGAGGACACAACACCGCAATCGGTTAAATTGGCGCGCTTACAAAAGCTCCAGGCTCTGATCGATGAGCAAGCGAAGGCTATTTCCGAGTCGATGGTCGGAAAAATCGAACGGTGCCTTGTTGTCAGTCCCGCCCGTCGCGGTCAGGGGTTATTAAGTGCCCGTACCGACAACAATCGCATTGTCAATTTCCCGGGAGACGCGTCCTTAATTAACACGGTTGTTGACGTGCGCATCACCGCTGTCAATAGCCATACGCTCGGAGGCGAACGTGTCGGAGAAAAATAAAGAGGAGTCCCTCTTTTTTACCTTTGATGCCACGGCCGGCGAAACGGCGCAACTCGTGGGGCCATTGGAAGAAAACTTAAGGCGCATCGAAGCGGCGTTTCAAATCAAAATTCACCGTCGCGGAACACGCTTTACGTTAACGGGCGCGAGGGCGGCCGGCGCACTGCGCGTTTTGGAACTTTGTGCCGGACGGATTTTGTCCGGTGACCCGATTCGCAGCGAAGACGTGGATTTGGCTTGTATCGGCGAGGCTGCCGACGGGAAGGCCGGCAGCGTTCCCGAGGCCGTGTGTTTGAAGACGCGCAAAGCAGGACTGAAACCGAGAACGCCTCATCAGCGTGAGTACCTTAAGGCACTGCTTACGACCGATATTACGTTCGGAATCGGACCTGCGGGAACGGGCAAAACGTATTTGGCTGTTGCGGCAGCGGTCGATGCCTATGAGCGCAATGTCGTGGAACGCATTGTTCTGACGCGTCCTGCGGTTGAAGCCGGCGAGCGTTTGGGGTTTTTGCCCGGAGACTTGGCGCAAAAGGTTGATCCGTACTTAAGGCCCCTATATGACGCACTTTACGATTTACTCGGCTTTGAGCGTACGCAGCGCTTGATTGAAAAGCAGATTATCGAAATTGCGCCTTTAGCCTACATGCGCGGGCGGACGTTAAATAACGCCTTTGTTATTTTGGATGAAGCGCAAAACACAACGCGCGAGCAAATGAAGATGTTTTTAACGCGCATCGGATTCGGGACGCATGCGGTTGTTAACGGGGACGTGACACAGATTGATTTGCCGCACGGAGCTAAGAGTGGTCTCGCTGATGCGGCGGCTATCCTTAAAGACGTCGTCGGGATTTCATTTGTTCGATTCGATGCGACCGATATCGTGCGCCATCCGCTCGTGGGCGCTATCGTTCGTGCGTATGATGCCGTAAAAAAGAAAGGGGAGTAACACCGTGACGGAAAAAAAGCTGGCACTGACCTTTGAGCGAGCCGACGGAGACGAAGGACCCCTTAAGCGCCTTCCGACACGCCGAGAGATGACGAGTTGGATTCGGGAAGCCATCTGCCGCCACGCCATTCTCACCGTGCGCTTTGTGGGGAAAGTTGAGGGGCAAGCCCTAAATGCCCGATACCGGAAAAAAGACTATCCGACTAATGTTTTGACGTTTGACTACGCGCATAAACCGATTGCCGAGGCCGACATTGTCATTTGTACCCCGGTTTTGATTGAGGAAGCCGCCGCCCAAGGAAAGAGTTTTCGGGCGCACTTAGCGCACCTACTTATTCACGGCGTGTTGCATGCGATGGGCTACGACCACGTAACCGACGAGCAGGCTCAAAAAATGGAAGCGCTTGAGACACGGATTCTTAAAAAGCTCGGCTTTCCCAATCCGTATTCGGATCCATCCCATGGGCACTAAAGGGTGCGCACTATGCTCCGTGATGCTCGGCTAAAAACGGTCTTGATCCCTTCATGCTTTTGGGGGCTCGGGGTCGTTGCCTCGCTCGGGTTTCGCTTTCCGGGAGCGTATTTTTGGACGGCTGTCGCGTTTGTCGGGTTTATCTACCTACTGATTCAAGAAAAGCAACCGAAAGTCGGAGCGCTTGACGCCTTTTCGTTCGGAATCGGCTACTTTGCCTCGGGTTTGACCTGGGTCTTTCACTCGGTTTATGTGTACGGTAATGCGCCGTTGCTTCTTGCCGCACTCTCGGTTTTGGCGCTTTCGGCGGTCTTATCGCTTTTTCCGGCAGTTGCCGGTTACCTAGCCGTCAAAATTCGGGTTCCGGCTGCTCTGAAGGCTTCGCTTTTAATTCCGCTATTGTGGACGGGAGCCGAGTTTTTGCGCGGCGAGTGGATCGGTGGCTTCGGATGGCTTTCGGTCGGATACGCGTTTACGGACAATATGCTTTCTTCGTGGGCCCCGATTCTCGGGGTGTACGGTGTGACACTCGTGATCCTTCTTACCGTAGGGGGAGCTTCCGGGGTTTTGATGCGAAGCGAGACTCTGGCAACTCGCCTTCTTTCGGGACTTATTTGTGTGACGGCCGTGCTCGGAGCCTATGCCTTAAAAGACATCGCGTGGTCGAGTCCGACCTCGCGCCTTGAGGTGCGACTGGTGCAGCCTGACCTTCCCGTAACAACGCGCGCGACTTACGCCATGCAACAAAAAGCGCTTGAACGCGTTGAGGCGATGAGCCTTTCGCACCCCCTCGGTCGCCCCCTTGATTTAATCTTGTGGCCCGAGAGCGTGTACGCGTTCTTGCCGGCTTCTCTTCCGGAGGCTTGGAAAGAAATTCCTCAAAAAGTAGCACAAAAACAAGGCTCCGAGGTTCTTTTCAATGCGTTTTCGATGCCGAAAAAACGCGCGATTTCCAATACCTTGTATCTCGCAAATGCTGACCAAACACGCCCGATTTACTCCAAGCGGCACCTTGTGCCTTTCGGGGAGTTTGTGCCGTACGGCTTTCGTTGGATGGTCGATGCCTTAGCCATCCCGATGGCAGATCAAATTCCGGGCTCTGCCCCCTCCGAGCCCGTTTCGGTTGCCGGAATCCCGACGGCCCTTGGCATTTGCTACGAGAATATGTTTCCGGCGGAACTGACGGACTGGTTTGATGTCGGAAATCCGAACTTGATTATCTATAGCGCCAACCTCGGATGGTTTTCCGAGGCGGCCCTCCGGGAGTTTTCTCAAATGAGCCGTATGCGGGCCAAAGAAGCGGCGCGTCCTGTGTTGCAGGTCATCAATAACGCCGGGTCCGCCCTTTTTGACCCGGCCGGGGTTGAGGTGCGGCGCGCCGGCCTCGGTGCCCAAAACTTAGACGTGACGGTACGCCTTTTCAGCGGGAACCCGACCCTGTTTATGCACTACGGATTTGCGATTTTCGGGGCCCTCTGGACGCTTCTTTTCGCAACAATTTTCGGGTTTTGCCGGCTCGCAAACCGCTTTTCTCGGAAAAGAGAAGCCTAAACGGCTAAAATCCTGTCCCGATTGTTCTTTAGCCCGCCGGTTTTTCCCACGGGCTCTTTCCCGTTGTCTCAAATGGGTCTTGAACTCACGAAAAGGAAATTATGATTACCTTTCAGGAAGTCATCCTGCGTCTGCAGGAGTATTGGAATCAGCAAGGTTGCGGGATTTTGCAGCCGATTGATATTGAAGTCGGTGCCGGCACGAGCCATACGGCAACGTTTTTGCGGGCTTTAGGTCCGGAACCCTGGCGCGCCGCCTATGTGCAACCGAGCCGCCGTCCGAAGGATGCCCGGTACGGCGAAAACCCCAATCGATTGCATCAGCACCATCAGTTCCAGGTGGTTTTAAAGCCGGCTCCCGTCAATATTGTGGATTTGTATTTGGATTCACTGCGGGCTCTGGGAATCGATACGCTCGTCAATGACATTCGCTTTGTCGAAGACAACTGGGAAAACCCGACCCTCGGAGCTTGGGGTCTCGGGTGGGAAATCTGGATGAACGGCATGGAAGTGACACAGTTTACGTACTTCCAGCAAGTGGGTGGTTTGGAATGTAAACCCATCACGGGCGAAATTACCTATGGGCTCGAACGCCTGACGATGTACCTACAAAACTGCGATAACGTGTTCGATTTGGTCTATACAAACTGGAAGGACGGCGCGGGTAATGCCAGAACGCTTACCTACGGGGACGTGTTCCACCAAAACGAAGTCGAACAGAGTATCTACAACTTTGAGGCAAGTGACCCTGTGAAACTTTTCGGGCAGTTCGACTACTTTGAAAGCGAAGCCAAGCGCCTCATGGATCTCAAACTTGCGCTTCCTGCCTATGAGATGGTTTTAAAGGCCGGCCACACATTTAATCTCTTGGATGCCCGTGGTGCGATTTCCGTTACCGAGCGTGCGGCCTACATTGCCCGCATCCGTGCCGTGAGCCGTGCCGTGGCTCAAAGTTACTATGAGTCGCGCGAACGGCTCGGTTTCCCGATGTTGAAAGCAAAATAAAAAGGGTGAAAAGAAATGACCAGTTTGCTTGTTGAATTTCAGACCGAAGAGTTGCCCCCGAAGGCACTCAAGAAGCTTTCAGCGGCGTTTGCCGAGGGTGTGTTTCACGGGCTGCGCGAAAAGCACTTTACGGGACCGGCCTCGGAGGTAACGCCCTTCGGATCGCCGCGCCGTATGGCCGTTCTCGTGACCGATGTGCTCGCTAAGTCCCCCGATGAGCCGTTCCGTCAGAAACTTGTTCCTGTTCAGGTCGGGTTAAATTTCGACGGCGAGGCCACTCCCGCTTTAAGTAAGAAGATGGCCGCCTTGGAAATTTCCTGCCCCGTCTCCGAGCTATCGCACGTGACGGAAGGGAAAAACACCTATTTGTATTACGACGGTGTGCGTGCCGGAGTGACTTTGGCCGAAGGCTTACAAAAGATTTTGGAAGAAACCGTCAAGGCGCTTCCCATCCCGAAAGTGATGAATTATCAATTGGCCGACGGCGTAACGACCGTGCAGTTCGTGCGCCCGGTCAAGCACCTGACGGCCCTCTATGGGGAAGACGTTGTCCCGGTGACGCTTTTCGGTCTTCATGCCGACCGCGTTACGTCCGGACATCGCTTCCACACCCAGGGACTCATTGCGATTGATAGAGCCGATGACTACGAAGAAACGCTTTTAACAAAAGGCAAAGTCATCGCGAACTACGAGCGTCGCCGTGCCGTTCTCGTTGACCTCCTTAAGAAGGAAGCGGCCAAGGACGGCGGGACGCTCATTGCGCCCGAAGCCTTAATCGATGAAACCAATTCCTTGACAGAGTGGCCCGTTATCTACACGTCGACATTTGAAGAAAAGTACCTTGCCGTTCCCGAAGAGTGCTTGATTCTGACGATGCAGACCAATCAGAAGTATTTCCCGATGCGCGATGCCGCCGGACACCTGATGAATCGCTTCTGCCTTGTCTCGCACATTGAGGCCAAAGACGGCGGTGAGGCGATTCGTTCCGGTAATGCGCGTGTCGTACGTGCCCGCCTTGCCGATGCCGAGTTCTTTTATAAGGAAGACTGCAAGGAAACTCTTGCTAGTCGCGTCGAGGGTCTTAAACACGTTGTCTACCACAACAAACTCGGCACGCAGGCCGATCGCGTCAAACGTGTGATGGAGCTTGCGGCCTCGGTTGCCGGAAAAATCGGCGCCGATGCAGAAAAAGCCAAGCGTGCGGCGTACCTGGCTAAGGCCGATTTGCGGACCCTGATGGTCGGGGAATTCCCGGAACTACAGGGTATCATGGGTGAGTACTACGCGAAAAACGACAAGGAAGACCCGGAGGTGGCGCTGGCCGTGCGCGAGCACTATGCGCCGCGCTTTGCCGGTGACGCCCTTCCGAGTACGCCCGTGTCGATGGCCGTTGCCATTGCCGACAAACTTGAGACCTTAACGGGTATGTTCGGTATCGGATTGCTGCCGACCGGTGATAAAGATCCCTTTGCGTTGCGTCGCCATGCGCTCGGCATTTTGCGCATGATTATCGAGCGCAATTTGGATCTAAGTTTGGAAGACCTCGTGAAAAGCGCCTTTGCCGTCGAGCTTTCCGTGCCCGGCGTTAAGGATGCGACCGACGCCCTCATGACGTTCTTTTTCGATCGCTTGCGGGTCATGCTTCGTGATGAAGAGTACTCGGCTCAGGAAGTCGATGCTGTTCTTGCCAAACACATCGTCAAGCCCGCCGATTTCGTGCGTCGCATCGAAGCGGTCAAGAAGTTCATGATGCTTCCGGAAGCTCAGAGTTTATCGGATGCCAACAAGCGTATCGGCAACATCTTAAAGAAGGTCACAGGCGACATTCCCGACGCGGTTTGCGAGGGGTTACTTAAGGAGCCTGCCGAGCAGGAGCTTTATAAGGCCCTTTGCGAGCACGAACCCGTAGCACGTCTTTTGTATGAAAACAGCGGCTACGAAGGGATGCTCGCATCGCTTACGCCCCTAAAAGCCCCTGTCGATCGCTTCTTTGCCGATGTGATGGTCAATGCCGAAGATTCGGCTGTTCGAGCCAACCGTCAGGCCCTGTTAAAGCGCCTGAATGTGCTCATGAACAGTGTGGCCGAACTCTCGCATCTGGCTAACTAGAGGCATTGTCGTATGCGCCTTTTGCGTTCGCTTCTTTATTACGCGCTTCTACTGATTGCGGTCGTTCCCGTCGGCATCGGTTGTCTTTTCACGTGGCCCGTAACGAGCACCAAGTGGCGCTACGACGTTTTCGAGCGGCCTTACATGCGCTTTGCCGTGCAGTGCGCACGGGTCATTTGCGGCCTTGATTTTGAGGTGCGGGGTCTTGAGAACGTTCCTGTAGCCGGCGAGCGCGTCGTGATTTTTTGTAAGCACCAATCGGCTTGGGAAACGCTTTTTCTTCCGGCGTACATTCCCGGGTACATTGCCTACGTGTACAAGGAGTCGCTGCATTGGATTCCGTTTTTCGGCTGGGCAGCCAAGTCCATGCAAATGATTCCGATCGATCGCAAAAACGGGCGCCTGGCGTTCGAGCAGATTATGCACGGCGGTGCACGCCTTTTAAATACCGGTTGGTGGATCGGCATTTTCCCGGAAGGCACGCGAGTTGCACCCGGGGCGACAAGCACCTTTAAGACAGGCGGCGCTCGATTTGCCGTTCGGCAAAAGGCGAAGGTGCTTCCGATTGCCGTTAATTCCGGGGAATTTTGGGCTAAAAACGCCCTGGAAAAGACACCGGGTAAGATTATTGTTTCCATCGGGCCGGCTATCGATACACAGGGTAGGGACTTTAACGAAGTCAATTATCTTGCGAGCACCTGGATTGAAGAAGAAGTGCGCCGCATCGGAAACCCGCGGTTTTATGACGCATCTCTCTCCTGAGCAACTTTCGCTATTTGACGCGTCCGAAAATAAGGCGCCGACGACGTTCTCTTTTCGAAGCGAAGGCAAAGCAACTCTTACGCTTACGCCTCAAATTCCTTATGTTCTAAAACGTGTACGACGTCGCTCGGTCGGGCTACGCATCGGGCCGGCGGGCCTGGAAGTCTCGGCCCCTCGCTACGTCAGTCAAACGGAAATCGACCGCATCATCGCTCAAAAGCGCACCTGGATTGAAAAGAAACTTGCCGAGCGCGCCGCATGGCGTGAAAGGGAAGGGATCGGTGCAATGCGTTTTGAAAACGGAGGAATGATTCCGTATCGGGGCTCGCGCCTTTGCCTTGCCGTGCTCGGAGTGACCAAGACCGGGCTTCTTTCGGACGGAAAAACCCTGGCTCTTGCGCTTCCCCCGACAACTGAAGTCAGTCGCATTCGCGAGGCCGCTCTGGCCTGGCTTGTCAGTCAGGCGCAAAGCGTCATCGGCGAGCGCATGACGTATTGGACGGCAAAAACGGGTCTTACGCCGCGCTCCTGGCGTCTTTCGAATACCCACGCAAGGTGGGGAAGTTGTTCAGCCGATCGCTCGATTCGCCTGTGCTGGCGCCTCATTTTCTTTACCGATGATGTGATCGATTACGTCGTCGTGCATGAACTTACGCACATCAAACACATGGACCACTCGACTCGGTTTTGGCAAGCCGTACAGGAGGTTCTTCCCGACTATGTGCGCTCTCGAGAAAAATTACTCGGGGTTCCGGCCGGCGAATTGGAGTTCTGACGGGGGAATCAAACATGAATACCCTGATTTAAAAGAATAAATTTTATTTCTTCCCGGATTCGCCGAGCTAAGCAGAATGTGGTAGAGTTCGGTAGAAAAGTGGGGAAAAGTGGTTTCCCTTCGCATCGTTTGTCTTCAATCCGCACAGAGGAATCGGACGTGTTCCAAGGAACATCGTTACTGACGCTTGATTCTCGCGGCCGTATCGGAATCCCCGCACGGCACCGCGAGGCTTTCAAGATTTCCGATGTGACGCTGACGCGCCACCCGGACGGCTGTGTGTTGCTGTATCCGAGAGCGCTTTGGGAAGAAAAGAGGGCGGCATTAACGGCCTTGCCGTATGCCTCGCGTGTCTTCCAAAGAATCGTTCTCGGTAGTGCCGTCGACCTGCAAATCGATGCCGTCGGTCGTATTTTGATTCCAAGTGAGTTAAGAACCTTGTGTGGTCTGACGCGCAAGGTCGCGCTTGTCGGTTTGGGCGACCACTTGGAAATTTGGGATAGCACGCGTCTTTTGGAACAAGAAAAGAGCGGGCTGGAAAAAGGATTCGGCGAGGCAGCCGAAAGTTTTCGATTTTAGGGGGCGACGATGAGCGTTTTAAGCGACTCAAAGGTGTCCCTGACACACGTGCCTGTTCTGGCACGTGACGTTCCGGCGGCTCTTATCGGCAATCGTGACGGCATTTATGTCGATGCGACATTCGGTCGGGGCGGTCACACGCGGCTCCTCCTGAATGCCTTGAGTCCGCAGGCGCGTCTTTTTGCTTTTGATCGCGACAAGGAAGCGGTAGCGTTTGCGAAAAACGTGGTCGACCCCCGTTTTACGATGATCGCTTCCCCCTTTTCCCGTATGAAAGAGGTGTTGTCGTCTTACGGAATTGAAAAAGTCGACGGCATCCTGATGGATTTGGGAATCAGTAGCCCGCAAATCGACGACCCGAGTCGCGGTTTTTCATTTCGCGCCGACGGACCCTTAGATATGCGCATGGATCAGGGGACCGGGCCGACAGCTTCCGAGTGGCTTATGGCTTCCGATGAGTCACGCATCCAAACCGTGCTCCGTGAGTACGGCGAGGAGCGGTATGCCAAAGCCATTGCCAAAGCAATTCTCAAAGCGCAGGAAGCAGGTCCGATTCGCACGACGGGCGCCCTCGCGCGCCTTGTGGAAAAGACCATCCCGAGAAGTCTGCGTGACGGGGCTCAGCACCCGGCTACACGGACGTTTCAGGCCATTCGGATTGCCGTAAACGATGAGTTCGGCGAGTTGCGCTGCGCGTTAAATGCCGCAGGAAGCTTACTTAACCCGAATGGTCGCTTGGTTGTTATTGCGTTTCACTCGCTTGAGGACAGAATCGTCAAGCGCTTTTTTGCGTCCGGCCTACACCCGCAAGTCGATTCTCGCCTCGTGCTTCCCGAGTGTGACCTTCCGCGTCCTCTTTGGCGTACGTGCAAGCGGATTTTGCCCGGTCGTGAGGAAATTCAAGAAAATATTCGCTCTCGGAGTGCCGTTTTGCGAATGGGAACGCGCACCGATGAGCCGTGGCGTGAAGGAGAGAGTTATGCGCTTTAGCCTCACGCAAATTTCCGATCGCGTTTTGACCGTCGTTGCGGTGGCAAGCGGCGTTGTTTTGCTCCTGAGTTGCTTTGCGCTTGTTCGGATGCAATATGATGTACGCACGCTTACGGCGGAAAAAGAGCGGGCCGAGCGTGTGCATCACGCCCTGACGGACGAGGCAAGTCAACTTGCGCTTGATCTATCGAAAGCAGCGCTTCCTAAATACGTCATTGAACGGGCCGGTGCCCTCGGGTACGTTAATGCCGATGTCACCAATACGGTCATGATTCAGGTTCCCGCGTCCAAACTTAGCCACATTCGCCTTGAGGTGCACAAATGAAACGCGTGGACCTAACGTGGATATGGCACAAAGTGCGCGCGAAGGCGCTCGCAATCTTGCGCGCCGACAGTACGCCGCGTCGCAATGAAAGTTCGGGCATCGATTCGATGCTCGGCGTGCAGATTTCTCCGAAACGCAGCCGGCAGCTTTTTTGCCTGATGACGGTGGTCTTCGGAATCGTGATGTGCCGAGCGGCCTATTTGCAGTGCGGGATTCAAACCGAGTTTTTGCAGAAAAAAGGCGAGGAGCGTTACGCACGCACAATTCCCGTACCGGCGCAGCGCGGACGGATTCTCGATCGAAACGGCATCGTGCTCGCAAGTTCCATTCCCGCGAAAAGCATTTGGGCGATTCCCTCCGAGACGCTCGGAGCCGATAAGGGGCAGCTAAAGGAATTAGCCTCGCTCCTTGAGGTGCCGACCTCAACCCTGTTAGGTAAGCTCACAAGCAAAAAGGAAAGTACCTTCGTGTACCTAGCGCGAAAGGTGGACTTAGAAACCGCGCAAAAGATTGCCGACCTGCGCATTCCGGGGATTTACGACGAAGATGAATCTAAGCGCAACTACCCGGACGGCGAAGTCTCGGCGCATGTTGTCGGCTACACCGATACCGATAACCACGGGCGAGAGGGCGTGGAACTGGCGTGTGACGAGACGCTTTCCGGCCAAAAAGGCATGCGCTATGTGATTCGCGATCGCTTGGGTCAGCGTATCGACAGCGCGTGGCTTAAGGAAGCCACACGCGGACGCGACGTGGTGCTTTCAATTGACTCGCGCTTGCAATACATTGCCTACAAGGCCGTGCGCCGGGCTGTGGAAGATGCCCGTGCTAAGGCCGGGGCCGTTGTTGTGGCCGATGTGCACACAGGCGAAATCCTCGCGATGAATAACTGGCCGACCTATGACCCCAACCAGCGCAAAGATCTTCGGATTGAAAACGTGCGTAACCGCGTTCTAACCGATATGTTCGAGCCCGGAAGCACGATGAAGCCCTTTGCGATTGCCAAGGCCCTGGACTTGGGGATTGTTCGCCCCGATACACTCGTGGAAACCGGACCCGGGGTTCTCAATATCGGCGACAGGAGTATTTCCGATACACACAACTACGGCATGCTGACCGTAAGCCAAATTGTTTCCAAGTCATCCAATATCGGCACCTGCAAGATTGCACTCGAAATTAATAGCGAAGACCTGTGGGCTACGTACGATGCTTTAGGGTTCGGTAAGGTACCCAATGTGCATTTCCCCGGTGCGATTCGCGGAAAATTGCGCCGCGGCAATCTGTGGCGCCCTGTGGAAAAAGCCACGATTTCATACGGCTACGGGATTTCGGTCTCGCTCATGCAGCTGGTGCGGGCCTACACGGCCCTGGCGCGTAACGGAGACGTAATTGATTTGACCTTTAAAAAGAGTCCGCGGGAAGCCGTCGGGCAGCAGGTTTTCCGTCCGGAAGTTGCGCGTCAAATGCGGACTATGATGAGCAATACGGTTTTACAAGGCGGCACGGCCCAGCGTGTGAACGTTCAGGGCTACACGGTAGCCGGTAAGACCGGTACGGCTAATAAATTACGTGACGGTAAGTATGTCGATAAGCTTGCGGTCGGAAGCTTTATCGGCATGGCGCCTGCCAGTCACCCGCGCCTTATTGTGGCCGTGATGATTGATGAGCCGACACGCGGAAGCTATTTCGGCGGCACGGTTGCGGCGCCCGTCTTTAATGAAGTGATGGCCGGGGCGTTGCGCCTGATCGGTGTCAATCCCGATGCGCCGGACTACGTGGCGGGTCCCGGAATCTCAATTCGAGGGATTCGGCATGAAGGAAGTCTTTAAAGAACGATCGGCGGTCGAGCACTGGCTCCACGCACGATGCGGTGCGGGTGCCCATTTGCGGATTGATTCTCGCGATGTCGCCTCGGGCGACGTTTTTGTTGCGTTAAAAGGTGAAAAGACCGATGGCCTGAGGTTTGTGCCCGTGGCCGCAGCACGCGGGGCTCGCGCGGTTTTAACCGAAGAGCGTCAGGTGCCTCTTGCTCCGAGCGAAATCGAAGTGATTGAAGTTAAAGACCTTCGACGTCACTTAGGGACGATTGCCTCGGACTTTTACGGCAATCCGTCGGATACTCTTTACGGGACAGCCGTAACGGGAACGAACGGCAAGACGAGCATCAGCCATTGGTGTGCGGCGCTTTTAACCCGGCTTTCGATGCCGTGCGCAGCAATCGGAACCATCGGAACGTTTTTCCTCGGGTCTTCCTTTAAGGCGCCGGCCTTAACGACGCCCGATGCCGTGAGCACCCAAGGACTTTTGTATGATTTAAAGGAAGCAGGGGCCAAGGCTTTTGCGATTGAAGCAAGTTCCATCGGTCTTGTGCAGGGGCGCCTTTCGGGCGCGTCTTTTAAGACGGCGGTCTTTACGAACTTAACGCGCGATCACCTGGACTACCACAAGACCTTTGAGGCGTACGGGAAAGCCAAAGCCATCCTTTTTGATTGGCCGGATCTTAAAAACGCCGTTATCAATCTCGATGATGCTTTCGGTCGGTCGCTTGCGAAAAAAACGTGCGAAAGGACCGTGACGACAGTCGGGTACTGCATCGAAGGAGTCACACCGGAAAAGGACCTTACAGACCTTCCCGTCAAGCGCCTTGTTGCACGACGCGTTCGTTCGAGCGAATCGGGTATGTGCTTTGAAGTGCTTTGGGACGGGAAGTCCTATGACTTGCACGCGATGGTTCTCGGGCTATTTAATGTTTATAACTTACTTGCGGTGGCCGGGGTTGCCCTGACAGCCGGTTTTGCCCCGGAAGCGGTTTTTGAGAATTTAGCGCAATTACGTCCCCCGGCCGGGCGATTGCAGGTCTTTACGCGCCCGGGGATGCCGCTTGCCGTTGTCGATTACTGCCACACGCCCGATGCGATTGAAAAAGCCCTGGCGGCTCTTCGTCCGACAGCGCGCGAGCGGGGTGGACGACTGTGGATTCTTGTCGGCGCCGGCGGCGATCGCGATCACGGCAAACGCCCGGAGATGGGACGAATTGCCGAACAAAATGCCGATTGCGTGGTGGTCACAAGTGACAATCCGCGGTCGGAGAATCCGGCGCAAATTGCCGCCGATGTCTGTTCCGGGATGAAAAACCCGGCACCTGTCGTCATCCTCAATCGTCGTGAGGCGATTATTAAGACCTTTTGTCAGGCCCGACCCGAGGACATTATCCTTGTTGCCGGTAAAGGGCACGAGGACTATCAGGAAATTGCCGGCGTCAAACACCACTTTAGCGATGCGGAAACCGTCCGAGAAGCGGCCAACGAGCGTTTCGTTCGAGAAAAATTAACGTCATAAAAGAGCCATGCACGAGCCAACGAATCAACACTGGACATTAAGCGACCTATGTGAGGCTCTTACGGGCAACCTTGTCGCCCTTAAGGGGAGCACGCGTCAAACGTTTTCTTCGATTACAACCGACAGTCGCACGGTTGCGAAAGGTGAGGTTTTCGTCGCACTCGTCGGTGAGAAATTCGATGGGCACGACTATGCGCTTGCCGCTGAAAAAGCCGGGGCCGGCGCTCTGGTTTTAAACCGCTCCGTGGGAGCTGCGTGTCCGGAACTGATTGTGAACGATACGGCCGAGGCGTACGGGAGCCTGGCACGATTCTGGAGGCGACGTCTATCGCTCCCCTTGATTGCCGTTGTCGGCTCAAACGGCAAAACCACGACAACGCAGATGACGGGGGCGATTCTTTCTTCCTACGCAGGCGAAGAGGCGTTTTGCACTCGCGGGAACCTAAATAACAACGTCGGCGTGCCGCGCATGCTCTTGGAATTAACCGAGAAAACCCGCATTGCCGTCATCGAGGCGGGCATGAATCACGCAGGCGAGATGGCGCAACTTGCCAGTTGGATTGCTCCGACGGTTGTCGTCATCACGAATGCGCAGCGCGAACACCAAGCCTATATTGACGGCGTTGAGGGATCGGCTCGGGAAAATGCGATGGCGCTTGTGGCGCTTCCGGAAACCGGGTGTGCGGTTTTACCGATTACCGATTCCTGTTATCGGATTTGGGCCGATTTTGCCCGGGCGCGCGGATGCCGTGTACTGACGTATTCGGCCGGAGTGAGTGCAGCCGATGTTCAAGCCGTGCGCGAAGGGGGTGACCTGGTGCTCACAACGCCCCTAGGCGTGACGCGCTTTCATTTTTCTATGGCAGGCGAACACGCCGTGCACGATGCCGCCGCTGCCGCCGCAGCCTCCCTTGCGGCCGGCGTTCCGCTTGAGGACATTGCGTGCGGTCTTGCTTCTTTTACACCCCTTGCCGGGCGCGGAAAGATTTACCGTTTTGAGAGCGGTGCCCTTTTAATCGATGAGTCCTATAACGCCAATCCCGACAGTATGCGCTCGGCCATCGATGTGCTCGCTACAATGCCCTCTCCGCGCATTTTGGTCGCAGGAGAAATGGGTGAACTCGGAAAAAGAAGTCAAGATTTTCACGAGGAAGTGTTGTGCTACGCCAAAGATAAGGGCATCGATGCGCTTTATTTGACCGGAAAGGCCATGAAAGACGCCCTCGGGGCGGCCGGCGCCGCAGCGCACTTTTATTTAAAGCGCGAGGACTTAACGCGTGCGGTGCAAGAGGCCATCAAAACCCCGTGCACGGTTCTTGTGAAAGCGAGTCACTACGTGGGATTAGATGCAGTTGTCCGAGCCGTGACAACCGACCCGAAGAAAGGAAATTAAACGAATGCTTTTAAGTGTGTTTCAATGGCTTTCCGAGTCTGTGAGAGCCTTCGGTGTTTTTAATTATTTGAGTTTGCGCGCCCTGATGGCGGCCTTAACGGCGATGGCCATCGGATTCGGGGCGGCTCCCTGGGTGATTCGGCGCTTGCATGCCATGCGAATCGGGCAGGCCGTGCGCTCGTGCGGCCCCAAAACGCATTTAGCCAAAGACGGAACGCCGACGATGGGGGGTGTGCTGATTCTCGTGAGTATCGGGATTTCAACACTCCTATGGATGGATCTATCGAATCGCTTTGTGTGGATTGTGCTCTTTGTGACGCTTTGTTATGGCCTGATCGGGTGGTTTGATGATTACCGCAAGGTGGTCCACCATGACCCCAACGGCATGAGCGCCAAAGAAAAGTTCGCTTGGCAAAGCTTGGTGGGATTTTCGGCTGCCGTGTATCTGGCTTTTGCCGTCTCGATGCCGAGTAACGCCGATATCTGGAGTGCTCTTGCGCAGTGGGTTCAGGGGGGCTTTTCCATGAACGAGCTTTCGAAGCTTGACTTTATGGTGCCCTTTTTCAAAGAGGTCGCGATTCCCTTCGGAATTTGGGGATTTATCATCCTCACGTATTTTGTCATTGTCGGAACGTCGAACGCCGTGAATCTGACGGACGGGCTGGACGGTCTGGCGATTTTGCCCTGTGTGATGGTCGGCTCGGCGTTGGGAATCTTTGCCTATGTGGTCGGGCGTCCGGACTTTTCGGGGTACCTCTTTTTCCCGTACATCCCGGGTGCCGGGGAGCTTGTGGTGGTCTGTGCGGCCCTGGCCGGTGCGGGTCTTGCGTTTTTATGGTTTAACACGTACCCGGCCGAAGTCTTTATGGGAGACGTGGGAGCCCTCGCGTTAGGCGGGTGCCTCGGGACCGTTGCCGTCATTACGCGTCAGGAAATCGTTTTAGCGGTCATGGGCGGCATTTTCGTTGTCGAGACGCTTTCGGTGATTATTCAAACGACGTATTTCCGCTTTTCTCACGGAAAACGCGTCTTCCTCATGGCCCCGATTCACCATCACTTTGAACTTAAGGGCTGGAAGGAAACGCAAGTTGTCGTGCGCTTTTGGATTATCACGTTTATTTTGGTTTTGATCGGGCTTTCGACATTAAAGATTCGGTAAAGGCAAAGAGTATGAGCAAGGCTTTGGTTTTAGGATGCGGAGCATCGGGGATTGCTTCCGTGCGGTTTTTAAAGCGGCGCGGCTGGACTGTGGCGCTGGCCGATACGCGGGAAAGCCCGTCTTCTTTGGCAGAATTTAAACAGGAATTTCCCGATGTGCCGTTTACGGGCGGCTCTTTACCCCTTGAACTTCTTGACGGGTGCGATGCCCTGGTTTTAAGTCCGGGCCTTTCGCCCGAGCATTCGGCAGCCTCGTCCCTTGTGGCTAAAGCCCGCGCCTCGGGTATGAACGTGCTCGGAGAAATCGAACTTTTTGCACGCGAGCTTGCGCACCTTAATAAAACGCAGGGGTACCGGCCGAAGGTTGTGGCCGTAACGGGCACTAACGGCAAGACGACGACAACAAGGCTTACGGGCTTGATGGTTCGCCAAGCCAATCGCACGGTTTGCACGGCAGGAAACATCGGACCGAATGCGGTCTGCGAACTTGACCGTTTGCTTGAAGAGGGCAAACTGCCGGATTTTTGGGTCCTGGAGTTATCGAGTTTTCAACTCGCGACGACAACTAGTCTTGATTGTGATGCGGCAGCGTTTTTAAATCTCACGCAAGATCACGTGGATTGGCACGGTTCGATGGCCGAATACGAAGCGGCCAAACGGCGCATTTTTTCTGAAAAGACCGTGCGCGTTTTAAATCGCGATGATGCAGCGAGTATGCGTGCAGCAACCGAAGGTGCCGACATTCGCACGTTCGGCGTGTCCGACCCGGTTGCCCCCGGTCAATACGGCCTTACACAGGACTCAGGGCTAACCTGGCTTTCGGAAATTCCCTATGTCAAAGAGACGGCAAATCGCCGCCGCAGCCTTCTTTTGTCACCTGAGCCCGAGCAAAAGCGCCTTTTAATGCCGACCTCATCGCTTAAGATTCGCGGCCAGCACAACGCGATGAATGCTCTTGCGGCCATCGCGTTAACGGAAGCCGTGGGAATTCCGCTTTCGGCGGCCCTTGAGACCCTCACGACGTTTGCCGGCGAACCCCACCGCGTGGAGTTTGTCTTAAAGACGGCCTCGGGTGTGGAATTTATCGATGACTCCAAGGGCACGAACGTCGGCGCGACCTGTGCGGCCTTAGAGGGGCTCGGCGCCGCGGGCCAAAAGTGTTCGCTTATTTTAGGGGGCGACTCCAAGGGACAGGACTTTTCCGATATTGCCAAGTCCGTGGCCGATCACGCGCGCTTTGTGGTGTTAATCGGGCGCGATGCCGACCGGATTGCGCCGGCGTTAGAGGGCCTCAACGTCCCGGTTGCCAGTGCCGGTTTTGATTTTGAAAAAGCCGTTGATATGGCCTATGCCGCTGCGCGCGAGGGGGACGCGGTCCTTTTAAGCCCTGCGTGCGCGAGCTGGGATATGTTTAAAAATTACGCGGAGCGCTCCGCGCGTTTTATTGCGCGTGCTAAGGAGATTGCCGCCCGAGAACAGGCAGACTAACCGTGTTCGGCCTTAAGAAAGACACCGCCAACAAATCCCTGATTTGGACCGGGGCTCAGACGCGCCTTTTGGGCGGAAAAAGCTCACGCCGCGTCCGACCCGACGGTATGGATTTGGGAATTCTGTGCGTCACGGCCTTTCTTTTGTGCTTAGGCGTGCTGATGGTGTACTCGGCGACGATTTCCTTTTCCGATAGTCCCAAGTATCACACCGCTCCGTACCACTTTCTCATTCGCCAAATCATTAACATCGTCATCGGTTTAATCGCCGGCTTTGCCGTCTACCGTACGCCGATGCGGGTTTGGATGCGCATTGCCCCGTATTTAGCCGGCGTTGCCATTTTTCTTTTAATCATCGTGCTGATTCCGGGAATCGGGCGCTCCGTGAACGGAGCGAGGCGTTGGATTGCCCTCGGACCGATGAATTTTCAGGTAACCGAGTTTGTTAAATTCGCCGTCTTGATCGGAGCGGCGGCCTTTACCGTCAAGCGCCAAGAGTACATGCATTCGGTGACTAAGGGTTTGGCACCGATGTTCATCATCATCGCCGTGATTTCAGGTCTTATCGGTGTGCAACCGGACCTAGGGGCGACGGCCGTGATTATTGCCATTGCCATGGGCGTGCTCTTTTTAGGGGGCTTGGACGGAAAGATTTTTACCGCCGTTCTCATTTTGGCCATCGCCATCGGGTTTTCGATGATTTACCTTTCGCCCTGGCGCTTAGAGCGCATGATTTCGTACTGGGACGTCTGGGGTAATGCCTATGGTAAGGGCTATCAATTAAGCCATTCACTCATTGCGTTCGGACGAGGCGAATGGTTTGGGGTCGGACTCGGCGCGTCGATTGAAAAACTTCACTATTTACCCGAATCGCACACGGACTTTATTATGGCCGTCATCGGGGAAGAACTCGGCTTTGTCGGCGTCGTGGTCGTTGTCGTTGCGTTTTACTTTTTCGTGCGTCGGGCCTTTGCCATCGGTCGTCAGTCCATTAAGTTAGATCGGGTCTTCCCGGGGCTTGTGGCCGAAGGGGTCGGTATCTGGATCGGCTTTCAGGCCATTATTAACCTCGGGGTGGCGACCGGCATGTTCCCGACCAAGGGGCTGACGCTCCCCTTTGTCAGTTACGGCGGTTCTTCTCTAATCGCTACAATAGCCGCCGTTGCACTTTTGTTACGCGTGGACCGAGAGAATCGCATTTTGATGCGCGGCGGGAGAGTTTAAATTGTCAGGCAAACACTTACTGATTGCAGCAGCGGGCACAGGCGGGCACGTGATGCCGGGTCTGGCCGTTGCACGCGAAATGAAAAAACGCGGGTGGCGTGTGACGTGGATCGGCACGCAAAAGGGCATGGAAGGCCCTCTTGTAGCCAAAGACGGCATTGACTTTATCGGTCTTAATTTTCAGGGCGTGCGCGGGCACGGTCTTGGCGGGCTCATCACAGGCGGCATCAAGCTTTTGTTCTCGGGGTATCGTTGTCGCTCCATCGTCCGTAAATTAAAGCCCGATGTGTTTTTTACAACGGGCGGCTACATTGCCGTTCCCGTCAACGAAGGGGCTAAGGTCAATCACATTAAGCCCGTTCTCATGAATTGCGATGCCGATGTCCTCTTGTCGACCAAAATGATTTTAAAAGACGCCTGGGGCGTGGCCTGCGGATTTGCCGGAAGTGCCCGGTCGCTCGCGGGTGTCCGCGGAAAGATTACCGGTAACCCTGTGCGAGCTGATATTGAAGCGATTGAAGCGCCCGAGGTTCGGTTGCAAGGGCGAGAGGGTCCTTTCAAACTCCTTGTTTTCGGAGGCAGTCTCGGTGCTCAGGTTTTAAATGAAACGGTTCCGAAGGCCTTGTCGTTTTTCGATCCCGAAAAGCGCCCGACGGTGGTCCATCAGTGCGGTGCGCGCTGGGTCGATTCGGTTGCGGCGCGCTACAAGGAACTCGGAGTCAAGGCTCAGGTTGTGGGCTTTATCGACGATATGGCCTCTGCCTATCGCGATAGCGACCTTGTGATTTGCCGAGCCGGTGCCACCAGCGTCGCCGAGCTTTGTGCCGCCGGTGCCGCAAGTATCCTCGTGCCTCTTGTGGTCGGCACGACATCGCACCAACTCGGAAACGCGCGCTACATGCAGAAAAACGGCGCCGCCATCATGGTCGAACAGCCGCAGTTCACGCCCGAACACCTCTTCGGAACGCTCATGACGCTCAAGCGAGAGAAGATTTTGGATATGGCCAGCCACGCCCGGCATCTTTGCCGCCCGCATGCCGCTCAGGCCGTTGCCGATATGATCGAACATGTGAGCGACTTAAAAGAGCGCCCCTATTAACGGAACGATGGATTTGGTTTTTCTATGAAGTTTGTTGTCAAGCATTTGCATTTTGTCGGAATCGGCGGCTCGGGAATGTGCGGGATTGCCGAGGTGCTTCTTAATTTGGGCTACGTGGTGAGCGGGTCGGATATTGCCCGTAGCTCGGTTACCGATCACTTAACGGCGCTCGGGGCTAAGGTCTATATCGGACATAAACCCGAAAACATCGAAGGAGCCGATGCCGTGGTCGTCAGCTCTGCCATTAAGCCTGATAATCCGGAAGTGGTTGCCGCCAAGGCGTGCAAACTTCCCGTGGTGCCGCGTGCCGTCATGCTTGCCGAGCTGATGCGTCTTCGTCGCGGCATTGCGATTGCCGGAGCCCACGGCAAAACGACGACAACATCACTTACGGCCACGCTTCTTGCGGCCGGGGGCTTAGACCCGACGTATGTCATCGGCGGGCGCTTAAATAGTTCGGGCGTTAATGCTCGGCTCGGAGCCGGGGAGTTTCTCGTGGCCGAAGCCGATGAGTCCGATGCGTCGTTTTTAAACTTAACGCCCGTTTTGTCGGTTGTGACCAATATCGACCACGATCACATGGATACGTACGGTCATGACTTTAATAAACTTAAGGATGCGTTCGTCGAGTTTCTCTCGCGTCTACCGTTTTACGGTGTGGCCGTGCTGTGTGTGGACGATGAGAACGTGCGCTCGATTATCCCGCGTGTGACGCGGCGCGTTATCGGATACGGCCTTACGGAAGCGGCCGAAGTGCGCGCCATCGATATTCGAAGCGAAGGAACGCGCACAGCCTATACGATTTTGCGTCCCGGGCACGCCCCGCTTCCGGTGGTGTTGAATCTTCCGGGCCTACACAATGTCACCAATTCTCTTGCCGCCGTTGCCGTTGCAACGCTTGTCGGGGTGGATGACAAGGCGATTGTCAAGGGCTTATCTGAATTTACCGGCGTCGGTCGTCGCTTTGCGCAGTACGGGCAATTGCCCATCCGCAACGCCGAGGGGCAAGCGACGGGCTCTTTTACCCTCGTTGACGACTACGGCCACCATCCTCACGAAATCGAAGCGACGATTGCCGCCGTGCACACGGCCTGGCCCGAAAAACGCCTCTTGGTTGTGTTCCAGCCGCATCGCTACACCCGCACGCGCGATTGCTTTGAAGACTTTGTCAATTTGTTGTGCCAAGCCGATGCCGTTGTTTTAGCTGATGTGTATCCGGCAGGCGAGGCGCCTCTTGTCGGCGCCGACGGGCGCGCCTTGGCGCATGCCGTGCGGCTTCGCGGACAAAATAATCTGATTTTCTGCCCGCATATTGAAGATGTTCCCGCGGCCGTTCATAAGATGGTTCGAGACGGCGATGTGGTGTTAACCATCGGAGCGGGATCGGTCGGTCGTGTTCCGGCGATGCTCGTTAAGGAGTCCAAATGACGGATAACAAAACAAAATACGGTCGCGTGGCCGTTTTAATGGGGGGCGTCAGTTCCGAGCGTGAGATTTCCATCATGAGCGGCTCGGGCGTTCTAAAAGCGTTGCTCTCGCGCGGCGTGGACGCTGTGGCCGTTGACCCGGCTGAAGGTCTCGGACGCCTTGTCACGGAAAAGTTCGATCGCGCTTACATTGCGCTTCACGGTCGGTTCGGTGAAGACGGAACGATTCAGGGTGTTTTGGAATACTTACAGATTCCGTATACGGGAGCCGGTGTCCAAGCCAGTGCCGTAGCCATCGACAAAGCCTCGACACGGGCGCTTTGGGCTACTGCCGGTCTTCCGGTGGCGCGCGGCATGGTTGTCACAAGCGCATCAAAAGCCGCTGACGTTTTAAAGACCCTCGGGGGCGACATTGTTGTCAAGCCCTCGCGCGAAGGGTCCTCAATCGGTGTCGTGCGCCTACAGAACGCCGGGCTTGAAGAGATCCGTCAGGCGCTTGAAGAAGCACTTCAATTTGACACGGACGTCCTTGTGGAAGAGCGGATTTACGGCTCGGAGCTAACGGTGTCGATTTTGGACGGCAAAGCCCTACCGATTATCGATATTCAGGCGCCCGAAGGCGACTACGATTACAAAAATAAGTACTGGGGTGATGCCGTGCGCTACGTGTGCCCGGCCGAGCTTGCGCCCGAGGTGGCAGGCCGGGTTGCCGCAGCTTCGGAAAAAGCCTTTGCCGTGCTCGGTGCACGCGGCTGGGGGCGCATTGACGTGATGATGCGCGAGGATGGGTCGTTTGTGCTCCTGGAATTGAATACAAGCCCGGGCATGACGCCGCATTCACTCGTTCCGATGGCCGCTCGTGCCGTCGGGTTAAGTTACGAAGATCTGGTGCTGCGCGTTCTCGATGCGGCCGCACTGGACCGAGAAAACGTAGTTTTGAAATCGGCGAAATCGTGTGAAGATTAATCGACGCCTTCTTGCAATCGGTCTCGGGAGCCTCGCAGTTTTGGCGGGGGTGCTCTTTTTGATTGTTAGCATCAGCCGCACGACGCTCGAGATTCGCGAGCTTGTTGTCACAGGAGAGTCCGATGCGCGGGCTGTGGCCGATGTGCGTCGCGCCGTTCAGGCCGAATTAACAGGAGGGTTTTTCTCACAGGACTTGGACGTCATTAAGCAGGCCGTCGAACGCCTGACGTGGGTTAAGTCCGCAACGGTTGCGCGTGTTTGGCCCGATTCGATCAGTGTGACGGTCACGCGGTTAGACCCTGTGGCGCGTTGGGAAGACGGGAGACTGGTTTCCCGGGAAGGCATCGTGTTTATGCCGCTAGTTGAGGAGGCTGGCAAAACGGCGATGCTCCCGCTTATTTTGGCCGATACTGTCGAGTATGCTCCGGAAGCGATTCGGTTTTTAAAGCGTTTTGAAGACATTGCCGCCAAGGCACGAGCCCGCGTTCAGTCCGTTGCCGTTTCTTATCGAGGCAGTTGGACTGTCACTCTGGTGATGCTGCGTGGCACGGCACTGCGTATTGAACTCGGGCGAGCCGTGAGTTCCGAAACGGTTTTCGAGCGCTTGCAATTGGTTTTGGATTACTACAAACAGGTCTGCGAGACACTGCGCGGATGCCCGTCATTTATCGATGCGCGTTACGAGCATGCCTTTGCAGCGCGCTGGCCGAATTCGCAGTTTGAAAGTAACGAGAATTCTTTAGGGGGCCGCTAGATGGAAGGAATACAACCGGACAATGTCGTTGTCGCAATCGACATCGGCGCAAGCAAGGTCGAAATTGCCGTTGCCGACATCAGTGTGCCCAAGCAAATCGACGTCATCGGCATCGGCAAGGTGCCGTCCATGGGGGTTGTCGACGGATGCATTCAAGATATCGAAAGCGCTGTCGAATCGATTCGGCGAGCTGTCCAGGAAGCGAGCGAAACTTCCGGTTGCCCGATTACCCACGTCACGGCAGCTTTTACGGGAAAAAACCTTCACTGCGTCAACAAAATCGGAAAACTCGTGCTCTCGGGCGATGAGATTACACGCGAGGATGTGGCTGCAGCGACAAAGCTTGCGATGGTTTTCGATCCGAAGATTCATGACGCCGATACTGACCCGGCGTTAAAGCACGAATCCGATACGGTGGTGATGCACTCAGTTAAGGGTTACACGATTGACGATGACGACACGATGATCGGCGATCCGGTCGGCATGGCAGGAACGGTTCTTAAGGCGCATGTGCACCTGGCAATCGGGTCAGACAGCATTGCCGTCAATTTAGCCAAATGCGTTCGCAAAGCCGGGCTTGACCTAGATGGCGTCGTGATGCAACCGTGGGCGAGTGCCGAAAGTTGCCTGACACCCACGGAAAAAGAACTCGGCGTGATTTTGATTGATTTCGGGGACGGCGCGGCCGATATCGCCTGCTATCGGGGCAATCAAATTCAATACACGGCCGTCTCCCCTATGGGCGGGCGTTACCTTTCTCGAGATATTGCCTCGGGAATCGGCTGCACGCTCGATGCAGCCGAGGAAATTAAGTTGGCGTACGGTCACTTAGACGACCGCCCCGATGACGTGTTCACGCAGATTCGTTACACACACGATGCCACGGGGACCGAACGCGTAATTACGGCTCGCGAAATCGTCGGCATCATTAAGCCGAGAGCCCAGGAAATCATCGAGCAGATTGCAAGAATCCACCTACTGCGGGATAACTGGTTGGGGCGGGCTGCCGCCGGTGTTGTCATCACAGGCGGTATGGCCAAGATGCCCGGGTTCGATGCCATGATTCGGAAAACCTACGGTCTTCCGGTGCGCATCGGCGAGCCCTTGCGGGTGCGCTCCACGCGGTTTTCTTTAACCGACCCGGAAGACGCCACCGTGATGGGGGTTTTGGCTCAGATTCAAAAGCAACGCGAAATCGGCGAACATCAGATAGAACGGTCGCGTAGCGGCATCATGGGGTTTTTGCGCGGACTTATCTACGGGGACTTTAGCGACTGACGGGAAAGAAAGCCCTCCCGGAGGTCTCTCCGAGAGGGCTGAAACTGGGGTGGGAGATGGGACTCGAACCCACGACAACCGGAATCACAATCCGGGACTCTACCAACTGAGCTACACCCACCGTTAAATTTTTCTGGCCTGCCCGGCAGGATTCGAACCAGCGACCCTCGGCTTAGAAGGCCGATGCTCTATCCAACTGAGCTACGGGCAGTTCCGGGACGTACGCCACCTCTATGGTCGGGGTGAAGAGATTCGAACTCCCGACATCCTGCTCCCAAAGCAGGCGCGCTACCGGGCTGCGCTACACCCCGTAAGAGGAAGCGGATTATAGCAAAGGTCCGTCTTCTTGCAACGGCAAACGGCAACTTGAACGTATTAGGCGCATGAAAGTGTCGCACGCTCGGGTTTGAAACGGCTCTTTCTTCGTAAAATAAAAAACCTCGGCAACCAGTCTGCACGCGTGTGCATCAAGGGTTTGCCGGCGCAAAGGATCGGGCGTGACGCACGAAAAAGAGCCGGAAGCATTAGAGAGTCTTGATTTTGTCAGGGGTCCGTACCCGACAGGGTGGACTGAGCCCCTTACGGCTTTTTTTGCCTCACCGGCAGGCAACGCTCTTACGCAAAAACTCAAAGAGCGCATGCTCGCCGGGGCGACGGTTTTCCCGAGCGATCCCTTGCGCGTGTTGCGGGAGATTACCCCCGAGGACACCCGCGTTGTCATTCTCGGACAAGATCCGTACCACGGACCGGGGCAGGCCGTCGGCATGGCCTTTTCCGTGCCGCAATCGTTAAAGCGGCTGCCCCCGAGTCTAAAAAATATCTTTAAAGAAATTGCCGGGGAATACGCCAATCCTGTGCGGGAAAACGGGGATCTGATAGATTGGGTGTCCGAGGGTGTTTTGCTTCTTAATACGGTGCTGACCGTCGAGTGCGGAGCACCGGCAAGCCATAGTAACTTCGGTTGGCAGGCTCTTACGGATTCTCTTTTAATGGCGCTCCTTAAGAGGCCGCGCCCTCGGGTTTTTATGCTCTGGGGGGCTCATGCCCAGGCTAAAGAAGCACTGATTCGGGAAAACGCCGTCGGCGAGACGTTGATTTTAAAGGCCAATCATCCGTCTCCGCTTTCAGCAAGGCGCCTGCCGGTTCCCTTTATCGGATGCGGGCATTTCAAGCAGGCCGATGCCTTTTTCGTTCAGCACGGAGAAAAGCCGATTGAGTGGGTCAATTCGCACCAGGGCCTTCTTTTTTAAAGGGTGCAAAAGGTGCACTTTCGAGGCGCTTTTCAGGCTCAGGGTCTCGGGTCTTTTTGTGTAGAATTGCAAAAACTTCTGCCCGATCGGGACAGAAACGGCAAACCGCGATTGTTTGTTCGCCGTTTGTTTTTATTCGGTCGATTCCGAACGGTTCAATGCGCCTTCGGAACGCACCGGTTAGTTTCGTGAACAAGGAAATGTGATGTCTTTGCAGATTATTAATGATCAGCCCGAAATGTTTAACGCAGTCATCAAAGTCATCGGCGTGGGCGGCGGCGGCGGAAATGCCGTCGAGCACATGATTGACAATGAGGCGCGGGGCATCACGTTCATTGCCGCTAACACCGATCAGCAGGCCTTAAATCGCTCGCGAGCCGATATCATCATTCCGCTCGGGAAAACGGGTCTCGGGGCCGGAGCACGACCCGAAGTCGGTGCCATGGCCGCTCAGGAAGCAAGCGAAAAGATTCGCGAGGCCTTAGAGGGCACGAACCTATTGTTTATCACGGCCGGCATGGGCGGCGGAACCGGAACGGGTGCCGCCCCTGTAATTGCCGAAATTGCCAAACAGCTCGGGATTTTGACGATTGCCGTCGTGACCAAACCCTTCGGTTTTGAAGGGATGCGTCGCATGCGTCAGGCACAGGCCGGCATCGAAAACTTAAAAGACAAGGTCGACAGTCTCATTGTTATTTTGAACGACAAACTCGAAGAAGAGGTCGGGGAAGACGCCACGATGCTCGACTGCTTTGCCGCGGCCGATGACGTGCTCTACAAGGCCTGTAACGGCATTGCGGAAATCATCCACACGCCGGGCTTGATTAACGTGGACTTTGAGGACTTAAAGACCGTGATGGGCGCGCGCGGAACGGCCATGATGGGAACGGCGACAGCCGCCGGCGACCACCGTGCGCACGAAGCGGCCGAACGGGCCATTACCTGTCCGCTCCTAGAGGGGGCCAATTTGCAGGGCGCCCGCGGTCTTTTGGTGTATGTGACGGCTTCGGCGGCAACCATGAAGCAAAGCGAAGTGCGCGAAGTGATGTCCATCATGAAGAACTTCGTCAGCAAGGACGCCATCCAGATTGTCGGTACGGCGTTTGATAACGATATGGGCGAAGAGCTTCGCGTGACGGTTGTGGCAACAGGCTTAGACACCCCCGAATCGGAAGCCGGCGTTGCGACGGCTTTTAAACCTTTTATCATCAATAATGCGGCGGCCGTGGCGGCAAAACCGGTCGCGGCAACGACAACTCCCGAGCCGGCCGTGCAACCTCAGGTTAAAGCCGATGTCAAGGCTCCTAGTGCTCCGACTCAGTTTGACCAAGCGCCGACGGCGCCGACCGAACAGACTCCGGCTGCGCCGACCGTTGCCGAGCCCTTCTGGAAGAACCCGGCCGGACATGCGTCGTCTTCTTTTGATGTGCCGACCTTTATTCGCAACAACAGCGAGAAAAAGTAAAGGGACCCTGTCGATGGTCAAGCAAACAACGTTGGCATCGGAGGCCGCGGTAAAGGGCATTGGACTCCATTCGGGAAAAGACATCGTAATGCGCATTTTGCCGGCGCCGGAAGATTTCGGAATTCGCTTTCGCCGTACGGACATGACGCCTGCAGTTGAGATACCCGCTTTGGCTACGCGTGTTAATGACACGCGCCTTGCGACGGCTGTCTTTGAAGGAAATGTGTTCGTTTCCACAATCGAGCACTTAATGAGTGCACTCAGCGGTCTTTCGGTCGATAACGCTCTCATTGAGGTCAATGCTCCGGAAACGCCGATTCTCGACGGATCGGCTTTAGGGTATACGAACTTAATTGAGCGCGCCGGCGTCGTTGAGCAAAACGCACCGCGCCGCTTTTGCCGCATCAAAAAGACCGTGTGTGTTACCGAGGGCGACAAGTGGGCCAAACTTGAACCTTTCGAGGGCTTTGCCGCCGAGTTTACGATTGCGTTTAATAATCCTGCGATTGACAAAACCGTCCAGACCGTCTCGTTTCTCTCCGGGCGCGATGACTACGTCCAATCGGTTGCGTACGCACGCACGTTTTGCTTTGCCGAAGACGTCAAGAAAATGCACGCCGTGGGCTTAGCTTTAGGCGGGTCGCTTGAAAATGCCGTTGTCGTCGAAGGCGATGCGATTCTTAATCCCGAGGGCCTAAGAGCCCCCGATGAGTTCGCTAAGCATAAACTCCTCGATTCCCTCGGGGACCTATACGTCCTAGGACACCCCCTTTACGCCAAATACAGCGCCTACAAATCCGGGCACGGGCTGAATAATCGGTTGCTCCGCACGGTGCTTTCCGAGAAAGACGCTTGGGAAATCGTTTCTTAGGAAGTCTGACGCAAGGTCTTTGCGAGCGACATAAGGGCGTTTCGCAAGGCTGTATCGCGTATGGTTTTTGCGCCTTTTTCAAGGCACTCGGCCCCCATTAGAGACCCGGTTCGCGCCGGCGACGTGCTTGGGACAACCCCGACGTCAAGGGGCTTGACGGTCGGACGCACAACGATATCGAGCGCCAGAACGAACCCTTTTTCCTGCAAGGCGACCTCAAGACGCGGCAAAACCTGTCGCAATTTTGTCTTTTGTAACGCATTGGGGACGAATAAAACAATTTTTTTATCGGTCACGCGCACATGAGAAATGTCCGTCCAATCCGGTCCGCGACAAACGCTTTGAAGAATCGGCGAGAGGATGGATAAAACGCGCCTGGAGTTTGCAAGGGTCTGAGTTAAGGTGTCGGCACCGCCTGCCACCCCGAGGGCATACTCGGAGAGGCGTTTGGGGTAATTGTTCGATGGTGTCGACATAAGGACTCACGCGTGCAAGAAGCCTGGCTCAGGCGCAGTTTAACGGGTTTTTTGCGCTTTCTAACCGAATTGCTGTGTGCGATAATGCACGTTCTGTATTCGGTCCCTGCCTTAAAGAAAGTCAGGTGCCGTTCTTGCTGATTGCAAATCGATTTTTTAGGGTTCATTTTCCGTATGTTTGATTCATTCCTGACGAAGATTTTCGGTAGCCGTAATGAGCGTTTGATTAAGCAGTACCGTCGCAAGGTCGCGCTCATCAATAAGCTTGAGCCTGCGATTCAGAAATTGACCGATGCCGAGCTCGCGCAAAAAACCGAAGAGTTCCGTGCGCGTTATGCCAAGGGCGAGACGTTGGAAAAGCTCTTGCCCGAGGCCTTTGCCGTTGCTCGGGAAGCGAGTTTTCGCGTCCTCGGACAGCGTCCCTACGATGTGCAGTTAATCGGCGCGATGGTTTTAAACGACAACAAGATTGCCGAAATGCGCACGGGTGAAGGAAAGACCTTGACGGCTGTCATGGCTGTGTATTTGAACGCTATTGCCGGAAAAGGCGTACACGTGGTGACCGTAAACGATTACCTGGCATCGCGCGATGCGGCCTGGATGGGGCACGTCTATAACTTCCTGGGTCTTTCGGTCGGCACGATTTTGTCGTCCGTGCAGGATACCGAAAGTAAGCGTAAGGCCTATGCGGCCGACGTGACGTACGGCACCAATAACGAATTCGGGTTCGACTACCTACGTGACAACATGGAGTACGAAGTGAGCCACCGCCGTCAGCGGGGCCTTTTTTATGCCATCGTCGATGAGGTGGACTCGATTTTAATCGATGAAGCGAGAACGCCGCTTATTATCTCGGGCTCGGCCGAGGACAGCACGGAACTATATCGTCAGGTCAACGACATCCCGGCACTGTTGATTCGTCAGAAGGAAGAAAAAGGACCGGGCGACTACTGGGTCGACGAAAAACAGCATCAGGTGTATCTATCCGATGCCGGTCACGAGCACGTGGAAAAGATTTTGATTGAGCGCGGCATGATTAAAGACAACACGAGTCTTTATTCGGCGCAAAACATCATGATCATGAGCCACTTAATCGCCTCGCTTCGCGCTCATACGCTTTTCCATCGCGATCAGCACTACGTGGTTCAAAACGGCGAGATTGTCATTGTCGACGAGTTTACCGGGCGCCTTATGCCCGGTCGCCGTTGGTCCGACGGTCTGCATCAGGCCATCGAAGCCAAGGAAGGCGTGGAGATTAAGCAGGAAAATCAAACGCTTGCCTCCATTACGTTTCAGAACTACTTCCGCATGTACAAGAAACTGGCGGGTATGACGGGCACGGCCGATACGGAAGCCTACGAATTCCAGGACATTTACGGCTTGGAAACGGTCGTAATTCCCACACACCGTAAGATGATTCGTGTCGACGAGCAAGATAAGGTCTTTCGGACTGAAGAAGAAAAGTACCGGGCCATCATTCGCGACATTCAGGCCTGCCATGCACGTCATCAACCGGTTTTGGTCGGTACGACCTCCATTGAAAACTCCGAGCGCCTCTCGAAGATGCTCGACAAACTCGGTATTGACCACAACGTGTTAAATGCCAAGCAGCACGAACGCGAAGCTCAGGTCATTCTCGAGGCAGGACGCCCCGGTGTTGTCACGATTGCCACGAACATGGCAGGTCGCGGTACCGATATCGTCTTGGGCGGCGGCATCAATAAGCGCTTAGATGAAATTAACTTTGACAATGAACTAAGCGACGAAGAAAAGAAAAAGCGCTCCGATGCCGTCAAGGCCGACTGGCTCAAGCTACATGACGAGGTGGTGGCGGCCGGGGGTCTGCGCATCATCGGTAGCGAACGCCACGAGTCGCGTCGTATCGACAATCAGCTCCGCGGCCGTTCGGGTCGACAAGGCGACCCGGGAAGTTCCGTCTTCTACCTTTCGATGGAAGATCAACTCCTTAGGATTTTCGGCGGCGACAGAATGCGCGCCATTGCCGACAGGCTCAAACTTGAAAAGGACGTGGCTATCGAATCGAAGATGCTCAGCCGCATGATTGAATCGGCGCAGCGTAAGGTCGAAGGTCATAACTACGACATCCGTAAGCAGCTTTTGGAATTTGACGACGTCCAAAACGATCAACGTCAGGAAATCTATCGCTTGCGTAACGAGATTTTGGAAAATAACGACGTGGCCGAGGGCATGAAGGAACTGCGCCACGGGTACTTTACGAAGTTGTTCCGCTCGTACGTGCCGGCTGAAACCGTCGAAGAGCAGTGGGATTTGGCCGGGTTGACGAAGGTCCTTAAAGAGCAGTGGGGTCTGGATATTCCCATGCAGGCGATGCTCGAGGAAAGTAACGAGACGACCGATGAGGATTTGCTCAATAAGCTTTTAGCCGAAAGCGACCGCGTCTTGCGTGAAAAAGAAGAAATCGTCGGACACGAATCGTGGACCAATTTCAGTAAGAGCGTCCTGCTGCAGATGATTGACTCGATGTGGCGACAGCACCTGCAGGCCTTGGATGCCTTGCGCATGGGCGTTTTCTTGAGAAGCTACGCGGCCAAGCAGCCTAAGCAGGAATACAAGCGTGAGGCATTCTCGATGTTCGAAACGCTCCTTGACAATATCGCCGAATCCGTTTCGCGCATTCTCATGCGTGTGCAGATTCAGGTTCAGGACGACTCGGCCGAAACCATTGCCAAGCAAAAACGCGAAGCCGAAGCCGCGGGCATTGATTTTTCCAATGTCGGACGCAACGATCCGTGCCCGTGCGGTTCGGGTAAGAAGTACAAGGATTGCCACGGACGGCTGGCTTAAATTCGGTTTTTGTCAAGATAACCATCAAGGCGGCGTGGCAGGGCTTTTCTTGTTGCGCCGTTTTTGTTCGATGCCATGAAAGAAGAAAAAATCGTTTTCGGAAAAGAGCTTTTTGCCGACGGGGCTTGCGCCTCGTTTGTCAAAGACGCCGGGCGTGTTGCCGTCGATGTGCGAGCCACGTTTTCCATTGACCCGGAAGACGTTCGAAAACGCCTAGCTACCCATTCGTTTATTGAGTTCGTGCAGGTTTCGACCGGAGCGTGCCTCGTGCAAGCCAAGGACCCCGAAACCGGAGAGGCGCAACCGCCGTGTATCTTTTTACTCACGGATGCGGCATTATCGAACGCCGTGTTACGACAAATCGGAAAACGCATCTGCACGGAACTTTCGTGTGCGGTCTTTTTGTTTGCAAACGGCAAAGCCGAGATGAAACCGGTTCAAACCGATCAAGATCCGCGCTTTGAGTCCTTTGCCCAGACTCTTGCCTCCCTGGCGCGTCGCCTTTTTGAGGATCCGCGATGATGCGTCCTGTCACGCAAGTTGCCTGCGGCGTTTTAATCGACAAGAAGGGGCGGTTTCTTTTGGGTTCTCGCCCGGAAGGAAAACCGTGCGCAGGATACTGGGAATTTCCGGGCGGCAAACTCGAAGCCGGCGAAACGCCTTCGGTGGCCCTCGCGCGAGAACTTCAAGAAGAACTCGGTCTTACAATCGGCGAATCGTTCCCGTGGTTTGTCATGGAGCACGACTATCCGCACGGCTATGTAAGGCTGCACTTTCGTCGGTGCTTCGCTTGGGAGGGAGCTCCTCGCAGCCTCGAGCATCAAGAGTTTGCGTGGATTGCTTCGCCTTCCGAGCTTGCCGGGCGAAAGAACCTCCCGATGAACCCGCTTATCGCCGAACGCGTGGCTTTGCCGGACGTGGTCCGACTGACCGGTGCCATGCGATTGGAAAATATGCAAGGGCTGATTCCCGAGCGCGGCGTGATTGTAAGTACGCCCGAGGCCGTGCACGAGGCATCCTCGGCCGGTTTTCTTTATGCGGTTGCGACACCGGGGTCGGAAAGAGTCCTTTTGGCCGCGCAAGAAAGCGAACTGCCGCTTTACGTGTTCGGAAAGCGTGAGGAACTTAACGCCTGGCGAAGAAACGGCGCGCACGGCGTTATTGTCGCCGCCTAGGAGGATTTATCTTCGGCCTTTTGAGCCAGTTGCAGCTTGGCTTCCTCAGCTAACAGTTCCGGGTCGGCTGAGCCCGGAGCGCCCTCAATGCGGTAGGCGCCGCTTGCCCAAGCCCCTAAGTCGATAATCTTGCAGCGCTCCGAGCAAAAGGGGCGCCACGGGCTTTTGACGTCGTATTCGTGCAGACGTTTGCAGGTCGGGCATTTCACGAGCATGGCGATTCTCTCTTTGTGTTTTCGGCTCAATCTTAACGAATCTGCCGAAAAAACGTTTCAAAAGCGACAGATTGATTCGGCGCGAAAGTTTCGGACTTTGCTGCAAAAGAAAACTGCGCTAAGCCTTGTATTGCAAGCCTGAGAACGGTTTACCCCATTATTCCTTTGTGGTTACGCTCGGGTGAGGTCGCCGAACCAAAGAGCGCTTTCCGTGAGTAAAACGTCAGGGGCATTGCGTTGTTACGAACCGTGCGACGCTTTTTCGGCAAGCGCTAAATACCGGGTATGTAGGCGCAAAACGGCGTCTTTTAGCTCTCGCAACGTTCCCGTATTGACAAGAACATCGTCGGCCACGGCAAGACGAGTTTCGCGCGAGCATTGGCAGGCCACGATGGCGCGGGCCGTCGCCTCAGGGAGGTTTCGAAGGCGCATCATGCGTTCAATTTGCACGCATTCGGGGACATCGACAACCAAAAGACGGTTTACGAGGGTTCGCCAAGAGTCCTTTTCCACCAACAAGGCCGCCTCGAGTACCACATAGGGGCCCCGGCTCGATAAAACGGCTTTCTTGAGTTCTCGGGCAATCAGGGGATGCAAGATGGCTTCAAGTTCGCTGCGTGCTGCCTTGTCGTGAAAAACAAGCTCTCGCATACGAGGGCGATTTAAGGCGCTGTCCGAAATGAAATCCTGACCGAAGGCTTTTTCAATGGCGCCAAGCGCTTTCCCTTCGCGCCCCGTGAGCGCATGCGAGACGGCATCGGCATCAATCAGTGCGGCGCCGAGTGCTTGAAAAAGGGCGCCGGCTGTGGATTTTCCGCTTGCCGCGCCTCCGGTGAGTCCGACAACGAAGGTCATAGGGTCGTGTGCGTAACAAAACGCCTTTGACTATAACAAAAATGCCCTCGCATCGGAGGGCATCTTCGGGGAAGCGCTTGACGCATCTTCCGTGAAATTGGTCGGGGTGAGAGGATTCGAACCTCCGACACCTGCGTCCCGAACGCAGTACTCTACCAGGCTGAGCTACACCCCGAATTTTGCATTTTTGACCTAAAAATCTCGGTCAACTGCAAGGGTCAGGAACTTTATCAGAGAATCTCGGAAAAGTCCACCCGGTAGTTGCTCAATTGCCTCTTTTCCGAGGCGAACTTGGTCATGGGCTGTTGCCAAAGATCTCTTAAGAGTTCCGGTTTTTTCGATGATGGCCTCGATGGCTTGAAAGTCGCCGTGACCTGCTCGAACAGCCTCACGAATTAATCGTCGATCGGATTCGTCCGCTTTTTGCATGGCATACAAAAGCGGCAAGGTTACTTTCCCTTCGCGCAAGTCCGCACCGAGGGCTTTGCCGGTTGCTTGGGCATTGCCGGCGTAATCGAGAATGTCATCGGCAATCTGAAAGGCGTTCCCGAGTCTCAGGGCATATTCCCGACAGGCGGCTTCTTGCGCTTGTGTGGCCGGAGAAATCGCAGCGGCCATGCCGGCAGCAGCCACAAAAAGACAGGCCGTTTTCCGTTCGATTACGGCAAAGTAAGAGGCCTCGTCGACATCGGGATTGTGTGCGTTTTTCAGTTGTAGCACCTCCCCTTCGCTCAATCGGTTGGCCGCATCGGAAAGCGCCTGCATGACGCGAAGATTGCCGGTTTTTACCATCATCTGAAAGGACCGTGTGTAAAGGAAGTCTCCGACAAGGACGGCCTGGGGATTACCCCATTTGGCGTTGGCTGTCGGGCGACCCCGGCGCATGAGTCCCTCGTCGACGACATCGTCGTGCATGAGTGTTGCCGTATGAAGGATTTCAATGACGGCCCCTAAATAAGCGGCTTTGTGTTCATCGGCCCCGAGCGCACGTGCCATGAGAATCAGCAGGGCAGGGCGCATACGCTTACCCCCGGCCTGAGTAATGTATGAGGCAATGTCGTGCACCTGGCTGACGGCGCTTTTGACTTCGTTGGCAATGATGGATTCCACTTCAAGCATGTTTTGGGCAATCGGTAAGAGAGCTGCCTGAAGGATTTTCTTTCGTTGGTCGGATTGCGTCATGCGTTACCCGCGTATCAGTTTGAATGAATAGGGAGAATACAACGCGATTGTGCCCGATGCCAATAAAGACTGACCCGAGGCCGAAAGAGACAACCGAAGAATCTTTTGAGAGTCCCCCGAAAACGTGTCACAAGGTCGAAGAAATAGAGCGGTGGTGCTTGGTCTTTCGTAGCAGCCCGAAAAAAAGATCTTAAGCGCAGTCCGACGTGGATAGAAGCACAGAGAGAATTTCCGTAAAGGAGCTTGAAAACCGAGCGCACACGTCTTGCCGTGATTTACAAGGGCTTGAAACTTGGGGCCTGTGACGTGTTCTGAATCCGGCTTTGAACTCGCAAGAAGGGCAATTGTCGGGCAAAAGTTTTTTCCTATGAGACGTATAATCCGCATCGTCGTCCGAATGAGTTGCGGTGCGCTCTTTGGCGGTCGGTCTGTTTTCAGAAAATAATCCTTGCTAACGATGAATGAGCAATATGTAAAAGCGTCTTTAAAAGAGGCGCAGGTCGGTCTTGACGCCCTTATCAACAACGAAGCGATGATTGGGCGCATTGCGGCAGCCGGGCATCTGATTGCTCAAAGCCAGATGGCAGGGGGCTCGGTTTTCTCGTGCGGTAACGGCGGAAGTCTTTGCGATGCCATGCATTTTGCCGAGGAGATGACAGGCAGATACCGCAAAAATCGTCAACCTTTCCGGGCCGTTGCGATTGCCGATGCTTCGCACATGGCTTGTGTCGCGAACGATTTCGGATATTTAGACGTGTTTTCCCGTTGGGTTGAGGCCTTCGGAAAGCCCACGGATGTGCTCCTTGCCATCTCAACGTCCGGAAAAAGCGCCAATATTCTTAAGGCAGCGCTTAATGCAAAAGAAAAGGGCATGAAGGTCATTGTCCTAACGGGCAAGGATGCCACTGAGCTGACCGATGCCGCCGATGTGGCGATTGTCACGCCGGCCGGGCACTGGGCCGATCGCGTTCAGGAGCTTCACATCAAGGTCATTCATATTTTGATCGAGCTGATTGAACGGGAACTGGCCCCGGAAAACTACTCTGAGTAGTCAGGAGAAAGATTTTTGTTTATGAAGTCCCGGGCACTGTTCCCAAGGGACGCAAGCGGTAGTTAAGAGTCCCTTAACGACCTCGGAGAAGAATTGTTATGGAAAAACGGATTCCTATTACGACACGCGGTGCACAGCAGTTGCGCGCGGAATTGGATGAATTGAAAAAAGTGCGCCGTCCGGAAGTGGTTCGTGCCATTGCCGAAGCGCGGGATAAGGGCGATTTGTCTGAAAACGCCGAGTACGACGCCGCCAAGGACCTGCAGGGTCAAATCGAGGGGCGCATTGCCGAACTCGAAGGGAAAATGACTCTTTTGCAGATTATCGATCCGAAGGCGTTAAATGCCGGAGACCGCATTGTTTTCGGGGCGACCGTTGAGTTGGAAGATGAAGATTCCGGACAAGCCAAGACCTATCAAATCGTCGGTGACGACGAGGCCGATATCCGCGAGGGACGCATCTCGATTTCCAGCCCCCTGGCTCGTGCCTTAATCGGCAAATACGAAGGCGACGAGACGCAGTGCCCGGCCCCCAAGGGCGTGATGCACTACGCCATCGTCAACGTGCGTTACGAATAAGGTCAAGCGCCTTGTTGCGAATCCGTGTCGTCGGCCACTTGCGTGACTAAAAGCGGCACGGTTCCTCTTGAGGCAATGCGGGTGGCCGTCGATCCCATGACGGCCGATTTAATTCTCCCGTAGCCGTGGCTCCCCATGACAACCAAATCCAAGCCTTCGTTTTGTGCGAAGGCGGCGATTTCGTCGCCTGCGTTACCCACAAGGCCGACGGTCTTGGGCGTAATGCCTGCTTCGGCAAAAAGCGGCAACAGGGGCGTCATGACATCGTCGAATTCCTTTTTTTGCATCGCTTCGATTTCTTGGGCCGAGAAGGTCGGAAGTGTCATGCCGAAGATGTCCGGGTAGACGGCCGATGCATAATCGTTTGCCACATGCAGCAGGTAAAAGACAGCGTCTTTGCCGAAAAGCGCTCGGTTTTCCAGCACGTGGTGTACGGCAGAAAGACCGTAACGCGACCCGTCGACGGCAATGCCGACGCGAAGCGCTTCGCGATGCGGGGCACTTTGTCCGCGAATAATCAGAACCGGAATCTTGGTTTGTTTTAGGACGCCGTTTGTAACCGACCCGAGAAAGAGTCCGGCTAAAGCCGTGCGTCCGCGTGAGCCCATCACGATAAGGTCGGCTCCGAGTCGGTCGGCTTCGCCGGCAATCTGATCGGCCGGATTGCCGATCAGCACGGTTTTCATCAGCGTGACGCGTTTGCCGGCCAGGCTTTTGAGGGCCGGGGCAAAAATATCCGCCGCTTTTTCTTCGCAGTAGCGTTTGGCTGCGCATTCGGTGGGATTTCCGGGAACCGAATCGAATACCACTAAGAGTTCGACGGTCGGATTCTCGCCGAAAAGTTCACGGCGAGATGCGAGAAACGCCAAGGAGTTTTCGCTATAGGAAGATCCGTCAATCGGTACCAGAATTTTCATGTGTGCTTTCCCTCCGAAAACAAGCGCATTTTTTAGTTGCGCAGACTGTGAATCGGGGCAGGAATTCGTCCGCCGAATGCGACAAAGCGTGCCGAATCACCGCCGGGAACCCGGATGATGCTCGCCTCTCCGAGCAGTCCTCCGAAAACGGCCTTCTCTCCGATGCCTTTGCCGGGAACCGGAATGAGGCGTACGGCCGTTGTCTTGGAGTTAATCATACCGATTGCGGCCTCATCGGCAATCATGCCGGCGATGGTCGTAGCCGGTGTGTCTCCCGGAATGGCAATCATATCCAATCCCACAGAACATACGCAGGTCATCGCTTCAAGTTTTTCAAGCGTCAAGGCTCCGGTGCGAGCCGCTGCCTCAATGGAACTATCCTCGCTGACGGGAATAAAGGCGCCCGAAAGGCCTCCGACGTGGCTTGAGGCAAAGACTCCGCCTTTTTTCACGGCATCGTTGAGCATGGCAAGAATAGCCGTCGATCCCGGAGCTCCGATGGAGGAAAGTCCGAGGGTTTGGAATATTTCACCGACGCTATCGCCCACAGCCGGGGTCGGAGCAAGCGATAGGTCCGCTACGCCGTAGGGAATCGCCATTTTCTCGGCGACATCGCGTCCGATAAGCTCGCCGACCTTGGTGACTTTGTAGGCCGTTTGCTTGATGATTTCGGCGATTTCCGAGAGCGTTAACTGGCGGCCGGCGCTTTCAATGGCTCTTTGCAGGGCCTTGTTGACAACACCCGGACCCGAGACACCGACGTCGATCACGACATCGGGCTCGCCGACGCCCAAATAGGCGCCTGCCATAAAGGGTACGTCTTGCGGAATGTTGCAAAAGACAACGAGTTTGGCGCATCCGATGCCGTCTCGGTCGGCACTGGCCTGAGCGACATCGACGATACGCTCCCCCATGAGGGACACGGCATCCATGTTAATACCCGAGCGGGTCGACCCGACGTTAATCGACGAGCAAATGCGATCAGTTGTCGTCAGGGCTTCGGGGAGCGAATCAATGAGGTTTCTTTCTCCGGGCGTCATGCCTTTTTCCACGAGGGCACCGAACCCGCCTAAAAAGTCCACACCGACGTCTTTCGCGGCCGAATCGAGGACCTGACAGGCTTTGACCATTTGATCTCGGGTAAATGCAGCGCAGACCGTGCCGATGGGGCTCACGGAAATGCGCTTATTGACGACGGGAATCCCGTACCGGTCGCCCACAGCGTTGCAGGTCTGCACGAGTTTGCCCGCATAGTGTTCGATTTTGGACCGGACCTTTTTTTCAAAGGTTGAAAAGTTTTCGCTCGCGCAATCAAATAAATTAATCCCGAGCGTTACGGTGCGAACATCGAGGTGCTCGCTTCGGAGCATGTTGATGGTCGAAATAACTTCGCGTTCTGTCAGCATGATTCCTCCCTAGACAACCTGTACGCGGTGAATGGCTTCGAAAATATCCCGGTGTTGCAGCGTCAGGTTCAGCCCCATGGCTTTGGCGCGGGAAATCAGTTTCTTATGCAGTGCCCCGATGTCGGTTGTTGTCGGAATCAGGACTTCGTAGACAATCATGAAGTCGCCGGTTTTCGGTTGCAGGGCGCGCAAATCTTCGATGTTGATTTTTTCCTGACCGAAAAGGGTGGCAAAGGTGCCGACGATGTCGTTTCTGTCTCCGCCGTAAATGCTGATGACAAAGGGTTCGGTTTTTTCCGGTTTCACGCCTGTCGGGGCCTGGGCGTAATCGAGAACCTGGGCTGTCACGGGCAGAGAGGCATCGCGTAAGGCCTGACACAAGAGGTCTTGCAAGTCGGCGTTTTGAAGGTCTGCCGGCTTTTCGACGATGAAAAGACTCGCGAACTGACCGCGCAGATTCGATTGAGTCATGTCCGAGATGTTGCAATGGGCTTTGGTCAGTGCCTGACACAATGCGGCGACAACGCCGGGTTCGTCCACGCCGACGGCGCTCACGACACAATAGGCAATACTCATAAAATAACGAGCCCATCCTTAACGGATGGGCTTTCCGGTTAATCCATCAAATTAATCGTCTTCGTCTTTACGCTGGTACTTAGCGGCAAGCTCTTGCTGCTTTTGCATGGGAGCGGGCTGGTACGCGTAAAACTCAAAGGTAAAGACAGCCGCGCCTTGCGTCATCGCATTAAGTCGTGCAGCATAGCCGTCCATTTCCGCCAAGGGCACCGTGGCAAGAATTTCCATCGACGTGCTGCTGGTGGCAACTGTGTTTAACACCTGACCGCGACGGCTCGCCAGGTCCCCGGCGATGTCACCTAACGTGACCGTCGGCGCTGTAATCGTGAGTTTTGCAATGGGCTCTAAGAGCGTCGGCGAGGCCTTGGCAAGGGCATCAAGCATCGCCTTGCGACCGGCGGCCACGAAGGCCACTTCCTTACTGTCGACCGGGTGCGATTTTCCGTCGTAAACCGTCACTTTGATGTCTTGCATCGGGTAGCCGGCGATAAAGCCCTGGGTCAATACTTCGCGCACGCCTTTTTCGACGGCCGGAATGAAGTTAAACGGAATGGCTCCGCCCTTGACTTCATCGACAAACTGGAATCCTTCGCCGCGGGCCAAGGGTTCGACACGCAAATACACTTCACCGAACTGACCGGCACCGCCCGACTGTTTCTTGTGACGCGCATGACCTTCGGCCTTGCCGCTAATCGTTTCACGGTACGGAACGGACGGAGCGCAGGTTTGCACTTCAAAGTTAAATTGGGCCTTCATACGGTCCAAAACCGTTCTTAAGTGCAACTCCGAAAGACCCTGCAACATGGTCTTATTTAAAACGGGGTCGGTCGATGTCTTTAACGTCGGATCTTCGGCGAGCATCTTATTGAGGACATCGCTCATGCGGCTTTCGTCACCGCGGCGAAGCGGTGTTAAATCCAGACCGAACATCGGTTGCGGGAATTCCAAGGGCTTCATGCGCACGTCAAAGTCCAGAATACTCGAGTGCAGGATGGCCCCGTAGTGCATATCGTCAATCTTATTTAAGGCACCGATATCGCCCGGATTGAGTTCATCGGTTTCGGCGGTGTCTTTGCCCTGCAAAATTAAGGGTTTGTTGACCTTAATGGGCTTACGGGAATCGTCGATGTAAAGGGTCGAGCCCGGACGAATCTGTCCCTGATGGACGCGGAAAATACCGATCTTGCCGACAAACGGGTCACTGATGATTTTGAAGACGTGAGCAAGAACGGGCATTTGCGCACTCGGCTCCGTGGGAATCGGTGTGCCGTCACGCTTTTCAAAGAGCGACACATTGGCTTCGGCAGGCGAGGGAAGGTGACGAATGATGACCTTCATGAAGTCGCGGATACCAATGAGGTTCTTGGCGCTTGTAAAGCACACCGGAATGATGTGACCTTCGCGAAGCGCTTTGGTAATCGGAGCGTGTAAGCTCGCCGGATCGGCGTCGCCTTCTTCCAAGTACCGCTCCATCGTGGCATCGTCGACTTCGACCACGCGCTCGATAAAGGCGCGGTGCACGTCCGAGACGCTCATGATGTCGCTTTCGCCTTCTTCGGTGTTGTAGCAGTCAATGACGTGCGTCATGCCCTTGGTCGGAAGATTAAGAGGAATGACCGCATCGCCGAACGTCAGTTTCAACTGGTCTAAAACGCCCATCAAATCGACGCCCGGCACATCAATCTTATTGATGACAATCATGCGGCAAAGGCCGCGTTTTTCGGCCCAGTTCATCATGCGTTCTGTCATTAATTCGACGCCTTTGGTGGCGTCGACGACAATAACGGCGGATTTGACGGCATCGAGTGCCGGAAGGGATTGTCCGATGTAATCGGGGTATCCCGGTGTGTCAAGGACGTGAATACGGACCGGATCAAGACCGAGTTTGTCCGTATCCATATGGGCTACGGCAAGACGCAGAGAGTGCCCGACTTGTTTTTCTTGAGGATCGCTGTCGCAAACTGTCGTGCCTTTATCGACACTTCCGCATTCGGAAATGGCTCCGGCACGCATCAACATGGCTTCGATAAGGGATGTTTTGCCGCTTCCGCCGTGACCGACGAATGCGACAGTACGCAAGTTTTGTGTTGGGTATTTCGACATTTACGACTCCTCTGGTGTGATTCGGGATGCTCAGGCGCGAGAGGAACGACCACGCTTTCTGAGTTTTACGTTCAATTGTACGTATATCGCATGAAAATGGCGGCGTGATTTCGGGCTAGGAACCCATTTATTCGGGCTTCTTGCTCTGATGCGCTGAAAATGAGGGAAAAATTTTTTCCGTTACAGGGCTGTAGTTTCTAGAAGGGAGTCTGCAAGCGTCCTTTTAAGAGCTCATTTTTCGGGAAGGGCTTTTGTGAAGCATTGTGGTGTATTCGTTATCGCAGGAAGGACTTCACTGGGGCACCACGTAAGCGTGAATTTTTTGGCGAACATTTTCAACTAAGGCATTTTTCTAAACGAAAAACCTCTCGCCAAACGGAATCCTCCAATACAATAGCTTGGTGCAGAGTCCGAGATAAATGGCAATTTTTTGTCGGTGTTAAGGGGAATGCTCCGGCAAGGCTTTAGCTGTTAAAAGCCCGGTCTGACGCAATCGCATCCCGCTGTGCACGTGTCGGGTAAAGATGTAAAAACGGTGGTGATTTTTGCGAAAAAAATAGCAGTCCTTTAATTGTAAAACTTTGGAGATATTTCAATGAAGAAGTCGATTCTTGCTGTAGCAGTTTTTGCTACTTTCATGGGGGGGGCGTACGCCGCTGACGTCATTCATACTGAATCCACGTTTACCAGTACGCAATCGGTTTCAGAGAGCACACATCGATATACAGCAGAAAACATCACGATGAGCGCGGGCAGCGGAGATGATGTCGTCCTAGCAGGCAAAGCTGGCAAGATTTATATCGGAGATGATCAAACTAAAACAGTAACCATAACAGCTAAAGAAGGCGTTGGCTACGATGCTGTTAGTGCCTTTGCTAGCAATGAAAAAAACACAGGAAATCTAGTTGCAATCAAAGCCACGGATTCGATTGTTATCGAGTCTTCGGCAAATGGTCTTTGGGGGCAGTCAAATAGTCAAGATGTCAATGGCCACGAAAGTGCTAGCACGATATCTTTGAAATCCGACAAGGTTGTTATTCGTGCGCAGAAAAGTGCAATCGTCGCATATTCAAATAGCCGCATCAATGTTAGGGGTAACCATATCGAAATTACCAGCAAATCAGGAACTGCTATAGATGCCCGCGGCTATTCGACTGTAAACGTTAATGATGACGGTAAGGCAAAGTCGGTTGTAATCAACGGAAATATTGTATTTGAAACGCCAGGGCCGAACGAGAACAGTGGCGACATCATTGATGCATACATTACAGTTAAGTTAACTGGTGAGAAATCTTCTTGGACAGGCAATGTCTCAAAAGAATATCCAAAGGACTGGCAAGAAGGCACTCAGCAGACATCTGTTAAGGGTTTAAACGTCACACTGGCTGATGGCGCACAATGGACGCCGACGGAGATTAAGGAAAAAACGTACACAAGAAGCAACGGGACGATAATCTCTTCCAAGCCTCAGAGTTTGAATAAATTGACGTTTAATAACGGTGTTATCAACATTAACAGTGCAGACCAGACTGTGGAAGTTGAAGAATTATCTGGTGAGGGTGGAACGCTCAATGTCGCCACAACAGCCGAGGACGGCGCTATTGTTAAGACAGGTAAGCTCAAGGTGAAAGCCAGCGCCGGGGCACAGAACCTTGCCGTGAATTTAACCGGAATCACAGCTGACGAGGTGTCTGATGCCCAGAAAGCTGTTGAATCAGCCGCAGGTGCCGTAACCGGCGAAGCCAGTTCCTCTATCAACAAGAAGATTGAAATTGCCGAAGGTGCTGTCAACGGTGCAATCACGGCCGATGTTACGGGGAATGAGGTCGGTACGGTTTCTCAGACAGAAAACACCAAGCTTTCCGCATTAAATTCGGTCACTGCCATGGGCACGATGGCTTGGCGTCATGACATGAATGACCTGACAAAGCGTATGGGTGA
>UQUS01000004.1 GCA_900544335.1 uncultured Sutterella sp.
AGCCGAAGCCTTGCTGAAAAAGATCTAAGACTTTTTCTTTGATTTTCCTTGGCAAGCTTTTGCCTTGCATAAAAAATCCCCCCATCTAGTAGATACTGGTCTACTAAACGGGGGTGTGTTCACTCCGGCGCTTTGCATCGGGGATTTCTCGGTGCGCGCGGCACGGACGCAATCTAACCGGTGAAAGGCCCGAGTGCAGAAGGTAGCACCAAGCCTATCGGAACCGTACGGCCGGTGGTGCGAGAGGACGGTAGCGGAAATAATCTGCTACTTCCTACTCGATTTGTGCGGCGACAAAGAGGCAAAGCTACTTTTCAATCGCGCTTAGGACTTGTTCAACGCTCGAACAGCGCTTAGCAAACGAATCGCGCGCCTGACGCTCGGCGTCGCTCAATGCAGGGGCTTTTGACTTTTTCTGTTGTTCGAGACGCACATCAAACGGGAAGCCGCCGACGCGCAGCGACTGGCGGAGAAAGACATTGATGGCACTTGTAAGCGTAATACCGAGTTCCCCGTAAAGGGCTTCGCATTGCTTCTTTAGATTGCTATCCATGCGGACGCAAAAATTCGTAGTTGTCGTCATGAAGAAACTCCCAGACTTTGTGTGTGCATTATATAGACAATGCTATGCAAATGACGGTCAGAGAAAATGCCTCTATTCTCGGGAAATCGCTCTCGTAATCTGCGTTCTTCGTGCCCCGCTTTGTCACCACAGCAAGAGGGGCGAGAACTGCGTTTTCTCGCCTAAATGGTATTGCGGAACTGTCGGGTTGTTCGGCGCCGGGTCTCCGGACAAAGAGTCTTGTGGCAACGTCTCATGCTTTGCCTCAATGTTTTTTTGAGCGATTGCTTTTCCGAATCGAACGCATAAGACAAAAGAGTTTTTTCTCCGAGTCGGTTACTTTTTGCTCCGGTCTTTTGGTACACTCAAAAACGACGCCTCTTGTCGTCTGAGCAATAACCCATTGGATAGGAGGGGCTATGAAACGCTCGGACTACTACGATCGTAATTACGATTTTTCCGAAATCGAAGACGATCCCCGGCTAAGAAACGCCGCCAAAGAAATGCACATTACGTTTTGGGCTTACGCCGCTTACGTCTTTGTGACACTCACCGTAACGTACCTTACCGCTCATCACTTTGCTCCGAATGAAGTGTTCTGGGGCGGAATTCCGGCTTACCTTTTTGTGCTTTGTGTCTGCGCGGTTGTCGGCATGCTTGTCATGGTGACACTCGCGCGTTTTCTCTTTTCCGACGACAGTCTGGAAGACGAAGAACCGGGCATCTAGCAGGAGGCTTCTATGGAATTGGATATCACGTTCGGCCAACGCATGGCCATGATTGTTACGTTTTTCATCTACACCGTCGCTATCGTTGCCGTCTCGCTTTGGGCCAAGCGCTCGATGGATAAGGCTGCTGTCGATAGTTACGTCGAAGAGTTTTACACGGGAGGTCGGGGCCTCGGAGTTCTCGCTGTTGCCTTCATGATTGCCGCGGGGCTATGCGGAGCCGGGACGTTTGTCGGGGCTCCGGGGCTAGCGTACAAAGTCGGAGGCCCCTGGCTTTTAATCAATGCATCACAAATCTTCGTGACCTTTGTCGTCTTGGGCGAAATCGGCAAAAAGATCGGCATTGTCGCAAGGCGTATCGATGCGCAGTCGTACCTGGATTTACTCGTTCACCGCTTTAACGGCAATAAGGTCGTCATCCTTTTCGGGGTGATGTCGGTCACGGTCTTTATGCTCAGTTTCGTCGTCGGTCAAACCGTGGGCGGCGCCCGAATCTTCGAAGCCCTAACCGGGCTTCCTTACTGGGTCGGGTTGCTCCTATTTGCTGCCACCGTCCTCATTGTGACGGTCTTCGGCGGTCTTCGCGGAGTGGCCCTGGCAATCATCGTTCAAGGGATTGCCATGACGATTGCCGTTGCATGCCTTGTCATCGGCGCTCATGTGGCTGTTACGGATTTGGGCGGTTGGGAGCATTTAATGCGTGGCGTTGCCGCACGCGAACCGGAGTATTTCGATCCTTTCCGCTGGTCGTACCGGTATGAGTTTTCTCAGTGGATTATCTACGGCTTTGCGGCAATTAGTCTCCCGCACTTAGCGATGGGGGCTTTGACGTACAAGAGCGTGAACGCCATGCGTAAGGCCGCGATGCTCGGCATCGTCATCGTCACGTTCTGGACGTTGGGTCTCGGGATTTACTGCGCACTCGCTGCCAAAGGCATGTTCACGGATTTGACGGTAGCCGATCACGCCGTACCGATTCTAACGATGAAAGTCGTGCCGACGTGGTTGGCGGGAATTACGCTTGCCGGGGTCGCAAGTGCCGTTCAGTCGACCGTGGCTGCGATTATCATCGTGATCAGCTCCACGCTTGTCATTAACTGCTACAGAGCCTTGATTGCGCCGAAGGCAACGCCGGAAAAACTTAAAAAAGTGTCCATCGTGACAACGTCGGCGCTCTCGGTCGTGGTTTTCCTCTTTGCACTCAATCCCCCGGACCTCTTGCAGCTTGTGATTACTTTCAGCATGGGCGGAATGGCTGCGGCATTTTTCTTTGCCATGCTGCTCGGGTGCTACTGGAAGCGCTGCAACGAGTACGGAGCGGCAGCGAGCATGCTCGGGGCCTTCGTGACCTATTTGGTGGTCGAATTAAAGCTTCTGCCGTTTGACATCTCGATGGGCATGCACACGGTGGCCGTGTCGATGATCGTCGGTTTACTCCTGCTTGTCGGCGTGTCCCTTGTGACGCCCAAGACACCCAAAGGCATCATCATGACGTGGTTCGGACGCCGCTATCCGCGTGAAATTACTGATTAAGGAATTGCTATGACACTCAATCATCCGATTATTCGCCTGCAAGGGTCGCCCTTTGAGCGCGGCCTCATTTACGGCTCAGCCGCTGCAAAAAAAGTGGCGCACTCCATTGAAACCTATTCGACGCTTTTTGCCGGCCACGCCGGTTTAAGTTGGGAAAAGGCCGTGAAGTTGGCTCAGCAGTTTGAAGGCCCCATTCAAGAGTATTTACCTTCAGCGATTGAAGAGATGAAGGGGATTGCGCAAGGGGCAGGGGTCACTTACGGTGACATCCTCGCGTTAAATTGCCGCAGTGAAATCATGTTTGCGCGTCCCGACGGCTGTAGTGTCATGGCTGTTTTGCCGGAAAGCTCGGCCGACGGTCACACGTATCTTGCGCAGACCTGGGACTGGATTATGCCTGCACGCGCGTCGACCGTGATTCTCGACATCCGGCAAGAACCGCTTCCGAGGCTCCTTATGGTGGCCGAGGCCGGGATGGTCGGCGGTAAGGGCTTTAATGACAAGGGAATCGGCGTGGCGCTAAACGCTTTGACAACGGGGAAAGGCCGTGTCGGGGTACCCTTACATATCCTGTATCGCGGAATCCTCAATGCGTCCCTTTTGACCGATGCCATGGAGAGGGTCACGCGCAGCAAGCGCGCCGGGTGCGGGAATTTTACGATTGCCTCGGCAGAGGGCCTCGCGTTTTGCATGGAGTACACGCCCGAGAATTTCGATCTCCTGACAACCGACGGCGAGCCCCTTTATCACACCAATCATTACTTGTCTCCGCTATTTATCGCCGAGGATAAGTTAAAGTTCCAAATAACTGACACGTACGTGCGGCTTAATCGCATTCGCAGAGCTGCCAAGCCTTATGTCGGAAAGCTCAATGTCGAAACGATTATGAAAGTGCTCGGCGATCACGCCAATTGTCCCGACTCGGTCTGCAGTCACGAAGATATGAACGACCCTGTGTCCATGCGTATGTGCTCGGTGTACGCCGTTGTCATGGATTTGAACAGTCAGTGTCTATGGGTCACAAACGGCTATCCGTGTGAGGGACCGGCGTACCCGGTGAAGTTCGAGTAGTAGGGCGTTTATGTGTCAGGGTATCAATCCCTGACAAATTCCCTCGGCAATGGCGTTAATCGATTTGCAATTGCCGAGGTTTTCTTTTTTTAATTGCCCGATTAGCGGGTGCTGTCTTTAAAAAACTATTCTGCAATCAAACCCGCAATCGACCGAACGAGAAAAGTTGCAGCCGCCGTATCTTCAATGATGGACTTACTGATTTCGTCGTTGATTTGTTCCACATGTCGTTTCTCTCGGCCGGAAGCCTTTCGAATTACCTGCTTGGCGCTTCCGGAGCCATTGCGCTTGAAACGAGCCCGACTGCTCAGGTATTTATCAGGGTCGACCTTGATTCTCCCGGCCTTGAAGCTTCGGCCGGTAGACAGTGCGGTAGCGTTGTGCCCTGTCGGAGTCGGTATTGCTCATAGGGGACTCCTGCTTTGATATTCAAATCAGCCCTGGTATCAAAAGGGATTAAGACACTAGATTCCACTTCATCTGTTTTCGGCTATTTGAAATTCAAGTCAGCTCTCCCGCCAAAAAGTCTTATTTCTGTGCGCTCGCTAACAGCATGCATTCGTTTTGATGAATTTACCGTGCGGATTTCGAAGATTCTTGTCAAAGAAAACCTCTCCTTAGCGCAAAGACGAAACGATTCTTAACTTAGGAATTGCAGTACTCGGATTTGATCGCAACCGCGTATCGATTTTTTTATTTTTATTCTCTGTTTGCCATTTTATAAATGTCACAGGGTCCAGCCCTGTCTCTTCCTCACTAATTTCATAGGAGTCAACAACCATGGCAGAAGACAAATTCCAACGCGGTCGACTGAAGATTGATCCCGCTCCGGAGGTTGTGAAATATGCACTTAGGCCGGCATTGCATGTCGCTCTGGAACGCTATTACCAGGCGTTCTTGGATTGCAACAAAGCGCACGTCCTAATGCTCGCAAAACAAAACATCATCAGCAAAGCAGCAGAAAAGGCCATCCTTGCCGTTAATGATGAAATGGCAAAAATGGGCGATAGGCCGACGTTTGAAATTGATCCGAACAAAGAGGAAATTTACTTTAACCTTGAGACCTACTTAATCAAGAAAACGGGAATTGAAATCGGCGGTCAGCAACATACCGCACGTTCCCGCAATGATTTGAACTACACGAGCTGGCGCCTTGCTACTCGAAATGCCTTCTTCGAGATTTGTGACATTGTCAACAAACTTCGCCAGACCATTATTGATTTTGCTAATCAGAATACAGATGCCGTGATGTCGGGATATACGCATCTGCAACCGTCTGAGCCCATTACTTTTGCCCATTACTGTTCGGCCATCTCGGCGTGCTTGGAACGTGACTTCCATCGTCTGAAGGGATGCTATGTCACAATCAATGAGAATTCTCTCGGCGGAACTTCAATGGGGTCGACAACGTTCCCCATCGATCGGGAAATGACCACGGAATTGCTCGGCTTCGATCGGCCGGTTCAGAACTCCCTTGATTGCGTCGCATCAACGGACTTTGCCCTTGAATTCCTCGCAGCAATGGCCATTCTTAACAATACATTGTGCCGTATTTGCAATGATTTGTATGTCTGGGCCACGCCGGATTACGGTTATTTGGAAATCCACGATTCGTGTGCCTGTATCAGTTCAATCATGCCCCAGAAGAAGAATCCGTGGACGCTCGAATACATCAAAGGAAAGACGGCTACGGCACAAGGTTTGTTTGCCTCCGGAATGGGGACGTCTCGGACGATGCCCTATACCTTCTGCATGGAATTTACGGAAATCCTTGCAAATCTTTGGGATTCCGTACAAACGACGAAAGCATCCGTTGATATGCTCAATGTTACGTTGAGGACCTTGAAAGTCAACAAAGAAAGAATGCTCAAAACCGCCGAGGGTAATTACTGCACTGTTACAGAATTGGCCAATGCTCTCGTTCGTCACGATAAGATTTCTTTCCGCGCTGCTCATCGGATCGTCGCTAAAGTTGTCAACCACATGCTCGAACACAAGTTGCTCGCTAACCAGATTGACACAAAGGTCGTGAACATTTACTTCCAAGAGCTCTTCGGGAAGAACACAATCATGGAGGAGAGGGATCTGCAAGAGGCCCTCGATCCGAAGATGAATTGCTATTCCAAGAAGTATCTCGGCGGTCCGGCTCCTGAAGAAGTCCAGAGACAGTTAAATCATCTGCAGGCACTGTTGGATAAGGACAAGCAACTGACGGAAGAAAGACGAGAAAACGTTGCGAAAGCAAAAGCGCATTTGGAAGAACTTGTTTCTCAAGAAATCAACAATTAGTGCCCGATTCGGAGGCGGACTGCTGCCCGCCTCCGAAACACTTTTAACCAAATAGGTAATCTCTATGATGGAAACTATTTTGCAACTTGTTGTCGTGTTCGGCGCAGTGGCAATCGGAGCACGATATAAAGGAATGGGACTTGGTATCTTCGGCGGCCTAGGTTTATTGATTCTCGTCGTCGGTTTCGGAATAAAACCCACTTCGGCTCCGATTGATGTCATGCTGATTTTGTTAGCCGTTGTCACTGCCTCGTCCGTGATGTATTCGGCCGGCGGTGTTGACTGGATGGTTCGAGTCGCCGAGCGCATTATCCGTGCGAATCCGAAACGCGTTACATTCGTTGCTCCGCTAACAATGTGGTTCTTTGCCATGTTGGCAGGGACAGGACATATCTCCTATCCGTTGATGCCGGTTATTTTCGAAGTGGCTTATAACAACGGAATTCGGCCGGAGCGAGCGATGACCGTGGCTAACGTTGCCAGCATGCATGCCATTACGGCTTCCCCCGTTTCTGCTGCGACTGCTGCTATTCTCGGCCTGTACGCTGCACAGGGGTACGATGTCAATCTCGGAAAGGTCCTTGCTGTTACGGTGCCGGCTGCGCTAGTCGGAATCTTTTGTGCCTCATGCGTTATGTACAAAAAGGGCAAAGAACTCAAGGACGATCCCGAATATTTGGAACGTTTGAAGGCCGGCCTTGTCAATGTCCCTAAAACGGTTGAGAGGGCGGCGCTTCCGAAGTCGGCAGCGATTTCTGCGTGGATTTTTATTATCGGCGTGTGCATTGTCGTGCTGTCCGGATTTTTCCCGGCTCTTCGCACTCCGTTGGGAGCAACAAAGCCTATTTCCATGGCAATGTTTCTGCAAATTTTCATGCTGGGGATTGCCGGTGTCATTTTGCTTGTGACGAAGGCTAAACTCAACGAAGCGATTAATTCGCCTATCATGAAAGCCGGTGTCACGGCCATGATTGCCGTGTTCGGCGTGGCCTGGTTAGGAGATAGTTTCATCGCCGCACATAAGGCAGCTTGGTTAGCGACATCCAAAGACTTTATTCAAGCGCATGCGTGGTTGTTTGCCGTCTTCTTGTTCTTTATGGCATCCATGCTGGCCAGTCAGGCCGCGACAATCAGAGCAATCATGCCCCTCGGTCTCGCTCTCGGTTTGCCTCCCGGAGTCTTAACCGGCATGTTGCCCAGCGTTAACTCGACTTTCTTCTTTCCCACAAGCGGAACACTGATTGCTACGATTGGCTTTGATCAAACAGGAACTTGCAAAATCGGAAAGTACGTTTTGAATCACTCATTCATGCTACCGGGACTTGTGATGACGGTATGTGCCGTTGCAACAGGTCTGGTTATCCAAAGTTTTGTGTTCTGATGCACCTTTCGAACATCAGTCGAACGGCGGGATTGCGAAGGCAGTTCCGCTGTTTTTATTCGGGAAGGTTTACGGGGAATTAAAGCAGGAAGCGGCCTCTTTCATTTTTCTTTGCATCACGGTTCGAATGTAGTCGGTTACCACTTGCACGCGTCTGAGTCGGACCGAACGCGGATTGATATACAGGTAGAGATATCGCTTGGGGAAACGCCACAAGTGATGCATGACAATCAATTGCCCGGTCTGAACGTACTTGCTGTAATAAAGAGACTGACCGCCGTACAAAATTCCCCGACCGTGTAAAGCGGCGGAAATTAAAGCGGAAGCCGTCGGAAAGGACAAGGATTGGGAGAATAACCGGAAAATTTCTTGTTCGCCGATGTCCATAAACGATGCGGAGTTCTGGACAAGTCGTTGATCCAAAGTAAGCAAAGTGTGTTTTCTAAGATCTTTTGTTGTTCTGGGCATTCCGTGTTTTTCTAAGTACCCCGGAGACATCAGCGGGTAAAAGAAGCACTCCCCGATACACATTTCATCAGGGCGGTCGCAGGAGTCTTTGAAGCCGTAACCTAGGACTGCGTCGAGCATTCTTCCGGGCTTCATGAAATTGATCGGAGGTAACTCCGAGTAGTTAAAGATTTCCAGTTGAATCGTTCGATGCAGTTCCTTGAATTTAACACAGGCATCCAGGAGTAGATTGAAAAGCGGGTCGGGCATTCCCAACCTGACGATTCCCGAAACAACGTCGCAATCTTTTCTGATAAGGCCGAGTAGGGTGCTGTGCGTATCTACAAGTTTTGTCCCTACCTCGAAAACACGCCGGCCGAACGGGGTCAATTCGACGGGGTTTTGTCGCCTGGCAAATAGGGGTCCTCCGTCCAAGGAGAGTTCCAATTCCTTCAAAAGTCGCACATGATTGGAAAGCGTGGTCCCGAGAGAACGCGCGGCTTGGCTCAGACCGGCTGTCCGCACCGTGGTGACAAATGCCTCCCAGGCTTGGATATCATTGTGTCGCATCATGGGCTTTCAGCCTCCAAAACTTGGTTGGCAACGGCGAGTTTTGCTCGGAGCTCTTCGAGTATCAGATCGACAACCATCATGACGCGCTTTCGTTTCTTCGATTGCGGATTGATAAACAAGTAATAATGCCAATCGGGAAACGACCACAAATGCCGGACTGCAATCAGATTTCCTTTGGCAATGTCCTGATATGAGTAAAGCAATTGAGCGCCGTAATGAATGCCGTTGCCGAGAACTGCGGCAACCATCAGACTCGTGTTGTTCGGCAAATACAAACAATCATGAAATTTTCCGATGATGTTCGCATCCCCGTCGGCAAATTGAGCATTCGATGGTACGCGACAGTTGTCAAACAAAAGTAACCGGTGGTGTTTCAGGTCATGTTTTGTTTTCGGCATCCCGAAATGCCGCACATAGACCGGAGAGACCAAAGGAAAACTGCGACAAACCCCGATAAGAGTTTGCACAACATCCGTTTGGCTGACATCGGGGCCGTAGCCGATGACAACGTCGAGCGGATGACCGTTTTCGAAGAATTGAATCGGGGGAAGGAATCCGGACTGAAAGACCTCAATTCGAATGTCGGGGTACTGAACTCTTAAATTGATGCTTGCATCCAACAGCGTGCGATCGAAAAATGACTGAGGCATTCCGATTCGGACAATTCCGGAATAAGGGTTTTTAGCCTCCGAGACTTCTTCTATGAAATCATCGTGAGTCGACAGCAGGTGTTTTGCTTGTTCATAAGCAAGCTGTCCCGTGCTGGTTAAAACAATAGGGGAATACTGTCTGTCAAAAAGAACGACATTTCCGAGGCTTTTTTCAAGTTGCGAAAGCAGGCGTGAAATGTTGGACGGTGCCATTTCGCACACTTCCGAGGCTTTTGAAATAGACCCCGTTCGAATGACCGTTACAAAAATACGCCAGGCTTGAATGTCACAGTGTCGAATCATGGGTTCATGTCATGCTTTTCGATGTCGATTAACTCATTGTAGTCTGCCGAGCATGTCATTATAGGGTAACTCAATTCCGATACTCATAACATATCGAATCTGAGTGTTTCGGCTACAAATGGAATCTAAACTTGGACAGTTAATGCGATTAACCTGTTGCCGACAATGGGTTTCTGTTAGTATTGATTTTTGAAAGACTTTTCCCGGATAACAGTGTTTGTGTGTGACGTGATATGGATCAGTTTGAGCAGACAAAACGGCAGATTCGCGACTTCACGGAAGAGCGCGATTGGGATAAGTTTCACAATCCCAAGGACTTGGCGATTGCATTAAGCATCGAAGCCAACGAGCTTTTGGAAGCCTTCTTATGGAAAACGCCCTCCGAAGCCAAGAGAGAGAAAGTCGAGGAGGAACTTGCCGATGTGTTTAACTATGCTTTCCTGCTAGCCGATAAGTGTGGCTTTGACGTTGCAACAATCATTAAAAAAAAGATTGAGTCCAACGCTCGCAAGTACCCCGTTGACAAAGCTCGGGGGACAGCGAAGAAATACACGGAGCTTAAGTGATCCACGATGACCGGCGAAGCAATTAGGATTGAGGAATTTGCTTTTAATCCCCATACGCCCGATGTTGCAAAGACTGAGGAAAAATGCTCGGATTGGCCTGTTGTTTACTTAATTCATGGAAGTCTTAGTAAAAAACCTTGCCCGCTTTATATCGGGGAGACGAGTAACTTCATCGGACGCGTCAAGCAACATCTAGCGGACGAAGAAAAATGTAATCTATATTCCGGCATCAAAGTTGTTATTAACAATCGATATAACAAGTCTGCGATTTTGGATGTGGAGCAGACACTTATTCGGCTCTTTAAGTGTGACCCACAATTTGCCGTAAAAAACAAAAATCTCGGACAAAGTGCACGCCACGATTATTTTCAGAGGTTTTCTTATGTAGAAGAAATGGGGACGCTTTGGACTCGCATCCACTTAAGCCGGAAGTCCTTTCTAGACATTACCTCAAGCGATAAATACAAGTTTTCTCCATATACGGCGCTCACTGTCGAGCAGCGTGATGTGTGTTTTAAAGCGATTGACTGCATTCTTGACGCTTTAAAGAATCGGAAGCGGCGCGTTCAGTTAATTTCAGGGGCAGCCGGTACGGGAAAGACCATTGTTGCGACAAAAATTCTCTCCCTGCTACTTGAAGCCAACTTCGCTCCCATGAATACCGCTCATGATGAGGAGAATCTAGATTCTGACGAGAGTTATTGTCTGAAGGTTCAAAGAGAACTGCTTGACTTTGTTCAAAAGAGAAAGCGTCCCATTCGGCTTGGCTATGTTGTGGCAATGACTTCGCTACGAAAAACTCTTCGAGAAGTCTTTCGGACAACACTTAAAGAGGAACTCAAACAGGGTAAGCTTGCCGTAGGACGGATTGTTATCGGTACAGTTGACGTAGCTAAGGCCACAGAGCCATTTGATCTTTTAATTGTCGATGAGGCGCATCGTCTTCCACGGTACACAAATATCAGTTGGCGTGGAGAGTATAAAAAGAGTTCCGAACTTCTCGGCTTAAATCCCGAGACATCGACGACGCTCGATTGGATTATGAAGCAAAGCCGATGCCAGATTCTCTTTTACGATGCGGCTCAAACCGTTCGTCCAGCGGATGTCCCGGATGCGGATTTTCAAAAGAAAATCGCCCCCTTTATCAGCCCGGAGTTTCCGCGTCTTGAGCTTACAACGCAAATGCGATGTCAGGGTGGGGCAAGTTTTATCGAGTATCTCAATCAAATCTTTCAAGGAACTGCTAAGAAAAAGAGTTTTGAGGATTATGAATTTCGTTTGTACGAGCATTTCACGCCACTTTATGAAGAAATACAGAGCTTGAGCTCGGACCCAAAGGGAAACGGCTATTCACGCATTGTGGCCGGGTTTGCTTGGCCTTGGCAGGCTAAGAAAAAATCCTCGGTTAATGATATTGAAATCGAAGGAAAAAAGTATCACTGGAACACAACCCAAGACGGCTGGATCACAAGTAAAAATGCTGTCCGTGAAATCGGCTGCGTTCATACAACGCAAGGATTTGATTTAGCTTACGTTGGAGTCATCATCGGTCCGGACCTTCGGTACGACAAGAAAAACAAACGGATTGTTGTCGATAGAGACCATGTTTTTGATGCAAATATGAAAAACGGGATAGATAAAGATGAGGCAGGGGATGAAGAGCTTCGTTCTTTTGTTCTCAATAGCTATAAAGTCTTGCTCACTCGCGGTGTTCGTGGGTGTTTTGTTTACGTTGTTGATAAAAACCTTCGAGAGTATTTAAAGCAATTTATCGATCCGCCTTTGGCGGAAAAGGATTAGGTTGGAAGAGAAGACAGAGAGTCTTTTTTTTGGGGCTCACGGCACCGAGAATCATCTTCGACAAGGACGGCAAAGGGCACTGGCTTGAGGTGACAAAACGGCAACATGAAATTGCGGCTCGATTGGGGTTCCCGAACCTACATAAGACCGTGCCGGAATGGAAGAAAAAATGACGCTCGCACAGGGGGGCCTACGTACTTACTGAGCCCAATTTAGACTTTAATGAAAAAGAGTTCATTGATTTAAGACCAAAATTTCCTGCTCGAGATTCTAAAAAACCGTGTATGAAGACTTTGGGGTGAGTACAATGTCTTCGTTGCAGTTTCAGTGATTCTCCGGCGTTAACAATCGAACCGTTGTAGGAAAGATGCGTACATCCTCTGAATTCGACCGTTCGAAAAAACGAGAATTCTGAAGTGCTCGACGAAACGAGGGCTCATATTTTGCAGAATGGTTATGCGAAGGGGCGAATACTCGGAAGGAGGGGTATGAGGAGACAGATACTTAAAATAAAATTCCCAAAGAATGTATTGCTCTAATATAAATATGTAGGCAAAGAATTCTATTGTACGCAATAAAATACATAGACAGAGTTATTTCAAAACTGGTTTAAATATCCGTTCTGGTTTTAAATTAAAATGTCCAAGTTAATTTCGTTGCCTCCGAATGCTGAAAAGATGGTTCAATCCATGCGGGCACTAGGTTATTCATTTCAAACGGCTTTGGCTGACGTTATTGACAATTCAATTTCAGCAGGGGCAACTCATGTAGACATTCTGACACCTACCGATCCGAGTGAGAATGCCTATCTGGCAATTCTTGATAACGGCTCCGGAATGGATGAGCCTACGCTGATTGAATCTATGCGTCACGCGAGTAAAAATCCTAATGAAAACCGGAAGACGGAAGATTTGGGTCGTTTCGGGCTCGGGATGAAAACAGCCTCGCTTTCACAATGCAGGGAATTTATCGTTGTAACCAGAACAAAAAAGGGAACTTATGCCGCAGGTTGGTCGATTGATACTATTCAAAAGGAACAAGATTGGTCGTTAACCATATTTAATGAATCGGAATACGAAAAGTTTCCTTGTTTCGAGATGTTTAATCAACTGGAACACGGTACTTTATTGATATGGCATAGATTTGACAGATTCTCTGCGAATAATGGTTGTCGCTCTGATGAATTGACTTCCAAGTTAATCGATGCACGGGATCACTTGGGTTTAGTTTATCATCGCTTCATATCGGACTCAGAAAACCCCATTGTTTTTACTGTCAACGGCAGAAGAATTGAAGCAAAAGATCCGTTTCTCGAAAACAGAAAATCCGGTGTTGATGCACTGCCTCCGGAACTGATTTTTATACCGGAGTTTCCGAATACTCCAATTGTTGTTACCGGGTATACCCTGCCGCATCAAAATCGCATCACTGCCTCGGAAATGACGACTCTGGGCCTTAGAGACCGTACGTTCGGTGAGGATCAAGGCTTCTATATATACCGTGGAAAGCGATTGATTTTTTGGGGTGGCTGGTTGAGGCTTGCTCGAAAGGCCCAGGCATCGAAATTATGTCGTGTTTGCGTGGATGTGCCGAATTCAATGGATAGCATTTGGGAATTGGATATAAAAAAATCCATTGCAATCCCTCCTCGTGTCGTGAGAGACAAGTTGGCTGGATATTTGGATATCTTGGTAAAGAAATCCAGAGACATTCAGTCAGGAAGAGGGACTCATGTCTCTCTTAAACCTGAGAACCTCGTTTGGGATGCATGCATTATCGGGAAAACACAATTTGCCGTAAGACTAAATAAAGACTTCGGAATATATAAAGAACTGCTTGACAGTTTAGATTCCGAGCAACGCAGGTTGTTGCATTGTTATCTCGGTATGGTTGAATTGTTTTATCCGAGCAGGTGGGTTTCCTCTCAATACTGCGGAGATAAATCCAGTGTTTACTCGGATGCAGAGAATAAAGATTCTATACAGTTGCTCAAAGATGTGTTGAATGGAATTTGCTCAGACTCAACAACCATCGAAGAACTAAGAGATTTTGTCCAAATAATGAAAGATAATTCTGCTGTAGCTGATAATAAACAGCTAACGAACTCTGTCGTTAAAAATCTGAAACTTAATAAGTAGAGGGTCGAATAGATGAAGCAAGAATGCGACATTTCAACGTTGTTAAAACTGTTCTTTCAAATAAATCCAGGGATTGATGATTCGATAATTGAACCTGAAGAGTTGGATACAAGAATCGAACAGTTTGATAAGCTGATTTCCGGCGGAGCTCTTAATGCTTTAAATATATCTGCAAATAGGCAAACCGTTCTGAGGGCCATTGAGGAAATTCGTTCCCGAGTCAGTGTGAAATTTACTCTCGGTACTACACTTTCCGATGGGATTCAAGAGCGGTGGGTGGCGGAATGTTGGAGTTCCAATCCACAGTATTACTGGAAACGTTATAAGGAATGTTTAAAGGAGAAGGACTGGTCTTCTAAAGTAATCCGTGATATTGATACGGTTACCGATGATATTTTGGATCAGTGCGGGAATCCTCAAATTAGTGTATGCCCTTGGCAAAGACGCGGACTGGTTATCGGAGACGTTCAGTCCGGGAAAACAGCAGTCTTCACGGGACTGATTAATAAGGCCGCAGATGCCGGATACCGGATAATTATAGTTTTAACGGGGATGTTGGAAACTTTACGCCGGCAAACGCAAGGAAGACTTGATGCGGAGTTTGTCGGAAAGCCTAGCGGAAACTACGCGGAAAAGCATGAGGGAAAAGCTATAGGCGTTGGTCTCATTGATTCGAAACACATTCCGGTGAGTTGCACATCCGTCGATGCTGACTTTAATAAGAAGTTGCGCGGAACTTTAAACTTTCCGTTGGCCTCTGCAAACGAGCCGTTGCTGCTTGTGTTGAAAAAGAACCGAAGTGTTTTAGTTTCCGTTAACAAATGGCTGAAGGATAAAAACCTCGACGGACAATATATAAATCGACCGTTATTATTAATAGATGATGAGGCAGATAATGCGTCGGTTAACACGAACAAAGAGGATCAAGATCCTACTAAAATTAATGAGCAAATCAGAATACTGCTTGCGCTTTTTAAGAATGCGACCTATATCGGATTTACAGCTACGCCGTTTGCCAATGTCTTCATTAATCCTGACGTCGACGTAAGCGGGGATACACCAGATGATTTGTTCCCCCGTAATTTTATACGAACGACGAACATCCCGAGTAACTATTTCGGTGTTCCTGAAATGCTGTCGGACACTGATTTTAATGAAGAAGTATCATACGAAAAATCTCCTTACCTGTGCCGGATTAATGATGCAGAGCATGACCTGCCTCTTAAACACAAAAAAGATTTTAAGCTTAAATCTTTATGGCCGTCAATAAAAACAAGTATTCAACAGTATCTTTTGATTAATACAATATTGGATTTGCGTAAGCTTGATGCGGTTAGACATCGCTCAATGATGATTAATGTTTCAAGGTTTACACAAATTCAAAACGATTTAAGCGATTTAGTCGCTGACTATGTGGATGAGATTCGCGATAATGTGGAGGTTTACGGGGTATCTGCGTCTGCCGATCGCAATCCTATTATTCGAGAGTTGAGAGATACCTATACAAGTTCTTTCCCGAATTTGGAGTTTTCTTGGAATGAGGTGTTAGCAGCTTTATATGAGAGTAATAAATTAGTCAAGGTGTACGTTGTTAATACTTCCAACTATTCGAAACAGAATAAACTTGATTACGAAGGGAATCGATATGGAATACGTGCTGTGGTAATCGGCGGTTTAGCAATAGCACGCGGTGTGACCCTGGAGGGTTTATGTGTCAGTTTTTTCCGTGAAGAGCTTCGTCGGCGCTGATCCTACAGTCTTTAATGCGTCCAGAGCTGCTCGTTTCAAGTTTCGTTTGGACGGAGCGAAAGTAAATCAGGCTTTGGCTATTGAGGCGCAAATCAAGAGCAGTAAACCCAAGTCCTGGGCCAAAGAATTGTTCGGGCAACTGAATTCTATCGGGGCGTTTACTCAAACTATTGAAATACCTGACCGTAGATTCGAGCGTAATTTAGAGCTGTTAGATACGCATATGCCGACTGTTATGGGTGCCATGCTTTTGAAAGCGTTTTGTTCCGGTGATATGTCGGTTTCCGAATGTTTGAGACGTGTAATTATCAGCGATCCCTTGGGCTATGGCGGAGACTCTGAAATCTTTTATTCCTACCGTGTAAAACATTTTCTCCGCGCTGCGGCATTGGGGTTCAGTTCCTCAAAACCCTGGAACGGGAATGAAGGGGCCGATGGCGGAATGCTGTTCGTAAATAAGGATTGGCAACTTTTCTGTATGCTAAGTAACCGTAAGGATTTTGAAGAATATTTGGTTAGAAGTTGCCGCTTTGAATCTCCGTCCTCCTCCCTGGAAAAACATGGCGGATATGGAAAGATTGAAAAGGAATGGCATGGAACTTATGTGGATTTACTTCTGCAAATTCGCGAATCAAACCCGTTTAAGTAGTGATTGCGCGAATCTGCGTGATTCTCTTGCTGGTTTCTGGATGCGGATGCCCTGTTGTCAGTTTCGCTTATCCTTTCAGATACAATCAACCGTCTAGATTTCCTACTGCATCATGAAAAACATCGTTATCCTCATCTCCGGCCGCGGATCAAATTTCGTGGCCATTGCCGAACAGGCAAAAAAAGAACACTGGGACAAAGAGGGCATTCGCATTGCCCTTGTTGTGAGCAATCGCCCCGATGCAGCGGGTCTCTCTAAAGCACAAGACCTCGGCATTCCGACCGCTGTCATTGACCACAAAGCCTATCCGGACCGCGAAAGCTTTGAGCGCGCCATGATTCAGGTTATCGATCCCTTAAATCCCGCGGTGATTGTTTTAGCCGGCTTCATGCGTGTTTTAACCGAAGTCTTTATTCATCACTACGAAGGAAAGATTCTTAATATTCACCCGGCGCTGCTTCCGCTTTTTAAGGGTTTAGATACCCATAAGCGAGCCCTTGAAGCCGGCGTGCGTGTTCACGGCTGCACGGTGCACTTTGCAAGTTGTGAATTAGACGGCGGCCCCATTGTCGGACAGGCCGTGGTCCCTGTAGTTCCGACCGATACCCCGGAGAAACTCGCAGCCCGGGGACTTAAATTGGAGCACGTGCTTTTCCCGCGTTGCGTGCACGCTGTTGCCACCGGAGCTGTGAAATTACACGACGGTCGCGTTATGATGAGCGCCCGAACAGCGCAAAACCTTGCTGTTTTCGATAACTTAATCGAGTAAAGAACGATTCCGATGTCTGAAAAACCGCAGTTTAAAAAGAAGATGCCCTTTGCTCCGGTGCGTACCAAACACACCGAAACGGGGCGTCGCATGACGGAGCGCCAGAAGGCCGCCTACAGGAGGCAAAAAGATGCGTACCGCGAAGCGCAAAAAGAGGGACGCATTGTCAAAGGTAAAGCCAGTCACGAGCGCCTTGTCAAAATCAATCCCGGAAAAGTGCGCATCACGAGTTTGATTGTCGGAGAATTAACACGCGCCTTAGCGGTGATTTTGAAGCTTGACGGACCGGCCGATCAGCTCATGAAGGCCTTTTTTAAATCCAATCCCAAACTCGGAAGCCGAGATCGCTCGATTTTGGCTGAGGCGATTTTCTACGCTTTGCGGCATTTAGCATCGATTACCTACCGCATGAAACCGATTGCGCCCGCTCGAGCTCCGAAGGTTGCAGCACTTTTAACGCTCATTTCGCAATACGGCAAGGATGCCGTTCCCGATTCGATTCTCGGAAGCGACAAGGGACCTCTTGAGAATATGCTTTCTGAACCGATGGGGAAAGCCGCTCCGGAGGTGGCAGCCGAGATGCCGTTTTGGCTTTATGACCGGATTGAAAAGCAATACGGCCCTAAGGAATCACAGGAAATTTTCAAGGCTTCGCAAGAAGGGGCTCCGCTTGATCTTCGCGTCAATATCCTTAAAGCCAAACGCGAGGATGTCTTAAAAGAACTTGAGGACCACGGCGTTAAGGGAGAGGAAACTCCTTTTTCTCCGGACGGAATCCGCCTTGTGGATAAACCGGGCTTAATACGATGGCCGATGTACCAGGAAGGGCGCATCGATGTCCAGGACGAGGGCAGTCAACTCGTCGCCCGCCTAATAGGTGCTAAGCGCGGCGAGATGATTTGTGATTTTTGCGCAGGGGCGGGCGGCAAGACCCTCGCTATCGGCTCTGCGATGCGCTCGACGGGGCGCCTTTATGCTTTTGACGTCAACGAAAAACGTCTTGCCGGTTTAACGCCCCGCATGAGACGAGCCGGTTTGTCGAACGTGCACCCTATGGCGATTCGTAATGAAAAGGACTTACGCGTCAAGCGCTTAAGGGGTAAATTCGACCGCGTCTTGGTCGATGCGCCTTGTACGGGAACCGGCACCTTAAGGCGCAATCCCGACTTGCGTTGGCGGTTAAATGTTAAGGAACTTGAGCGCATCAATGCGCTTCAAAAATCAATTCTCGAAGAAGCCGCCAAACTTGTGAAAGCAGGAGGGCGTCTTGTCTACGCCACGTGCTCGCTTCTTGAAGAGGAAAACCAGGCCGTTGTCCGAGATTTTCTGAGCCGCCATCCCGAGTTCGAAGCGCTTTGCGCTACGGATGTGCTGGCCAAGCAGGGGATTAACCTTCCTGACTGGGTCAGAGACCGTTTCGGAAACGATTTGGTGATGCTCCCGAATCTGACGGACACCGACGGCTTTTTCGGGGCGGTGTTGCAAAAGAAAGTCCCGGCAAAAGCCCCGGCGCCTGAAAAGGTCTCCGAGAACTAAAGCCGATTCGAATCGTAAAAGAAGTGCCTCGGACGGGATTTTTAATCGGGGCCGAGGCACACCTCCTTGCCACATGAGTGGTGAGGGCATTAGGCCTTTCCCTATACCGCTTCCTTTTGCATCGTAATCGAGCGTTCGATAATCCGAAGCGTTGTCTTCAGGCTTTTGACCCAGGGTGTAATCGGTAAGAACTCAGCGTAACTGTGAAAGTTCGCCCCGCCCGTAAAGTAATTGGGGGTCGGAATCCCGCACGAGGATAGGTAAGAGCCGTCCGTGCCGCCTCGCATCGCGACGGTGTTAAGCGGAAGATTAAGGTCCTTCACGGCACCGATCAGCAATTCCACGGCCGCGCGCTTTTCGGGGGTAATCGCGTCGGCGATATTCGCATATGTATCCGTAATGGAAAGGGTCATTTGAGCGCGCGGATGGCGCACTTTCAAAAAGGAAAGGGCTTCTTTTAGGAACGCTTTTTTCGCTTCAAAACGCGCTTTGTCGTGGTCGCGTATGTTAAGACGGATGACGGCATCGGTGGCCCCGGCGACAACGGACTTGGGGTGAATAAAGCCCTCGCGCCCTTCAGTGCATTCGGGGGTCGCCGTCCGATCCAAAAGGGCAATCAAGTCATGCGCCACAAAGACAGGGTTCACGAGAACGCCCTTGGAATTCATCGGGTGTGCGGAAATGCCTCGGATGGTCACGACGGCCTCGGCGGCATTAAAGGTCTCGTAAACGACCTCGCCGAGTTCTCCGCCGTCAACGGTGTAGGCAAAGTCAACCGGGAATTTTGACAGATTGAGTTTCTTTGAGCCTTTCAGGCCGATTTCTTCATCAGGTACGAAGGCCACGAAAATATCCCCGTGCGGGAGCTTTTCGCGTGTGACGATGCTCAAGGCCTCCATCACGACGGCAGCACCGCTTTTGTTATCGGCGCCGAGAACCGAGGTGCCGTCCGTCACGAGAATATCGTCTCCGACGTAAGGCGCAAGCTCGGGGTGCTCGGCCTTTTTAAGCCAAATGTCTTTTTCGGGATTAAGAGAAATATCGCCTCCGTCGTAATTTTTCACAAGATGCGGGTGAATTTCAGGGCTAAGGCCGCAGTCCACGGTATCTAAATGCGCACACCAGCCGATGGCAGGGGCCGTTTGACCGGCAGAAAGGTTCGAGGGAAGTTTCCCGGTTAAGCACCCGAATACGGAAATCTCCACGTCCGTCATTCCCATAGCCGTGAGCTCTTTGGCAAGGAGTTCAGCGAGCTGAATTTCGTTCGGATTACTCGGAACCGTTGCCGCTTTACTGTTACTTTGCGTGCTCACGGCGACATAGTGCATAAAGCGGTCAATTAGATGCTGTGCTTCTGACATAGATAACTCCGTTATTCGAGGCAGGGCTTACTCGGCAAGATGGGCTTTTTTCCGAGCTTATCTCCCAAATTCGTGTGTCTCGGATTGTATCGCGCCGCCTTTCCTTTAAGCGTGGTTTTAAGGCGAGTGCCGGGCCGATAGCCTCTTCTTAGTTGGCCGGTAAAGGTCTTTGAAAACAGAGGACTTTTCGTAAAAGACCCTTTAAACCTCGGGGCTTTGACTTTGATTTAAGTCAAATGGCGCTCCTCTCGTGATCTTTCGTTGCGATGTCTTCCCATACTAAATCTAGATGCAAAGTCGGGGGTGTTTCTAGATTTAGTGGCACCCTGTCGCCCTCTGTTTCTTTTGAAAAGATCATTGGGCATTTGCAAAAATCTCCTTATGATTCAAGGCGAAAGTCTTTCAAATAAAGAGATCACGTAATGATCCTTACAGGTCGTAACCGTTAAAATTCAGGTTGTAGGAAGTCTTTTTTTAGTAAGGGGGACTTAATGATTAGGACATCGGGTTTTCGGCAGTTGGTTCGGTCACCGTTCGTGACGTTTAAGTCGGCGTTTGTTAATTTGCCGCGTCTGCAGATTCCGTGCCGTGCGTCTTCACTGTGCCGCTTCGGGCTTGATGCCGATTCGGCCGAAGCGATTAAGGACTTAAGCCGGACGCCTTCGGAAGAAGCACGCCTGGTCGCCGCGTTCATTCTTATTGTCTACCGCGATGAGTTTTTGGAATCCCGTCGCGATTTGCTCGCTTGGATCAACCGCAAAGGCGGCATTGATGAGAAAAAGGAAGTAGCATTAACATGCCTGGCGCACCGATTCGAAGCGGCCGACGCCCTTTGGCTGCTTTCGGACACCGAGAGCGGCAATGAGCCACCCTCAGACCGTCTCGGCAGCGAAAGCGCTTTGCATCAACGTGCAATTGCTTCTCAGAGCCCCGTAAAACCTCGCCGTACTCTCCCAATCACGCGTCACCCGAAGCGTAGTGAGAATAATTTCTTTTGCTTGGCGTGCGCTTAAATTAAAGTAGCGTGCCACCGAGAGGGCCGTGTTCGTGTCGGCGAGTGTGTTTTTTCCGACCACGGCCGTCTGCAAGGTTCTAAAGGGGAGCGACGAGGGCTTAGAAAGCGCATACGAAATCGGGCAAAGCCTCCAGCCTCCCTCATGGCGATAAAACCAGATGTTCTCCGGTATATCGCGACTATTTAAAACCACCATATCAAACACAAGGCGAGAGAAAAGCTCTCGCAAGTCTTCTTTGGGTTTACTCCCTTCACGATTAAGAATATCGGCAATATCCAGCCAGGTTACGGAGGCGGCATTGTCACCGCCCTTTGCCAGCGTTGCCGCCGAAAGGCAAAAGAGGGGATTTCCGCCTGCTCGATCAAAGCGTTCTTCCAAATACCCGAGGCTCGGGATAAAGCGTCCCGAAAGGGCTTTAAGCCCCGCCTTTTTCGCTAGCGTCATAGTGACGGCGGCCCACAAGGGTTCGTCGACTTGAGACGCCGGATTGCGCGGTCTTAGGACATATTCGGTCTCCGGGTTTTTCTCCGTCCGCACACGAAACTTGATTTTCGTTCCCCCGAACGTGTCTCCCAGGGACTGAATAAGGTCAATTTCTTCCTCGCTCAATCGCGAAGGATCCCGAAAGTAGCTTTCAGTGGCTCGCATAAGCCTTCCCGTTAGGGGCTTCGTGAGAATCGGAGCAGGGACTTCGGAAGGGGCCTCAGTTCCGAAAAATAGGGAAGAAAAGCGCAAAGCGGGGGGATTTTCAAGCAAGAAATCGAGAGCATCGCTCGTTGTGTTTGCCGAGTCTGAGGTCCGTAACAGCCAAGTTCCGGGGAGGTGGTCCCGTAAAAATCCGAAAATCGGTTCTCGGAGGCGTTTTGTTACAGTCTCCTTATTTTCGGGAGTCAGGATTCGGGGCTCGAGCGGCAAGGCCGCCCCTAAGGCAAAACCGATTTTGAGCCAGGTCGGATCGTATCGAAAGGCCAAAGTAGGGGAAGCAGAATTTTTTCCTCTCTCGTCTCGAGCGATTTGTCCGACGGTCAGGATGCTTTTGTCGACAATCACGCTTACCGGAAAAATGTTTGTCATAGGACCTTAAATTTTTTTCATCGTGCTACGGATGCGTTTCGGGAGATTTTCTTCCTCGAATGCTTGCGTCATGGAATCGCCGGTCAAAATTTCCGAAAAGGGCAGTCCCATCCCGAGCGCCTGTATGACGGCAGCCACTGTTCCGATGGCCACCCCGCAATTGCCTTTTTCTATCTTCGTGAGGGTACTCAATCCGATGCCGGCGCGTTCGGCGAGCACCTCTTGGGGGACACGCCGTTTCAGACGGGCTGTTTTGATGTTGCGACCGAGCACTCGCAAAGATTCTTCTACCGCGACGGAAGGTCTCATATCGTTACTTTCCTAAAGGTTAAGCCGTGTAACCGTTACTATTATGTTAGTAAACCTAAACGAATTCGTCAAGTTCGGTTCGGGTGAAATTTTGCTAAAAACAAGGGGCTTTACACTCGCCTCCGGTCTCAATGGCTCAGATAAGCCGTAGGATATGAATGGAAAGCTAATTTAAACGTTAGGATATAACGATTAAGACTTTTTAGCGGGAATTCAGCGCTCGCTCTTTTTGAAGTGACTGCTTAAGAATTAAGCGCCGTTTTCAGCTCTCTTCCCTCGGGTCGGAAAAATTTTCGGGTTCTGACCGGCTGGTGTTTTTCGATAGAAAGTATCTATCGTTAAAAATAGTAGAAAGCGGCTTTCTAAAACGAACATTACTTTGTTTTTCTCTGAATCTTTTGCGAGCTCTCGTCAGGCTTTTACGCCTTTACCATCCGCATTGAGGATTTCCTTACATTCAGCCGGCGTTTCCTTTTTCTTTGACCGAGGGCGAGAGTCTTCCGGACTTTTCCCGGGCAATCGCTTTCGTAGGAACACTTGCGACTTACTCGGCTACCGGCGACGTTGCTTTGCCTTTACGCCGTCAATTTCCGAGGCTTTTCATCGGACGCCTGTACGGTTCCGGATACTTCAAGGGCATTTATTTACGTCGTTTTTCCGTATTTCGTATCGTCTTTTGCCGGAATTGAATCTCTAAACCATTGAAACAAATGCCTTTTTTCTGATGCCTAACGTCCTTCGTTTGCCCGAAATTTTTTCATCTGTTTCCGGTCTTTCTTCTTATTTAAGGCGTCTGCGTCTTTAAAAAGCGCAAAATACTATTCCTTCAATCTTTGTAAAACTTTATTTCAGACGGCAATCGGAGTATGCTCGCCTTCTTTCAAAAGTCGCGCGTATTGGGGTTTTACGCAGGAGGCGCTTCCGGGAGGAGGGATTGTGCGTAAGGTCCACGGGTTGCGGGTGCAACATGCGGGAAATTTTCCCGCCTTTTTTATTGAAGCGCGCTTTATGCAGTCGGAGAGCAGTCATGTTAAATCATAAAATCCCGTTTCATCGGGCGATGCCGATGATTCTCGGCGGGTCTTTGGTTAAGAAGATTCTTATAGCGTTGGTTTTAGGTAGTTTGACAGCGTATTTCTTCCCGAATTTCGCTGTTTCAGTTGGTTTCCTCGGCACACTTTTCGTCTCCGCTTTAAAGGCTGTGGCTCCGGTTCTCGTGCTCATTCTTGTTTGCGCAGCCATTGCTAACCAGGACATCAATGCCGACAGTCACATTAAGCCGATTTTGGTGCTTTATATTGTCGGCACATTCTGTGCGGCAGCTACAGCCGTGATTGCAAGCTTTGTCTTCCCGGTTTCGATTCAATTGGCGACAACCGGTGCTTCGGCTTCGGCTCCCGGCGGCATTGCCGAAGTGCTGAAAAACCTTTTCCTTTCAGCCGTTGACAACCCCGTTCATGCCCTGATTTCCGCAAACTACATCGGTATTTTGGCGTGGGCCGTCGGTTTCGGCCTCGCGTTAAAGAAGGCCTCGAACCGCACGCGCGAAATGCTTAACGACCTGGCTGACGGAATCGAATTTATCGTCCATATCGTCATTTCCTGCGCCCCGATCGGTATTTACGGTCTTGTTTCCAATACGTTTGCGACCGAAGGATTCGGCGCCTTAGTGGGCTACGTGCAGCTTCTTGCCGTGCTTCTCGGGTGCATGTTCTTTGTGGCGCTTGTATTCAACCCGCTTTTGGTCTGGTTCTGCATCCGTCGCAATCCGTATCCTTTGACGCTCTTAACGCTCCGTGAATCGGGCGTGATGGCCTTCTTTACGCGTTCGTCTGCGGCCAATATTCCGGTTAACTTGGAACTTTGCCGCAAATTGCAGCTTTCGCAGGATACCTACAGCGTTTCCATTCCCTTGGGTGCCACGATTAACATGGCCGGTGCTGCCATCACGATTACGGTTCTGGCGCTTTCGGCTTGCACGACCTTAGGTATTCATGTCGACTTCCTGACGGCGGTTTTGCTTGCCGTTGTCGCGTCCCTGTGCGCTTGCGGTGCGGCCGGTGTTCCGGGTGGGTCGCTCATGCTCATTCCCTTGGCTTGCAGCCTTTTCGGAATCGACAACAACACAGCCATGCAGGTTGTGGCCGTCGGCTTTATCATCGGTGTGTTGCAGGATTCGTGCGAGACAGCGCTCAATTCTTCGTCCGATGCGCTCTTTACGGCAGCGGCTTGCTTACGTGCCAAGCGTTTGGAGTCTTAAAAATAAACGCGTCTTGAATTTCTAAAGACGAGGGGACCGACTCAGGTGTTTTGGGTCGGTCTTTTTTTCCGCCATGCCGGTAAAGCAGAGCGTGAGAAACCGGTGGTTTTGCAGGATTTTTGCCGGCATCGATTCTCAAAACGGTCAGGGCACAAACTAAAAAATCTCAAAAGCCGAGAGCCTCAATCCTTTGTAAACGAGTGCAAGGCGTTTGAGATTGGAAATGCTCTTGAGGGCTTCTCCTTGAGCGTATCTTTCCGCTTGCGTTTTAGCCTCCGCAAGGGCTTTTTGTACGGCTTCATCGGTTGCATCGGTCTTCAGGTGCTTGACTTCGATGACGTAACTCGGAAGAGAGGTGTCGTGCTTGGGAGTCAGGAGTAAATCGATAAAGCCCGAGTTCTCTCCGCGTGATTCGATTTCAAGTTGCCCGCCGTATTCACCCGATGCCCAAAGCGTTGAAGAAAGCATCATTTGAAAAGCCGCCTCATTGACGTGTACAGCCATGTGAACGCCGCTTGTTTGCGCGAGGCGTCTATCGGCAAGATCAAGCCAAAGTTTGGGATTCCCTTCGGTCAGAGCTTTGTAAGCCAGAGAAAACTCCTCAGCATCAAAGGTGTATCGCGGAGCATTCAAAATGTTCTTGAAGTAATACTCAAAGAACTGAATCCCGATGGCGCGATTGGGAACCGTAAGGGTCTTCCAATCGTTCGGCGCGAAGGTCAAAAATCCCATGTAAAAGAGAGCGGATAACAGATTCTGTTCATCTAAGAACTCTTGAGTATTGAGATTGAGTACCTTAAGGTCACCTTCAAATGGAATCGGTCGGTTGTTTAAGGCCCGACTCACAATGTCACGGACAAATTCCGAATCACCGAGCGAAAGAACAGCTTCAATCTTGTCAAGGCTATTGGCCACCGAGGGGTCGAGCATTGAGCGAGGTTCTCTCCCTGTCTCGGCAATTGAACTTAAGTAATTCAAACACATGGACGAGTTAAAAACGGTTTCTTGCATATCCGGATTAAAGCAGTATCCGTTGTACCACTCTTTCATGCGAATCAAGACTTCGTCTAGAGACTTTCCGTATTGTTTCAAGTCAACGAGTTGTGAAATCAAATTGCGAAGTTCTCGCTCCGTAAAACCGAACATGGTTGTGAATCGGGCATTTGTCGTGAAATTCTTCGTAAGCGAAAAACCGGATGTCATCGAATCGAGTTGAATCGTCGTAACGCCGGTGATAAATATTCGACCGATTGTTCCTTTTGTAGCAATTTGTTTTAGCCTTTCGTAGAAAGTCTTCAGAGCACCCCCGGACTTTGTCAGCGCCTGAAAGGATTTAAGACTGGAAGCAAGGACCTCATTGGCTCCTTGATCGTATTCATCAATGATGAGATAAATCGGTTCCCGAAAGGTTGCCTCGTATTCACGCACAAAGGCTGTCAGCAGTCGATGTGCAGAATCGAACTTCTCTCTGAGAAGACTCTCTCCGCTCTTAAAAGGATAACGTAGACAAAAATCAAAAAAACCCGATAGAACCTGATCGGCGAAATCGCTCTCAAAATTTTGCGGTGATATTCCCGAGAAGTCGAAATGAATGACTCGAAATGTATTGGCAAGCGGTGTCTTGTGCTCTCCGATATAGGTGCCGGCAAAGTTACGTTCAAAGTCCTTGGCCGCGGCGATATCGTAATAGGCCTGCAGTGTTTGCGTGAAAAGCGTCTTTCCGAAACGGCGGGGACGGACGATGAAGGGAAAGCGATTGGCGAACGATTCGAGTTCGGCGATGAACTCGGTCTTGTCGACATAGGCAAGGTTATTTGCACGCAAAATCGAAAAGTTTGCTTCGCCGTAGGGAGCCATTTTCAGAGCATTCTGTGTCATTTCTCAGCTGTTTCCACGGGAAAAATGTTGTGTTGATGATTATACGTGCATTGGCTGTTCTTGTTCGGGTTGCTATTTAGTAGGGCACCAGAGCTATAGTAAAAAGAGTTTTCACGAAACGGCTTGGGTGAATCATTCGAACGACGCCACAGGGCAGCCGTTCCATTGTCTCGATGAATCGGGCTTTGTCTACGTACACAAAGCCTTTCTTGCGGATTTCTTCAAAGTTTGCAAGAGCGGCGCAAGGAAGATGTCGTAGCATTTTTTGCCTTGCGTTGTCTTGGCGGCAACGGAGCATATTTGGGTAAATTCCAACAGAATCAACGCTATTTTCTGCCACAAGTCAACATAACTACTATTATGTTGACTTTTAGCGGCATCTTTTCGGCGAGCTTTGATGGCCTCCATGCCATCGGGATCGATTGTATCATAAATCGCGTCGTAATACTTCGGCGGACGAAGTGGCAAAATTTCGCCATTCGTACCTTGCCGGACAAGACACTTGTCCGCGGGATATACATCCGTCAAGTAAGTCTTTACCCAGTCTGCGCCAATGCCTGGACGGCGACTCATAACAACGTATTCAGGTTTTCTACCTTGATAATGCTGCTCTGCCTTATCTCCGTTAATCTTTTTCATACAATAACGAGCGACATAAGCGCAGCTTTCAAAAGTAACCTCTCCTATTGAACAATATCCAATAGGATGGCCAAATTCATCACTCCACATCTTCTCTAAAAGCGGAGAGCGATAAATAGGATGACCGTGATTACTGCTAAACAAATACTTATCGCGAAAATCAAATCCAAAAAGAATTGCATGATAATGGGGCCTATTTAATAATGAACCATATTCTCCGCATTGAAAATACCTAAGTTTAATCGGGGCTATCTCCTTTCTTAGACGCTTCCAGAATAACTGCATATCACGAACTACTAAAGAACCGTTTTCTGGTAAATGCTCTTGATTATAAGTTAGAGTTAAAAAGGAATTCTCCTTGTGCATTTTCGCTTCATGGACGCATCTTGTCGCCCACTGGCGACTATGGTCAAGACGGCAGCCGATGCACTTACCACAGGGAACTGTCAGACCTTCAATATATCTAACGCCTTTTGGCGGTCCGGGTTGGAAATAAATACCAATCTTTCCTGTTGCTATCTCCACGCCACGGGCGCATGGAATTGGGTGATAACAAGTCATAATTCTTCACAGTAAAAAAAACCGCCTTACGGCGGAGGGTTGAGCATGCGCGAAAAAACCAACTGCTCGCGCACGCTCTCTGTTAAAGACGAATACCGCCACGCATTGGATTAGCTGTGTTAATACTTTTAGAATGCATTACACCACGTTTAAACATTTTGCGAGACGCTTTCGGGGACATTTTATAACGCTTACTCATGAAAAAAATCCTTTAAAAAAGGTAATAACAGATTCCAAAACTCCGGAAATCAACTCAAACCAATCTTTACCATGTAATGTCATATCAAACCTCGAAAAACATAAGACAATGTAAACTCAAGAATGCAAAGAGTTACACAAATCAGTATAACATAATAAAGAAAAGTCTTCATATTAATCAGTTCCTGAACGATTATTAGACAAATTTGAATAAGCGGAATTACCTGCTTTTCTGAAAAAATCCTTTCCTAAATTTAAAACATTACCAAAAGAAGTGCCAAGTTTACTAGCGGCATCAGATACATTATCGTATAAAGACTTAAAAGAACCTTTTAAAAAATTAAACGATTCAGGGGCCTGTTTTGAACCAAATTCCCATAAAGTATTGCCAAAACGAGCACCTGTACCTAACTCACCAGAACCAAATTTAGCATCGGCAAGAGACTTTTGTGCGCCGGCATCAAGATTCTTAATGCGAGCATCAATTTCAGACATTTCCTTGCGCACTTTATCTTGACTAATCCGTAAAAGATTAGCCTGCTCCTCAGCCTGCTTAGCACTAGCCGTATTTAGATGCGACTGAGTATTAGCCTGAGCGGTCTGCGCATCCTGTAATCCAATGGTTGATTCTTGCTGCCGAATGGCAAGGGCACTGTTAATGCCCTTCTCTATCGGGTCTTCCATCGGAATCAATTGACCTTGCGGCGTACTTGCGCCGTTTCCGCCAGTAGCGGAAAGGATGGGGTTTAGACCTGCATTGCGCAAATCGTCAACCTCGCGCTGATGGGCGGTATTACTCATGCGCTCCATCCATTCGCGCTGCTTACGCATTTCGCGCGAATTTAGATAATTACCAAGTAAGCCGCCGCCAATTCCTGCGGCGGCACCAATTACAGAAGCCCAAGACATATCAGAATCCTTATTGTTTTCGTTTTGACTAACAATAAATCAAAACCTTAACTAACGAGAAAGAAAAGAAAAAGCACTACCGATAAGGGGCTTGTCGCCCCTTAACCCGACTAGAAATGATCTACCAAACTCGGCACACTGTAAACCGGCATCGGTCGCGCACACTTCATCTTAAAGTAAGCATCAAAGATAAACTGCGGTTCGTTCTGAACTGCAACGGCACGAGCAACCGGAGGATTATCCTGAATAAACTCGGCATTCAATTTCGGAAGATTTTCGAACTTCTGACTAAGATGCCACACATCTAGCGACTGCGGTGCTGTACTGCGCATGATACCTGTAATCATCGACGGCTTGTAGCGGTACTCCGCATAACGTTCCTGATAACCAAAAACCTGCTCATCAATGACATTTCCGGCCGAGTCTTTGACGGACGAGCCTTGCGCATAAATTTCCTTGTTAAGAACAGTCTGCTCACCAAGATGCGAGAAAACCGGGTAGTAGAAATCGAAACGGCTCTTTCGGAACCAAGCACGGTTAAGACCTTGCTGATAGGTAAGGTCAGCGCGAACGCTCACGAAGCCGATAATGCAGCCGTACTCGGTAAAGGACCGGTTAAAGCCATGGAAGACATCAGAGCCAACGCCATAAGCAGCAAGGTTACCCTGCGGGGTAGTATCGTTCGTTGAACTTGTCTGCTGCACCGGGTTAATCGTGATACGGGTGCTGCTTCCACCAAGATACTCCGGACGCTGCAAGCGGAGGTCCGGGTTAGTAACGCCAAAATGCGACTGAAGCAATTCGGTGTAGCGAGTGCCACCGCGAGCATCACGTTCCAAAAGCTTTTGCAACTGGAAAGCATAGCGAAGGCTATTAATCGTAATTGGAGAAGCCTTCGACAAATCGGCAACAAAATCAGACCCGTTAATATGAACAAAAGGCTTATTATAAGAAACATTAGTAGGAGAATCCGACTGACCACCCGGGTTGATACTATACGTAAAATCACCAAGAACCGGATTAACAGAAACTGAATGCGTACCGGCGGATAACGATTGCTGACCAAGACGAAGAGCAAGAGAAGGATTAGTAAAAGCCTGCGCAGCATAAGGCAAAGTAAAATCGACAGAACCGAAATCTACATTAGCAAAAGTAGAACCTGAAATAGGCGCAGTACTACCTAAAGAAACTTCGACGCTGTCGCCTTTCTGCGGCCAAGGGAGGCAACTCGTGAAATAATCATGACGCTTACCACGACGGAACAAAGAATACGTCGTCGGCGAATCATTTTCATCGCCCGTGTTAACGGTAAGACTATCCTGCAAATTCTCATCGCGGAACCATTCGTTGTAAATGAGGTTGCACGCACGAAGCGGAAGCGCGTTAACCGTTAGCTTCTTATCCGGCGGAATGCCGAGATAATCATAAATCGAACCAAAACCGAAACCACTATCCGGAGCGGTAACGGTCGGACAAATGTAATCGACAGAATCTTGCGGATTCTTTCGCTCACCGTGCATATTGGTCCAGTGATCCCAAACAAGGCGATAAGGCACAAAGAAAAAGAAACTATCTAACCACAGGTTGTCCATAATCGGAACGACTGGCGTCGCCAAACGCGTGAAGAAACTGGCGTTAACGTCAAAAGTATCTCCGGGGAGAACTTCATCGAAAAAGACCGGAATCAAATATCCGGAATTGAAAGCCGTTTTTGTTGTGAAAGAACGGTCAAAAACACTACGGGGAATCTCCGCACGAGGAATCTCGGCGAAACGATGCTGCGATACAAAACGATTCATAATAATAACCTGCCACAAAAAAAGTATTTTACGTTTTTTGGTGTCAGTCCGACCAATTACATCAAGTGGGCAATTGGTCGGACTTCGACCTTTAGGTCTTCGGAGTACCTTCTAGCGCTTGAGAGCCGGGTTCAGATGCGCTAGGTTGCTTATCAACGACTGAAGGGCCAGCAGGCTGCACATCAGCCTTATCCGCAGCCGAATCTGCAGCCTTCTTAAGTACGCCCATTTCGACGAGCGCTTGTCGAGCGCCCGGATCGTTAAGACTGGTGAGAAACTCAGACAAAGAGTTATTAAAACGAGAACGAACGTGAGAAGGCAACCCTTCAAAATATTCACGAGCACGAGCCACATGATTTTGAGCGTCGTGAAAATCAGGAATAGCCGTAGTGTCAGCATATAGAGGCTGCTGACCATGATTGTTAAGAATTCCCATAACCTGTCCGAGATTATGGGCTTTGAGTAGGGATTCGATTTCGCACTCATCTTTAAACTGCTGCTGCGTCAAAGAGGGTTGAACAAACTCTAGCCCCTTTTCAGGGGCACCGAGCGAATATCTGCTGCGGATTTGCATTACGTATTACTCCTTATCAGGAACTGCTTGAGAAACTAAATCTTCAAACCGGAACCACGCGCCTTGATACGCATCAACCTTGACGACTAAGCCGGAAGCGGTATCGAAATACCCTACTTCCACGCATTCGAAATCTTCCGGATGAGCGGTATAAAGTTGAGCAGATGGCGTGCGCAAGAAATCAATCAAAGAACGCTTCGCCACCTGCTCATTAGGCGCACAGAACGGCTCGGCAAAACGACCCATCTTTTTATCAAAGATGGAAAACATAGACAAACGGTAAGACGGGGAAACAGTAATAGGTGCATTCATTTGATTTACCTTTTAGAAATAACCTCAAACGGCCGAATTAGATTAGAAGCCTGCTCACTTTTGAGGAACTCTTTTTTAGCGACTCCCGTTGTAGCGGTTCAGACCGCCGCCACTTCAGACCCCAGCGAGGCGCTTGCAAGCTACCTCTTCCAACATGCCGCCGACAGCGACAAGCAGGTTCTCATTCAGTGGGCCTACGTGGCGCTCTCAAAGACCTCCGCCGCCCGCCAGGTCCAGACGATTCCTTCGAGCAAGGTGAAGAGCGTTGAGTCGAACGCCCAGAAGACGCTCACCAACCTCGTTGTCGGCCGCTGCTCCGCGCCTGCCCTCCGGGTTCTCATGAAGAATCCCAAAAACGGCCTGCAGGAAACCATGACGCTTCTCGCGACCAAGCTTGTAAACGCCGAAATCGAGCGCCGCACCTCGCCTCTTCTCTCGCTCACGATCAGCGATCTGATCGGCTCCAAGAAATAATCCGCCATAATCCGCACTTCCGGAGACCATTCATGCAAAAGCTCAGCCTTCTGTTCGCCCTTCTTCCGGCCGCCGCAGGAGTCCATGCCGAAACGCCGATTCCGCTCTGGAACGGCGCCGTCTACAACCAGCCGGTCGAAACGATCAAGGCGCAGAACGGCGTCTTCGACTGCTCGCAGCGCGGCCGGCAGATGCTCTGCCGCGGAAACGTCGAATTCGCGGGCCACAACGACTGGGGCAGGTCTACTTCTTCACGGACGGCAAACTCAAGGCTGTCTCGCTCTTTGCGCCCGTCTCTCTCGCGCACTTCAAGGATGCGGCCGCAGCCGTCCACAAGTCGGGCATGACGCCCGCGGTTCTCACGGACCACGAGGACAAGGTCGCCTTCGACTTTTTCCAGGCCAAGATTCAGTCGAAATCCATGCCCGCCATCGACCGCGATCTCGCCGAGAAGGAAACCGAACTGCTCAAGGGCAAGAAGGTCGGATACGTCTTCATCAACGCCAAGACGCTGCTTGAGAACGTCAAGGGCGGCAGCGTCACGAACGCCGCCAAGTTCTTCCAGGTCCACGCCCCCCGCACGCTCCGCACGACCGAAATTCTGCTCGACGACCAGGGCGTTGTCGTGAGCTTCCGAGCGCCGATGGCCGTTCAGGACGAAACGGGCAAAAGCATGCTCGAAGAGAAGCAGGCTAAATAACGCCCGGCCCGGCCGCCACAAACAAAACGAGCTCCGTTCCCGGATTCGGGCGGAGCTCGTTTTTTCAGTCGTTGAACCGAATTACTCGGCCTTGGCGGCCTGCTCGCGGCTGGCGTGGCGGGCGCGCAGGATGTCGATCACGTCGGCAAGCTCAAGATCGGCGTCGGCAAGAAGCACCAGCAGGTGGTAGACCAGGTCGGCAGCCTCGTTCTTCAGCTCCTCCTTGTCGTGCACCGTGGCGGCCAGCGCCGTCTCGACGCCTTCCTCGCCCACCTTCTGCGCAATGCGCTTCGTACCTCGTGCATAGAGGCTTGCGGTGTAGGACGTGGCCGGATCGGCGGTGCGGCGGCTCTCAAGCAGCACTTCGAGCTCGCGCAGGAAGTTCCACTTGTGCTCGACGGGCGAAAAGCAGCTCTTCGTGCCGCGGTGGCAGGTCGGGCCTTCGGGGTTGACGAGCACGAGAAGCGCGTCGCTGTCGCAGTCGGTGCCGATGTCGACGAGATTGAGCCAGTGCCCGCTCGTCTCGCCCTTCGTCCAGAGGCGCAGCTTGGTGCGCGACCAGAACGTGACCTTCTTCGTTTCGAGCGTCTTCTCGAGCGCTTCCGGGTTCATGCAGCCGAGCATGAGCACCTGGCCCGAGCAGGCGTCCTGCACGACGACCGGGATCAGCCCGCCGGTCTTTTCCCAGTCAAGCGTCTTGATGTCTTCCTTGGTCAGCATGTTCTTACCTCAATATTGTTTTCGCGGAGCCACTTCTTCAGGTCTCCGATGTTGATGATCTTCTTGTGAAAGACGGATGCGGCAAGCGCTCCGTCGACCTTCGCGTCGCGGAAGGCTTCGAGAAAGTGAACGGGCTCGCCCGCGCCGCCGCTGGCAATGAGCGGAACGCGGCAGATCGAGCGAACGGCGGCGAGCTGCTTGAGATCGTACCCATGACGAACGCCGTCCTGGTTCATCATGTTGAGCACGATTTCGCCCGCACCGCGCTTCTGAACCTCCTCGACCCAGTCGAGCGTGCGCCACTTCGTGACGCGGGTCTTCTTCTCGTCGCCCGTAAACTGATTGACCCAGTACTCGTCCGAGCCCTCCTCATGGCGGGAGTCGATTCCGACCACGACGCACTGCACGCCGAAGCGGTCGGCGAGGCGCGAAATGAGGTCCGGGTCGGAGAGCGCCGGAGAATTGACGGAGATCTTGTCTGCGCCGTAGGCAAGGAGCCTTCCGGCGTCCTCGACCGACTTGATGCCGCCCGCGACGCAGAACGGGATGTCGATCGCCTCTGCGACGCGGCTGATCCAGCTCTTGTCGACGACACGGCCGTCGGACGATGCGGTGATGTCGTAGAAGACGAGCTCGTCGGCGCCTTCTTCGGCATAGCGCTTCGCGAGCGGAACGATTTCACCCACGACCTCGTGGCCGCGGAACCTGACGCCCTTGACGACCACGCCGTCCTTCACGTCAAGGCAGGGGATTATGCGTTTGGCCAGCATTGGATAGCCTCTTCAACGGTAAAGCGTCCTTCAAGGAGCGCGCGTCCGACAATGACGCCGCAGGCGCCGGTTTTGCTGACGGCGCGAATGTCGTCCAGTCCTCCGATCCCGCCCGAAGCCAGGAAGCCGATGGCGGGAAAGGCCTTCGAGAGATCGGCATAAAGCGCGGCATTGGAGCCCGAAAGCGTCCCGTCGCGCGAGATGTCCGTGGTGAGCACATGACGAAGCCCTGCGGGCTCGAAAGCGCGGATCAGGTCCTCGATCACGACGCCCGAATTCTCCTGCCAGCCGCTCACGGCGATGGTGCGCCTGCCCGCGGCATCAATGCGCACGTCAAGCGCGAGCACGATGCGGTCGGCCCCGAAGGTCCTCATCCAGCGCAGGACCTTCTCGGTCCGGCGCACTGCGGTGGAGCCCACGACGACGCGGGCTGCGCCCGCATCCAGAAGCGCCCTCACATCCTCCTCGGTGCGCACGCCGCCGCCCGTCTGCACGGGCACGGAGAGGTTCGAAAGAAGATGCTTCAGAAGCGGAATCTGGCGCTTGCCGGGATTCTTTGCGCCCGTCAGATCGACGATGTGCAAAAGACGGGCGCCCGCTGCCTCGTAGGCCTGAAGGCGCTCAAGGGGATCGTCGCCGTAGCTTCGCTCGGCGCCGTAGTCGCCCTGGTGCAGCCGCACGACGCGGCCGTCAATAAGGTCGATGGCGGGGATGATCATGGCTCGATTCCCAGGAAGTTGGCCAGAAGACGGGCTCCGGCGCGGCCGGAGCGTTCCGGATGGAACTGCACACCCATGAAGTTGTCGCGCGCGGCGGCGGCCGTGAACGTTTCGCCGTACGTGCAGCGGGCGGCCGTGTAGTCGCCCGTCGGCATCGCATAGCTGTGCACGAAGTAAAACCAGTCGCCGGGCTCGATGCCCCTGAAGAGAAGCTTCGCCTGCGGCGTGTCCTCCGGATACACCTGATTCCAGCCCATGTGCGGCAGCGGCAGGCCGTCGGCGCGAAGCCCCCGCACGTCGCCGTCGATGAGGCCGAGCAGGTCAACGCCGCCCGTCTCCTCGCTTCTGCGGCCGAGAATCTGCTCGCCGAGACAGATGCCGAGAACGGGCCGCGTCGCCTCGCGGATGAGTTCCGCAAGGCCTCGGGCCTCGATGGCAGCCATGGCGGCGCGGGCCGTGCCCACGCCGGGCAGCAAGATGCGGTCGGCGGCACGGATTTCAGCCGCCTCCCTCGTGATGACGGGCTCGACGCCGAGCCTCTTCACCGCAAAGGCAAGCGACGAAAGGTTGGCAACGCCCGTGTCAAGAATGACGGCACGCATCAGAGGACTCCCTTGGAAGACGGCAGATCGCTTCCTTCGATTCTCACGGCATCGCGCAGCGTGCGTCCGAACGCCTTGAAAAGGCCTTCGGCCACGTGGTGGTCGTTCCTTCCCTTCGCCTTCAGGTTGAGCGTCACGCCCATCGTCTGGGAAAGCGAGCGGAAGAAATGCTCGACCATCTCGGTGGACATGTCGCCCACCTTTCTGTGATTGAACTTCGCCTTGAAGGTCAGGTACGGCCGGCCCGAAATGTCAAGCGCGCAACGGGCGAGCGTCTCGTCCATCGGAAGCAGGAAGCCGAAGCGGCGGATCCCGCGCTTGTCGCCGAGCGCGGCCTTCAGGGCTTCGCCGAGCGCGAGGCCGACGTCCTCGACCGTGTGATGATCGTCGATCTCCAGATCGCCCACGGCATAGACGTGCAGCCTGATGCCGCCGTGAACGGCAATCTGCGTGAGCATGTGATCAAAGAACCCCACGCCCGTGTTGATCTCGTTTCCGCCCGAGCGGTCGAGCCACGCCTCGACGGTGATGCGGGTTTCCTTCGTGTTGCGCTCGACGCGGGCATGGCGCTCGGACCCGGCCACGCCGATGATCTCGTCCGCGATCTCGGTCCAGGACCTGCCGTCCGGCCCCACGCGAAGGCCCTTGAGCCCCATGTTGGTGGCGAGCGACATGTCGGTCTCGCGGTCGCCGATCACATAGCAGTTGTCCGCATCGAGAACGCCTTCCTTCAGGTACTTCTTCACCAAACCCGTCTTGGGCTTGCGGCACTCGCAGCCGTCGCCCGGCATGTGCGGGCAGATGAGGACCTCGTCAAAGTGCGCGCCCTGGCTCTCGAGGATCTGCATCATCAGCTCGTGCGGTCCCGTGAAGTCGGCCCGCGGAAAGCTCTTGGTGCCGAGTCCGTCCTGGTTCGAAACCATGACGAGCTTCCAGCCCGCCTCGCGCAAGCGCTTCAGAGCCGGAAGGACGCCCTCGACGAACTTCATCTTTTCGAAGCGGTCGACCTGAAAGTCCTCGGGCTCCTCGAGAATGGTGCCGTCGCGGTCCACAAAGAGAATGCGTTCGCTCATGCGTCCTCCTTCAGAATGTCTTCGAGCGCGGCGAGAAGGCGCTCGTTTTCCTCCTTCGTTCCGATCGTGATGCGGATGCAGTTCTCAAGCGTCGGCTGGCGGCTCTGATCGCGCAGAATGATGCCGCGATCGCGAAGCGCCGTGAAGACGCGCGCACCGTCGACAAACTTCACGAGAAGGAAGTTGGAGGAGCTCGGGAAAACGGAAGTCACGCCCGGCAGATCCTCAAGCGCCACCTCAAGCTCGCACTTGCGCATCACGCACTGCGCGGCGCAGCGGCGCATGAGGCTCACGCCCGCGGGCGCCAGCGCCTGAGCGGCAATGTCGGCGCAGGGCACGGGGACCGGATAAGGCGCGATCACTTTTCTCAACATGCCGATGACGGCGGGCGAGGAAAGCACGAAGCCGCAGCGCAGGCCCGCCAGAGCAAAGGCCTTCGAGAGCGTGCGGATGATCACGACGTGCGGGAAGTCCTTGAGCAGCTCGACCGCCGTATTGGCCGGCGAGAATTCGATGTAGGCCTCGTCGATCACGAGAAGCGCCCGGCCCTCGGTCACTTCGGCGAGCTTTCTCAGCATGCCGACCGGAATCAGCGTGCCCGTCGGATTTCCGGGCGAACAGGCAAAGACGACCTTCACGTCCGTCCTCTCCTCGAGCACCTTCGCGGCTTCGGCCACGTCGGGAAGCCAGCCGCGGTCGGGTGAGGTGACGAGATTCACCACTTCGGCGCCGTTCGTTTCGGCCGACACGGCGTACATGCCGTAGGTGGGCGGAAACTGCATGACGGCATCCTCGCCGGGACGGCAGAACGTGCGAACGAGAAGCTCGATGCCCTCGTCGCCGCCGCGGGTCACGAGAATCTGCTCGGGCGACACGCCGGCGTAGGCTGCGTAGCGCTCGACCACGGCCTCGGGCTGCGGTTCGGGATAGCGGTTGAAGAACTTCGTCTCGGGCGCCATCGGCTCGGCCTCGGCCGACTCGTTGGCGTTGAGCCAGACTTCTCCCGTCACGCCTGCGGCCTGCATGATGCGGCGCGCGGACTGATAAGGCGAGAGCTTCTGCACGTCCGGACGGGCCAGCAGGCCCGGATCGGCGGCGGTCTTTTCACAATAGGCGGCCATAAGGCATCACTCCTTCGACTGCTTGATCTTGGCCATGCGCACGAGAACGGCGTTCCTGTGAGCGTCGAGCTCCTCAGCGTGAGCCAGAATCGCGATGGCGGGACCGAGCTTTTCAAAGCCCTGCGGGGTCATTTCCTGAACGGTCATGCGCTTCGTGAAGTCGGCAAGGCCGAGACTCGAATACGTGGCGGCATAGCCGTAGGTCGGAAGAACGTGGTTCGTACCGGTGGCGTAGTCGCCGCCCGATTCGGGCGACCAGTCGCCCACAAAGACGGAGCCCGCGTTCTGCACGAGCGGCACCAGCTCGCGCGCATTGCGCGTCTGGATGATGAGATGTTCGGGCGCGTAGCGGTTGGAGACCTTCACGCACTCTTCAAGATTCTTCACGAGGATGAGGCGGCTGGCGGAAAGCGCCTTCGTCGCGATTTCGCGGCGCGGAAGCTCGGCGAGCTGCTCGGCGGCGGCCTTCGCAACCGCTTCGGCGAGGATGCGCGAGGGCGTCAAAAGCACGACCTGGCTGTCCGGACCGTGCTCGGCCTGGGAGAGAAGGTCCGCGGCGACAAAGGACGGCTCGGCCCCTTCGTCGGCAATGACGAGCACTTCGGAAGGACCGGCCGGCATGTCGATGGCGGCGCCGTCGGGACGGCTGCTCACCTGGCGCTTGGCTTCGGTCACATAGGCGTTGCCCGGCCCGAAGATCTTGCCCACGCGCGGGATCGTCGCCGTGCCGAAGGCCATTGCGGCAACGGCCTGGGCGCCGCCCACCTGATAGATCTCGTCAATGCCGCAAAGACGAGCGGCAGCCAGAATCGGATCAGCGATCGGAGGGGGCGAGCAGAGAATGACGCGGGCGCAGCCGGCGATCTTCGCCGGAATGCCGAGCATCAGAACCGTGGAAAAGAGTGGCGCCGTGCCGCCCGGAATGTAGAGGCCCACCGCGCCGATCGGGCGCGTGACCTGCTGGCAGCGAACGCCGGGCATCGTCTCGACCGTGACGGGCTCGAGCACCTCGGCACTGTGGAACTTCTCGATATTGGCCGCGGCCGTCTTCAGGGCGGACATGAAGTCTTCGGGCAGACGGACGATCGCAGCGTCAACTTCTTCGGCCGAGACCTTGAAGTTCTTCACCTCGGTGCGGTCGAACTTAGCGCTGAATTCACGAAGAGCCTCGTCGCCGCGTTCGCGCACGGCCTCGAGAATGCTCTCGACCACCGTCCTGATTCGGTCGCCCGCCATCAAGGCCGGACGGCGGAGAATTTCCTCGCGCTCCGTTTCGCTGAGCGCATCCCATTCGATGACATCGTTGAAGTGGAACGGAGACATTTTGATTACTCCATCATTTTTTCAATCGGCAGGACGAGGATCGAGCTGGCGCCGAGCGCCTTGAGCTGCTCCATCGTTTCCCAGAAAAGGCTTTCGCTGCTCACCATGTGAAGCGCCACATGATCGTCGGAGCCGGCCAAAGGCAGAATCGTCGGATGCTCGGCTCCGGGCAAAAGCGCCGTCACCTCGGCGAGCCTGGACTTCGGAGCGTGGAGCATGATGTACTTGCATTCGCGGGCCCTCGAGACGCCCTGCATGCGCACGAGCAGCTTTTCGACCAAGGCCTCCTTCTCGGCATCGAACGGGTCGTTCTTCGCGATGAGGCAGGCTTTGGAGCGATAGACAACCTCGACTTCCTTGAGCCCGTTCGCCTCAAGCGTTGCGCCGGAGCTCACGAGGTCGCAGATCGCGTCGGCAAGACCCGCGCGCGGGGCCACCTCGACGGAGCCCGTCAGCAGACAGGGCTTGAACGCAAGGCCGCGCTCGTCAAAGCAGCGCTTCAGCAACTGCGGATAACTCGTCGCGATGCGGCAGCCGTTGAGGCTTTCGAGCCCCTTCCATTCCTGGTCGGCCGGGATCGCGATTGAGAGACGGCAGCCGCCAAACTCGAAGCGGCGAAGCATGCGGTATTTCGTGTCCTCACCCTGGCTTCGGCGGGCGAGCACCGTTTCCTCGAGCACGTTCTCGCCGATGATGCCCAGATCCACGACGCCGTCCATGACGAGGCCCGGAATGTCGTCGTCGCGCACGCGAAGAATTTCGACGGGCATGTTCTCCGCCATGGCCAGCAGGCGTTGTGCGTGATAGCGGACCTTGAGTCCGCAGCGTTCAAGAAGATCCTGCGAGTCGTCGGAGAGGCGCCCCGACTTCTGCATTGCAATCCTCAGACGATTGGTTTCGGTCATTTGCTTCCCTAATGTTTGGTAATAGTGACTGTTTGTCTTCGAAGCCCAGCTTCGCATCCGGCCTTTCGGCCGCCGATCGATCCATGGATGCAAAAAGCCCCCGGAAGACCTGCTTCCGGGGGCTTTGCTTGAACTTTTTTCCTTTGCCGGAGTCCTTCTCCGCACCGCCGAAAGCATTACCCATCCTCCCGAGAGCGTTTTGCGCCCGAGGGACTCTTAAGTATGGTGATGATGGCGGCGAAGGAAGGAGAGATACACTTTTGTGCTCCGATTTAAGTTCTGTACGAATGAAATTCTGAAATGCCGGCAGGAAATCCGCCGAACGTTTATTTCATTATGACACTCCGGAGCGCCTCTTCAAGTCTGATTCACCAAGTCCTGCCCAAAGTCAGGACGCCTGAGCACAAGTGCCTAGGCGCTTCGCAGTATGCGGCTCACTTGCAAGCAGTCCCAATCATTTTTTTCGATGATCGGGGCTGTTCACACGCAAGCATACAGGGAGGCAATCAGTGGCTTGCAGCCTCCTCGAAAATTCGGTCAAGCCATACGGCTTCCTTTTCGAGTCGAAGCGGCTGCAGATGATCGTCGTCCTTATACCACTTGAGCAAATTGCATTTCCGATCAGGGCATACATAGGGCGCAACCTCAATGATCTCCGCCACATCGCCAAGCAGTCTTGTGATGGCTGCATTGCCCTTCTCCCATGAATCATCCTTGGGATACGGAAGATTGAAATCCTCTTCCTTAGGATGCAGACGGTTCACATGCCGCAGCGGATTGTAGTCACCCTGCTGTTTGTTGCCTTTGGAAGGAGTCCACGGATAGTCAAGCAACACATACACCCTCAAATCAGGATGAGCAAGCACTGCCTCTCCGAATGCGCCTTAGATTGCCCAAATCGCCACCGTGCAGTTTCGGGCATCAAGCGGCAAGACGTCGGGCTTAAGACTGAGAACGGCTCCCTGCCCGCGCTTGACAGACGCATTATCAAGAAGCGAGAAAACTCCGGTCAATTCTGTACCCGGATTGGCGGTCCGTTTGATTTCAATCGGATTAATTTCGCCGTTTTGCTCTAGGAGTAAGTCGACTTCCTTCTTGTCTTTGTTCCGGAAAAAGAAAACCGGAGGCTCTTTCCCGCAACCTAGGTAGGTTTTGCCGACTTGGCGTGATCCGGTGACCAAAATGACTTGAAACCACTCGGAAGCCTGAGTGACGATGCTTTCCAAACTCCGATGAATATAGGACGTTTCTTAAGCTCTCGGCTAATCTGCTGTTGTAAGACATTATGGCCGAAAGCAAATAACCTATGTGTAAATCTAATTGATATTCTTAAAAAATTTTCAATCAGCCAGTGCGACCGGGTCAAGCTCAAAGAAGCTTTCGAGAGATAAACCGCCCTCCCCGACGACAAGGCAGCGATTCGGGCGGAACTTTTCTTGAAAAAGCGACAAACCGGCGGAACGTTTTTCCCCGTTGCTTTTAACCTCAAGAGCGATTGTTTTCCCGCGGACACTTAAAACGAAATCGACCTCTTTATCGCCCTCGCGCCAATACGAGACGCCGAATCGGCTACGAAAACTCTGGCTGATGAGATAGGCCCCGACGGCCGATTCAACCACCCGCCCCCATAGGTCGGGCTTGGCTCGTGCCTCCTCAAAAGAAAGCGCACTGCATGCGGCAAGCAACGCCGAGTTATGGACCTGAAACTTCGGGATACTCGCTTTTTTGCGAGCCTCGTCGTTCGAATATTTTGAAAGCGTTCCGAGCAATCCGCAGGTATTCAGTTTTTCGAGATACCCGGCAATCGTCGAAACGTTTCCCCTATCCTGCAATTGCCCGAGAAGTTTCGTGAGGGAAAGAATCTTTCCTGAATAAGCAATCCCTAATTCCAACGTCTTTCTTAAGAGCGCAAGATTGGCAATGTGTCCGTCTTCGAGAACATCGCGGTTGACGGTCGAATCGATGACGGAACTTTGGATATAGGCTTTCCATCGCTCGATTTGGTCGGGAATCAGGAAGGCCGGTCCAGGGTAGCCGCCGTACCAAATGTACTGATCAAGGCTTGTCCCGTATGCCTCATGCATTTCCGAATATGTCCAATGGGTCATACGGATTTCTTCAAAGCGCCCGGTGAGCGATTCGCTCAATCCACTCATCACGAGAGCACGGGACGATCCGAGGAGTAATAATTTAATGGAGCGGGCATTCCATGTATCAGCATCCCATTCGCGTTTGACGGTTTCCGACCAGTTCGGAACTTTTTGGATTTCGTCGATGACAAGAAGAAAGTCTTTGCCCCCGCCCTTGGCGTATTCGACACGCGCCGTTTCCCAACAGGAACTTAACCAAGAGGCATCCGCGGCAGCAACGGCATCGGCTGAGTAATAAAGGGACGGGGCGTCCAATGTCTCAAGCACCTGCCTAACAACGGTTGTTTTGCCGATTTGACGCGGACCGAGGACGACCTGAATAAAACGTCGTGGCTCGGTAACGCGTTGTTTAATCAGGGAAAATTCTTTTCGCGTAAACATTGGGGACCTCAAGGTTTTAATTTTACGAGATGCTGCTCGTAATTTTACGAGATGGAACTCACAAAATGCAATTCTTTTTGAAAATCAGTCCTTCTCACGGTGTCCGGCGCTCGGTTCGCAGTGAAAAGTCATGCTTAATACCAAAGCGCGCGGATTCGGCCCACGATGTCGCAAGACGTCAATCGGCTGCGATTTTCAGGTTGGGGCTTATGCGTAATTCTCGGTGTCAGGTGCGTCTCGGGCTCTCGGTTTGGCTAAAATCCGAGAATCGGTCAAATCGGGGGGACTTCATCATGGACGTTAAAAAAGACAACGCGATGTACATGCACATCGCTCAGATTGCATCCGAACGCAGTTATGCCGTGCGGCTTAAGGTCGGGTGCGTGATTGTCAAGAACAATGCCATCATTTCCATCGGTTGGAACGGCATGCCGACCGGGTACGATAACTGTTGCGAAATGCAAGTGGACGGCAAACTCGTGACGCGTCCCGAGGTGCAACACGCCGAACTCAATGCGATTTCCAAGCTGGCCTTTAACGGCTTTTCCAGTCGCGGAGCAAGCATCTTTATCACCCACTCCCCATGCATTCACTGTGCCCTTTTGATTCAAAAGTGCGGCATCGAGCACGTCTATTACCACGAGATTTATCGCGATGATTCGGGTATCCGATTTCTAAAGCACGCCGGAATCGATGTCGAGCAACTTTAGAGGCTCCTTTTTTCCGGTGAACGACTATGGCTAAGGTAATTGAAAATCCACGCCATTTTTCCGAGCCTGCGCGAGGCGGCGACTTCGGAGAAGCGGCCGTCAGACGTCAACTCGAAGTCCTGCCCGATGACTACACCGTCTTTTTAAACTACGAGGCGATGAGCCAGGTCGGTCGCGTTTTAAGCGAGTTTGACGATGTCGTCGTGACGCCGACGGGCGGCATTCTGGTTTTGGAAGTCAAAACAGGACAACTTTCGGTCGATGAGACCGGCAATCTCATTCGAGAACGCAAGGAAGGCATTCTCGATATTTCCGCGCAGATTGCCACGCAACATCGCTTGATTCTGACGCGTTTAAAGAGCCGTTTTCCGGGTAAACACCTGCGGTTTAAGCACTTTCTCGTGATTCCCTACGGGCAGATTGCAGAGACTTCTTCCTTCAATGACCTCACCACCAGCGTGATTGATTCGAAGAGAGTGCCCTTTCTCGCTGAAATCGTTCAAAACTTTAATGCCGAATACATCGACCCGGAAGATGTGCTTTCTTCGGATGAAATCATTGAGTTTTTCAAGGGGCAAATTGCCCTGACGCCGGATGTCTCGGCCCTGGTTTCCGGCATTGAGTCGCTCCAAAACACGCGGGCCCGGGGACTTTCCGAATGGATTCCGCGGATTCAGACCGCCTCGCCTGTCATTGAGGTTGAAGCACCGGCAGGGGGCGGAAAAACGCAACTTGCCGTCACACTTCTCAAAGGCGCTTCGGACCGAGGGCTGAGGGCGCTTTATGTGGGGTTTCACCGTAACAATGTCGAGCGCCTTAGAAAAACCCCGGTTGCCTCTCGCATTGCCTTTATCGGAACCTGGCACGAATTAGCGCGCGAGTTAACTCGCGATGCAACAGATCCGAGCACTCTCACGCCCGAAGAAAGAGTCGCCTGGTTTGATTCGCTTTCCGAGACCCTGTGTCAAACGCTCAAAACCACGGCCCTACCCTACGATTTGATTGTGGCCGACGGCGCCGAAGACTTTGAGTTTGACTGGATTGAAGCGCTTGCCAATGCGCTGAACCCGGGCGGACACCTCTATACATTGCGCGATCTTTTTGCCCGAGACGCGAAATCGCATCCGGAGTTTGCTCCGATTGACCACATTATCGTTCGTTCGACCGAATCGGCCCGTGTCTCTCAGGCGCGCGCTTCCGAGATGATTGCGCTCGGATTGGTGAGCCCTGAATTTACAGGGAATCCGGATTTTGCCGGCGAGAATACGATTGTTTCGTATGCTCCGATCGAGTCGATTCGCCGGGCTACGGAAAAAGCTCTTGAAAATGCCGTTGCCGCCGGGTTTTCTCCCGAACAGATTGCCCTTTTAAGTGCAAAAGGGCTTTCCTCCTCCAAACTCCTACAAAAGGAGAGTTTGGGCGGGTACGCGCTGAAGAGACCGACCGGGCGTTTTAATCAGAACGGGGACATGATCTTTACCGACGGAGTACTCTTTGCCGATACCGTGCGGCGCTTCAAGGGTCTGCAAAGTCCCTGTGTCATCGTGACGGAATTGGATTTTAAAGAGCTCAATGATTCCGTTCGGGCCCTCTTGTACCTGGCGATGACGCGCGCTTCGGTGCGATTAGAGCTTGTGATGAGCGAAGACAGTGTCCGGGCGCTCAGTAGCGCTAACGCGTAACAGGATATTTTCGGGTTAGACACAGAGCGCATTGATTTTCAAGAGAAAATCAAAATGTGAGTGATAACTTATTTGAGTGATTTTTACTAAGATTGACTCCTTAATCGAGGGGTAGCACTCGGCGAGACGGTATTCGGCAAGCGCTCTTTTTCACGGTATTTGATCGGGGACGCGTTGGTTTCGCCCCCTTCCTACTCCCCTCGACCGATACGAAATGCGTTAAAAACCTGTAGCATTCGCGTCGGGGGAGTTTTTCACCATAAACTCTTTATGAACTTGTATCAAATTACCGATTTTATCGGCATCATTGCATTCGCTTTAGCCGGAATCCTTGCCGCCCGAGGACGCAAAGTCGATCCGGTCGGCGTTTTCGTTATGGCTTTCACCACAGCTTTCGGCGGCGGACTGATTCGCGACATCATCATCGATAACCGTCCCTTTTACTGGATTGCCCATCAGGAGTACGTTTGGGTCGTGCTCTTTATGACCCTGATTGCTCCGCTGATTGTCCGCAAATTCACGGAAACGCGCCTGTATGCCATCTTTATCTGGTCAGATGCCATAGGACTTGCGGTCTTTTCCGTCGGCGGAACGGCTATGTCGACAGCTGCGGGTGTCCCGGCCCTGCCGGCTGTGATTTTGGGGGTGTGCACCGGGGTTTTCGGTGGCCTACTGCGAGATGTCTTTTTATGTCGCTTCCCGATGGTCCTATCGGATAAGCAGCCTTACGCCTTTGCCGCGTTTGCCGGAAACTGGGTGTATCTGGGACTTGTGTACATCAACATGTCCGTGGATACGGCCTTTATTGCTTCGGCCGTGTTCATTGCCGGTTTGCGCCTGGTGTGTTGGCATCTGGATATGCCGTTTGTTTCATACGGCTCCCACAAAGGCGTCGATGACGGAACGCTTTAGGGTCGTTTTGCTCTTTTCCCGATAAGTCAGCCGCAACGCTTGTACAACATGCGTCGCGGCTTCATCCTTTCGGCGTCAAACTGCCCGACCTCTTAGGAGAGCTTTTTCCTGAGTTCCGCGAGGTCCACAACAGCTTCGGTTTCTCTTCGATCCGTGTAGTGCGTATGAAGAAGTCGGTGCGAAGTTTCCGAGCACGGCTCTTTTAAGAATTCCGTGTACAGAATCTGCACGTCGGGATTGTTGTGGCTCTGACGCAATTGCCGTTTGGAATCAATGGCATAGATGCCGGCAATGCGCTTTTGCGCCCGCGTCAGGTACTCGCGTTTGACTCTCGGAGTTCCGCCGCCGTCAATGCAGCCGCCCGGACACGCCATCACTTCGATAAAGTGATACGGACACGTACCGGCTTTAATCTGATCGACAAGCTTCTGGGCATTGACAAGGCCGTGGACCACGGCAATGCGCACAGTTCCGGTTTTGCCGAGTGTGAGCGCGGCCTCTTTAATCCACTCCATGCCGCGCACGGGTTCGTATTCCACAGGGCCCAATTCTTTTCCTGTGAGAATAAAGTGCACGGTGCGAATCGCTGCTTCCATCACGCCGCCCGTAGCCCCGAAAATCACGCCGGCTCCGGTGTTTTCACTCATGACCGGGGAATCGAATTCCGACTCAGGCGTCTTCGAAAGGTCCACGCCGTACATTTGCAGCAGGCGCGCAAACTCTCGGACCGTCAGGACCAAGTCCGTGTCAGGCATGCCGTTTTGCCGAAGCTGCTCGCGAAGGGCTTCGTCTTTCTTGGCCGTGCAGGGCATGACGGAGATAAAGCGCAGTTTCTTGGGGTCGACATCCTTTTTCTTAGCAAAGTAGGTCTTAGCGAGAGCCCCGAAAATAGCCTGCGGCGAGCGCGTGGTCGAAAGGTTTTCGATGACCTCTGGATTGATCTTTTCCACAAAGTTAATCCAGCCCGGGCAGCAACTTGTCATCATCGGGAGTTTTCCGCCGTGCTCGATTCGGTCAATGAGTTCCGTACCCTCTTCCATAATCGTGACATCGGCGGCCCAGTTGATGTCGCAGACAAAGTCGGCACCGATTTGCTTTAACGCCGTCACGATGCGCTTTTCGGAGTTTTCTCCGAGCGGCATCCCGAAGGCTTCTCCGAGCGTCACTCGCACGGCCGGGGCAAAAGCGACGACGGTTTTAATTTCCGGGTTGTTAAACCAAGCAAGCGCCGTATCGATTTGGTCTTTTTCCGCTAAGGCGCCGACCGGGCACACGAGCGTACACTGTCCGCACTGCACGCAGCGGGAACTTTGACCCCACTTGTCTGTGCCGGCAATGCCGACACAGGCCGTATTTCCGAAGCCTTCGAGCGTTAATGCCGAAAGACCCTGCACTTTGCGGCACACTTCAACGCAACGCATGCAACGAATGCACTTATTCGCATCGCGTACAAGAGCCGTAGCTGAGTCGTCAAAGGGACGCGACGCTTTGCGGTTGCCGTTATCGGGGTTTTGCGTCAGTCCGACGTAGACGGCTGCATCCTGCAATTCGCAGTCTCCGTGTCTCGGACAGGCGGCGCAGTTCTGGTCGTGGTCGGAAAAAAGCCACTTGACCTGTTGCTTTTGCATGGCCCGAACCGTGTCGGTGCGGGTGTAAACGTGCATGCCTTCGGCAATCGGTGTCGTGCACGCCGTCGTGATGCGCGATGAGGCGCCGTCGCGAATTTCCACCAGACACACGCGGCAGGTTCCCGGCGTATGGTCAATCGGAAGCAACGCACACAGAGTCGGAATAAAGATACCGGCGCGTTTGGCGGCGGCAAGAATCGTTTCGCCTTCGTTAAATTCAACAGGTCGGTCGTTAATGTAAGCCAGCATAGTCAGTTTCCTCCCGATCAGTCGGCATTGGCAACCGGTTTATCAGTGTAAAAGCGGATGACGCGATAGCAACGCATGCAACGGGACGCTTCTTCACATGCCTCGGCATCGGTAAATCCCGTATCGGCCGGATAAAAGTTCTTAGACCGAACGGCCGGATCGACACGGTGGATGGTCATGCGCTTTTTAGGCTTACAGGGCTCGACCGTATCCCAAACAAGTTTTAACCGCATGATGAGGTCACTTGCCCTGTCACGGGGGTTAAAGCGCGATTGACCCTTAAGGTAGGCGACAATCGATTTTGCCGCCCTGTCACCTTGCGCGAGGGCCTCGACAAGACTGGTCGGACCCGTGGCGCAATCGCCGCCGGCAAAAACGCCGTCTACATCGGTCATCTGTGTGGCGTCGGTCTGAATATTGCCGCGCCGTCCGAGTGTCAGCTCCGAATTTTCCAGGGCTTGTGTCTCGATTTTCTGCCCGATGGCGGCAACGAGTGTTTGACAAGTGAGTGTGAACTCACTGCCCGGAATCGGCGCAACACCCATGCGTCCCCTGGCATCGGGCTCGGTGGTGTGCATCTTCGTAAGCCGCACACCCGTTAGGGCGCCGTCGCGACTTTCCAAAGCAACGGGGTTTGTAAGGAAGTGAAATTCAACGCCCTCCTCCTGAGCCTCGCGAATCTCTTCTTTATCGGCCGGCGCTTCTTTGAGCGTACGGCGGTAAATGAGGTGTACGCGACCTGTCGTCACTCGCCGCGCCGTGCGGCAGCAGTCCATGGCAACGTTTCCGCATCCGACAACGGCAATGTCGCCCTCTATCTTGGGTTGGCGCCCGGCGTTAACTTCTTTTTCAATTTCAAGAAGAAAATCAATACCGTTTCGGTAACCTTTAAGGCTCGTGTCCTCATCTGGTAGCCCTAAATAGGCGCCCTTAGCGCATCCGATTCCGAGGAAAACGGCTTTGTAGCGTACCTTCAAATCGGCAAGCGTCATGTCGCGACCGAGCTTTTTGCCGTAGAAAAATGTTCCGCCTAAGGATTTAACGGCATCGGTTTCGTTTTTCAGAATGTCTTTGGGGAGTCGATACGGAGGAATACCGCGAAGGGCCATGCCGCCCGATTCGGTGTCCGCATCGTAGATATCGACGGCAACGCCCTTTTGTAAGAGGTGGTATGCGCAGTTAATCCCGGCAGGACCCACACCGACAACGGCAACCTGAGCTCGGACGCCCTCCGGAACCGTCCTCTTAAAGAGCGAAGCAATGGTGCCTTGGGTCGCTTCGGCAATGTAGCGTTTGACTTCTTTAATGGCAAGGGGGCCTTCGAGGGCATTTCTTCTGCAGGCTTTTTCGCAGGGTCTGACGCACACGCGTCCGCAGGTTGCAACCATCGGATAGCGCTCGAGAATGACGGCACGCGCCAGAGCGTTTTGTCCGTCACGCACAAAATCCATATAACGCGGAATATTGACGTGGTCGGGGCACCCTTCGATGCAACTTGCGGTGACAACACCGTAAGAAGAAAGCACACGAGTGTCCGTGACGGTTTTAAAGAGTTCGTCTTTAAAGTGTGTCAAAGCCGCAATCAACGGCTTGGCGCTTGTGCGTCCGATGCCGCAAAGGCTTGTTTGATCCATTTCACGGGCGGCACTTAAGACGGCATCCCAGTCAACGGTAGCTTCTTGACCGACCGTAAGGCTTGTGAGCGCTTCATCAATAATGATGGAGGCGTTACGGCACGGTGTACAGCGTCCGCAGGAATTGGCTCGCACGGTCTTGTAGTAATCGGAAAGAACGCGTGCAAGAGAAACGGTTTTATCGAGAACCAAAAAGCCTGCGTGCGCAACTAGGGCGCGCATGGGGTTGTTCGGGTCGAATTCGGCAATCGCATCAACGGGAAAACCATCGGACGGGCTTTCGGATTTTCGGTTATCGAAGATACGACCGTTCCAGACACCGTATAAGATTTGTGCCATGTGCTCACCTTTCTGAATAACTTGACTCCAACGCTCGATTGTACTCGGTTTGAGGGGTAAAAAAACTAAGATAACCGGCTAGCTTTTTCGCTGTACAAGGCGTGAAATTTTTGTTTCGGGACTCGGACGAACGGGACTGTTCCGTCGGCTCGAACTTAAGAAAAAGGCCCGATTTACCTTGTCCCGCCCGACCTTACTTGCAGGGCTCATTTAAAGGAAGAGAAGCAACCGTCAGGGCACAACTTTCGTTTTTCCTGAAGCCGGATGCGTTCTGATTTTCGAACTCGGTCAAAGTAGCTCGGTCATATAAACCGGAACAAATAGGATTCCGTCCTTTTCCTGTAGGTCTTTTATTCCGACAAGGATTTTATCGCCGAGTTTTCCGCGATACTTTTCGGAAAACATGTCAAGAGACCAATGCGATTTATTGTCGGCGGATTTGACTTCAATCGGAGAAATCTTCTTTTTGTTCCTTATCAGAAAATCGATTTCGATTTTTTCCTTGGTGTTCAGGCGCTGTGTGTAAAAGAAAAGTTTATGACCGGCACTACGGAGCATTTGCGCCACAATATTTTCAAAGAACATCCCTTCGTTGATATCGAGTTTTTTAAATAGGAGAGCCTCAAGCACTTCTTGCTCGAAATCCGTTCCGTCCTCGGTCGCCATTGAGACAAGGAGCCCGGTATCGGCCATGTAGCATTTAAGTAAAGTCCGGTCCGTGCTCATCGTCAGGCCCACTGAGGGTTCCGTTGCGTTAAAACAGAGATTGACGACCTTGGAATCCGAAAGCCACAGAAAGGCTTCTTCATACCGACGCATGCGCGCGTTCTTTTCAAGGCTGGCGAGTTTAAAGCGCTTCTCGTGCTTGGATAGTTCTCCCGGGATAGCATCGAAAATCGATCGAACCTTTAGGTCATATCCAGCGGCGTACTTGGCTATGTCATCCCGGTAAAGCGAGAGAATCGTTTTTTGAAGGTTCCGAACAGCGAGAAGGTCCTTATCGGCAGCATATGTTTCGACTGCCTGAGGCATTCCGCCGATGACCATGTAAAGTCGAATCAGACGCATCAACTCGCGATGTAGGCTCTCGCCGAGGGGCTTTCTCCGGTTAAAACATGTCCGAACATGGGCAAATAGGTCGCGGTTGCCGAGGGCATTTAAGAATTCTTCAAAATCCAGAGGCGAAAGTTCGAGCTTTTCCTCTTCCGAAGGGATCAAGATGTTTCGTGTGTTATGACGAATGCTGATGAGAGAACCGGTTTCAATGTAGTCAAAGCGACCGTCGGCGACAAAGTGCTTAATCATTTGACGAGCCAAAGGGAAAAGTTGGACTTCATCAAAAATGATGCAAGAACGTCGAGGGATGAGTTTTGTGCGAGTCAGGAGCGAAAGTTGGGAGAAAAAGGCATCCAAATCAAAAGAGGACTGCTCAAAAAGCAGAGGAATTGCGGGATTTATTTGCGAAAAATCCAGGTGTATGAATGTCTCGTACTCACGGGCGGCAAAGGTTCGTGCCAGAGTTGTTTTTCCGACGCGACGAGCTCCTTCAATCAGAAGAGCCGTCTTTCCGCATCGGGTCTTTTTCCAGTTTTGTAGCTTTTCGTAAGCCTTTCGTTCAAGGTACATGGCAGTTTATTGATTTTCAATGGAAAAATTACATTATGTCACGAAATATACCATATTTTTTGATGGCTTTGTCACGTAATATTGAGTTTAGGCTAGGTCTTTTGTCACGCAATAACCCTGTTTGAAAGGGTTGTTTGTCACGAAATCTTAGTTTTGACTCTGGAATCGGTCCCTTTCCCCTGTCGGAAAATGACAAATGCGGATATCATGCCGCGTTGCCTTTAAAGAACATATCTGCGTTATGACGCTTCGCCCCTTTTGCGATTGCATTTATCTCGAACGAATCGATGCCAAGCCCGATGCCGGGTTGCTCACGTATCTGTTGTCGGACGTCATTAATCGAGCCGAGAGGTTTTTAAGCCCGAAGCGACAATCGGACTTTCTCTGGACGCGGCTTTTGCTGGTAGCCTTGGCCAAGGTGCGAGGTCTTGCTGTGCAGTTTCGAGAAAACCCGCCCTACTCGCCGATTGTTTTATCCGACAGCCCCTTTTATTCCACGATTTCTCACACGGCAACTTTTGTCGGAGCGGCTCTTGCGACCGCTCCCGTGGCCATTGATTTAGAAGTTTTGCGTGCCGATCGCCCGCTTGAGGCGATTGCCGAACGCTGTTTCGGTCCGGATTTTTTATCCTATTTCCCGCCGGAAGAAAAGGTGACGACCTTTTACAAAGCCTGGGGTGTGCATGAATGCGCCGTGAAACTTAACGGAAAGTTCGTCGTCGACGGTAGCGATGTGCGCATCCGAATGCCGAATAACCGAAGTGCTCGGATTGTTCACGCTCCGATTGGGAAAAAGACGCTTTTTACGCAGGCGCTTGCTGCGGATTTCCGACCCGGTGATCCGATTCTTGTGACGCGAGAGATTCTCTCGCAGATGCTCGCGTCCTAACACCGGTAGGCAAAACAGCACGAAAAGATAGGTTTTGTTTTCCTATTGAGTAAAACTAACTCTTGAGTCCATTGAGAGACGAAAGCCTGCCGTGCTGTTGGTGCAGTGAAACCGCCTATTTCGGTCATTTTTTCGGGGTTTGCAAAGTTTGCAGCCTGTCCCTACATTTCCAAAGGGCCATCGGATGTTGCCTAATACGCGAGAGGATATCTTTGTCCTGAAAAAGAAGTTCTGGTCGATATTTCTGCTGGTCGAACGAAGACGAAAAAGCAAGTTCTTGTTTGTTGGGTCGTAGTAACTCGGACAGGTAGTCGATAATCTGTTTACATTCTTGTTGTGCACCAAACCAAGTGTTACGACGAAGCACTGGTAGGAGATCTCTTTTAACGTCCACTTGCTTCATCGTAGTAATCTGATTGAAATTGAATCGAGTGGGCACGCCATCTGTGGCTATGGCGCTATAAAAGATGACGCACTTTTTTAATAGTGACCTTTGCGACTCATCAAATGTCTCCTGTTCAATCATTGTGTGCGTGTCATAGACATCACGAGGAGCTGCACGGTTAAGCAACGCGACGATTTTTGCGCCATAGATTTCCAGTGGGTCGACAGTTAAAACCGTTAATTCTTCTTCTAGCCACGGAAGATTAATCCGTTTGCGGACCGGCATTAATACATGGCAACGAAGCATATAGTTGATTTCAATTTTAAGATTGTCTTTCATTCCTCCGGAATTTAGGTACTCATAAACAAATGAGTCAAGCGCATGATACGTTTTGGATTTCTGACTAAGGCGATACCCAGCGGTAGTCATTTTTTTCCCGATACGGTCCGTGATTTGTGCTCGTACTGCGAGCATTTCTTCACGAGAGATATTTTCAGCAAAGTCAAAATCAATGTCGACAGACAGTCGTGGCAAGTTATTGAAGATGGTGAGATTAATGGCAGTTCCGCCTTTCAGGGCCAGAATATCGGACAGAAGGGCATCTTTTTGAATAAAGTCCAATATCTCGGCAAGACGACAGACCTTTTCGAAAGTGTCTCGTACGAAACCTAATTCACGAGCTTTACGATTTATGGAAATATTATCCAATAGCATCATAGTCCGACACTCCTTTATCCATCAGGTGTTTTAGGTTTTCCGGCGCATACAACTTCCATTCTTTATTCCACACAAAGCCCCGATTTACGTCGGACAAATAGGATTTTCCCTTCGGTAGGTGCGTTTTACACAGAGAAAAGAAGTCGTTTGAGAGGTCGAGTTCTTTGGCAAAGACCGAGAGGATAAAGCCGGTCTTTTGATAGAGAAAAGCACTCCTGTACTCGGCAAGACACCTTACGAGCGCCTCTTCGTTTAGAGCCGGCATCAGTGCAAGACAACGCAGGAGTTCTTCCAGACCGATGATTTTCCCGAGCATGTTGATTGAATCGGTCACAGTCCGTTCCGGCGTTGTCACGCGAACGCCGTGCATTTCTGTCACAAAGCCGGAAATACGGGGCAAAACACGGCGATACGTTATGCTGTCAAAGGAAAAATCCCGAAATCGGCTTTCACTCGTGACCTGCACTTCGTAGTAGACCTGGTTGGCGCATCCGTAGCATTCAAAAGCGCTGTGGTATGAGACCGTGGCATTCGGAGAGATTTGAGAAGCAATCTGATAACGGTTGAAAACGGGCTGTTGCGTTTCCAAACTGCGTGCAACATACAAATTATGTTTGACGCGTTCGATGTAGCCTTCCCTTTGGTACTCTCGGATCAACCACTTCGCCGAGGGCATGCTTCCGGTACAGCGGACGATGTCGTTTTGGGTGAAGCACCCCAATCGTAGAAGTTTTTCGTAGTGCTTCATGGCTTGTTCCTCGTTTCGTTTGTAGACAATATAGCGCAAAAGGATAGGTTTTCCTATCCTTTTGTGCAAAATTTACTACGGCTTTTTAGAAAAACTCCGCTTCAGCAACAGTCGCGCCCCGAAACGGCGCGAAGGGTGTCAAGGGATGTCACGCAGGAAAAACGCGTAATCAAGAAATCCGATTAAAGATCTTTCGCGTAGGTATCTTTTACGCCTAAGCGTCTCCAGTGCCGCCGCACGAAACGAAAGAGCCAGAAAAGAGCCCCGGCTGTCAGGAGTCCCCCGATAACCGAAAGCCAGAACGAGTACGAGTAAAGAAGGTAAATCACGAGGATGCCGGCGACCATAGGAACCCCTTCCATCCACGTCAGCCCCGTTTTCTTCGGCTCTTCGGTCTTGGCTCCCGCGAGTTCTGAAATCTCGATGATGCGCGTGGCGCTCTCATCCTCCGTGACGGTGCCCTGACTTTCCCGGAGCGCTACGCCGCGCTCGGCAAGGATGTGCTTGATTGCCTTATCATCGGTGTCGGTGTGTTCTTTGCCGTACAGGTCAAGAAGCGCTTGGTCGGACAGAGCTTTTAACTCGGTCAGACGTTTGCGAAAATGTTTTTTATTATCAATCATGCTTCTATCCTTTCGAGCAAAACGGTTGCCTGAGCCGACATTCCCTCGCCTCGCCCTTCGAATCCGAGTTTTTCATTGGTTTTGGGTTTGACACTGACGTCTGCAGGATTGACTCCTAAGGTCGCAGCCAAAGTCGCCTCGATTTTTGCGACATGGGGATTGATTTTCGGAGCTTCGGTAATCAGAACGGCATCGAGATTTCCGACGCGCCAGCCGGCCGCGCGGACGCGCCTGACAACGTCTTTGAGCAATTGAAGGGAGTTTGCGCCGAGGTAAGATGCGTCCGTATCGGGAAACAAGAGCCCGATGTTGCCCAAGTGAGCGGCCCCTAACAGCGCATCGATGACGGCATGCGTAAGAACATCCGCATCGCTGTGACCGGCAAGCCCTTTTTCATAGGCAATTTCAACGCCCCCGAGAATGAGTTTTCGACCGTCTGCAAAGCGGTGTGAGTCATATCCGAGTCCGATTCGGGTCTTGGGCATACGGTTTCCTAAAATGAGTCGCGCCAGGCGTAAATCTGCCGGTTCCGTAATTTTAAAGTTAATCGGTGAGCCGAAGACGACACGAACCGTGCCGCCGCAAGCACGTACGGCGCTCGATTCATCTGTGGCATTAAGGTTCTTTGTTAACGCGGTTAGTAGCGTTTTCAGGGGGAAGACCTGGGGCGTTGCAATCCGCACAAGGCCGTTTCTTTCAATGTTCTGAGTGATAAGGCCGTTTTCATCGATGCGTTTTACGGTATCGGGAAGTCGCATGGCAAGGACGGCACCGGCTTTGCCCTCTTTTACGGCCTTAAGGGCAACGTCTTTTAAGTGCCGCACGTCATCGGGGGATACGAGAGCGCGAGCTGCATCGTGCACAAAAACGAGCGTGTTCTCGGGAAAATCGTCTTTTAAGACTAAAAGCGTCCGGTAGACCGTTTCTTCGCGTGTTGCCCCGCCGGTTGTCAGGACTTGGGCATTCGAAAGATCCTGAGACGCAATCACCGCATCGCCTCCCTGAACGGCAACGACAACGGTCGCCTCGGGAAGGGCTTGCTGCATGGTCTTGACCGAGACTTCGAGGACTGAACCCGCCTTTTCTCCGAGCGATAGGTATTGCTTCGGAACGGCCGAAGCCATGCGGGTTCCGGTGCCTGCGGCCGGGATAATCACAAGTGTGGGATTGTTGCCAAGAGCCACGGTTTTCTCACTTAAAACAGGGTATGTCACGATTTTTGCGAAACGAGCAGGAGCAAAGCCTAATTTTAATGCCGCCTTTTCGGTCTACGTGTCTTGGAGCAAAAACGACACGAGATTTTCGTGTGCGATTCCGTCTCGCGGGCGCAAGATGGGATCGAGCGACAGAACATACTTGGGCCAATTGTCTTGAATCTGATAAAGGGGAGAAAACTCGCGCTTCTCCGTTTCCGGACTTGCTAAAAGGTAGCAGACTTGAAAGTATCGTTTCTCTCCGTTTCGCTCGGCGACAAAGTCCACTTCGCGCCCGTCGGCCTGACCGATTGAAAGCGTCCATCCGTGGCTCATCAGGTGGGTACACAGAATGTTTTCGAGTACCTGATCGATGTCACGCAGATTCGACTGCGGGAAGAGAGCCTCGCGAAAACCGTGATCGGCCGCGAAAACTTTCGATTGAAAGCGAAGGAGTTCTTTGCCTTTAATGTCGGCACAGGTTAATTTATCAAACGCGAAGGCTTCACATCCCGCGTCGATGTACTCCAAAATTGTGTCCCGCGATAAAGAGGTTTTTTCCGATTTCAAAAACTGTTCGATGGCTTTCGGGGAAATTCGATGTCCGATTTGCTCCGTTAGGTACCGAAAGAGCATTTCCAGACGGTGGGTTTGTCGAATATTTCGACGTTGGGCAATGTCTTTAAGAACAATGCTCTCGAAAATGTCGCGCAAATACAGGTGGGCCGATGCCGTGTCCTCGTAGGCTGTAATACCCGGCATGCCGCCGACAAGAAGGTACTCGTTCCACAAGGTCGTGCGGTCGATTGCCTGATCGGTTTGTTTGGCTCGGTGTGCCTGGCGAGCCTGACAAAACTCGGCAAACGTAAACGGAAAAACGCGAAAACGCACAAAACGACCCGCCAGGTGCGTTGCAAGTTCTCCTGAGAGGAGCTTGGAATTGGACCCTGTGACGTAGATATCGCAGCGGTTTTCCGAGCGAAGGGAATTGACGCATAATTCCCAGTTCGGTACGTTTTGGATTTCGTCTAAAAAGACAGTCAAACGTGCCGGAGAGCGGTCGATGGCTTTTCTGATGTAGGCGTAGAGCGTCTGATAGTCCGTAAGGTCCGAGAGCGTCAGGAGTTCGAAGTTCAAAAAGAGGAAGGCGTTTTCCGGCAGTCCCCCTCGCCTTTTTTTGTCCTCGGCTATGAGGCGCAGCAACGAAGACTTTCCCGTACGGCGCATTCCGGTGATGACTTTCACGAGGCCGTCATCGTAAAACGGGACAATTTGTTTGAGTAGGTGCGGGCGACTGATTAACATGCGGTCTTCCTTGGACTTAATCCAATCTATCATCGAGTATAGTCGATGATTTGATTAAAAAGAAGCATTTCGTCGATTATAGTCGATAGACGAGTCGCCCTGAAAGGACTTAACCGGATACGCTGCTCTTTTTTACCTTGGCAAGGCGGGAGGCAATCGGCTCGAAGGTCTTTCGATGAATCGGGAGAACGCCCAGACGCTCGATGGCGGCCATGTGCTCGGCCGTCCCGTACCCCATGTGGTGCTCAAATCCGTATCCCGGATACTCCTTGGCATAACGCTTAAAAAGCGCATCGTGCGCCGTTTTGGCCAAAATCGATGCAGCGGATATTTCCGGAACCCGGTCATCGCCCTTGATAATCGTCCGAATCCGATACGGCATGTGGGGCATACGGTTGCCGTCAATCAAAAGAATGGTCGGTCGAATCGAAAGTCCTAAAACGGCTCGCTTCATCGCAAGGAGCGTAGCTTCAAGGATGTTCATCGAATCGATTTCTTCGACGGTGGCAAAGGCCACGGACCAGGCAAGGGCTCGTTCTTGAATGATCGGGGCTAAGGCCTCTCGTTCGGCAGGCGTCAGTTTCTTACTATCTTTAAGGCCTTCGATCGGATTTAAGGGATTTAATATCACGGCCGCCGCATAGACGGGACCTGCAAGCGGCCCCCGCCCGGCTTCGTCGATACCGGCAGGAAGACGCATGTCGTCTTGAGAGTCGGTTTCAAATAAATCGAGCGTGGCGCGGTCTTTCATCGGTATCAGAGTAGAAAAACATGTTCTTTATTTTGAACGCACCGGGCACAAAAAAGCAACCCGAAGGTTGCCTTTTTGCCCGAGACTGCCTGTTTAGGAGGCGGTCTTTTCGTCTTTCAATTTTTCCGGGATGTATCGAAATTCGTAATCGTTTAAGGCCTCGGAAGCAATCTTCCCGAGGCCGATTAAGGCGATGAGGTTCGGAATGACCATCAGGCCGTTAAATAAGTCCGCCAGTTCCCACACAAGGTTCACTTGCAAAAGCGAGCCCAAAAAGATAAAGAGAACGACGATGTACTGGTACGGACGCACGTAACGCGGACCGAAGAGGAATTTGACGTTTTGCTCGGCAAAAAAGTACCAGCCGATAATCGTCGAGAAGGCAAAGAAAAGAAGACAAATCGCCACAAATCCGTAACCGAACGAGCCTAAACCTAATTGGAAGGCGTGCTGCGTTAAGGCAATGCCCGTGGTTTTTCCGTCCAAAACTCCGGTACTTAAAATCACGAGCGCCGTCATATTAAGGACCACGAACGTATCGAAAAAGACGCCCATGATGGCCACAAGACCTTGTTTGGCCGGGTGGTCGACCTTCGCGACGGCGTGCGCATGCGGTGTCGAGCCCATACCGGCTTCGTTACTAAATAGGCCGCGGGCCACGCCGTACCGAATCGCTTCCTTGACGCTTGCACCGATTACACCGCCCGTTGCCGCAGTCGGATTAAAGGCTCCGACGAAAATCATCTCGAAGGCCGGAATGATTTGGTCGAAATACTCGATTAACACAATCAAGCCGCCGGCGAGGTAGAAAAGCGCCATGATTGGAACGATTTTTTCCGTGGTCGAGGCAATGCGGCGAATTCCGCCGATGAAAATAAAGGCGGCAATGAGGGCAACAACGACGCCGACGATCCAAGGCTTGATACCGAAGGCAAAGTCAAAGGCAAGCGCAATGGAATTGGCCTGCACCATGTTGCCGATAAAGCCTAAGGCAATGATGATCGCCACCGAAAAGAACATCGCCAAGGGCTTGCAATGTAAGCCGTTTGTGATGTAGTACGCAGGGCCCCCCGTCACGTGCCCGTTTGCGTCCTTGGTTTTAAAGTGCTGGGCTAAGACGGCTTCAACGAAGATGGTTGCCATGCCGAAAAAGGCGGCAAGCCACATCCAGAAGATTGCTCCGGGACCGCCCATCGCGAGGGCCGTTGCGACACCGGCAAGGTTTCCGGTCCCGACCTGCGCAGCAATAGCCGTCGCGAGGGACTGAAACGAACTCATACCCGTGCCGTCGGCCTTATTGCCGAAAAACTTGACGTGACGCAGAACGTAGGATGCGGCTCGACCGAAACGGCGAACCTGCACGAAGCGCAACTTAAAGGAAAAATAAATGCCGGTGCCGACAAGCAAGGGAATCAGGCAGAACGGCCCCCAAAGAACACTGTTTAAGTTAGAAACAAATGCAGTTAAATCGTGCATAGGTTTCCTCCTTTCATCAAAAAAAGAATTAAGGACGAACCCGGAAACCTTTCACGAATCAGGGCCACGGGGCAAATTGTTTCAGAAAGTTACTTAATCGAGCAAGTTTTTATGGGGTACCCAAACTAAGCGAACGCGGTTGTGTACCAAATCGGTCTCAGCAAAATGTCTTATATCGCTCCCGAGACCGGCGGCAAAAATGAGCGTGTCGTTAAGCCAAAGAAGCGGTAATTTCACGCGTTCAAAGGGCGGAATCTTCGCAGCCTGATAGAGGTGCTTGAGGTTCCGACTCGGGCGCAAGGCGTAAAGCTTGAGCTTTTCTCCCCCGCGCCGCGCACGCAGGTGAAGGGACCCCGCTTTAAGGGCATCGACATCAAAGCCTTCTTCCCCCTCTTGACACGGGATAAAGCAAAGCGATCCGCCCCAGGCAGGGAAACTTACCGACGCCTCCCCTTTCCAGACAAAGTCTTGATCGAGGGCCGCAATCGGACGCTTTCCGACGGCGTCCGTCAAAATGAGTTTCATGCCCCAGCGGCGCAGCTCTTTTCCTTCAAAGCGGATGGCGAGTTTGGTGTCCGTATCCGACTCGAAAATCTGACGCAGTGTTTCGGTGAGTTTGGCTTTGCTCGGATAGCGAATTTTGTTGTGTTTGAGCCACGTGCGTACAACCAGTGCCTGACGCTCTTTGGTAAGGTTCCGCAAGGCTTTAATTGAAAGTGAGTTATCACTTGCATTTAAACAAAGTCGTGTATCTTCAAGGGCTAAGTCCTTGAGAATGTCCGATGCAGCGGAGATATTTTGAATCGATCGGTCGGCCGCTTCCTTCCAGCCTTCGCGCGCCTCGGCGAGAACGGGAAACACCTTGTTCCGAATGAGGTTTCTTAAGTACCTCGTATCGGTGTTGCTCTCGTCTTCGACAAAACTGAGGTGCTGCGATTTGACGTAGGCATTAATCGCTTCCCGCTCGATTTGTAAAAAAGGCCGCGCAAGCATTACGGGCTCGCCTTTTCCGAACGCCAGGTCCCGCATGGGCGGCAAGGACGAAAGACCCTCAAGACCCGATCCCCGCATCCAGGAAATCAAAAACGTTTCGAGCTGATCGTCTAAGTGGTGAGCCGTCATGACGGCATCAGCCTTTAGTTCCACGGCCTTTTTGTAAAGTGCCCGGTACCGCGCCTCGCGTGCTGCAGCCTCTAACCCTTGTCGGGAAGCCCGAGAGACAAAGACGCAGACTTCTTCAAAAGGAATCGCAAGTTTCTTACATTGCTCGGCGCAAAGCTTACCCCACTCGTCTGCATTTTCCGAAAGCCCGTGGTTGATATAGACAGCCGTAATTGAAGAAATCTCACTTTGGCGTGTTTGCTTTAGTGAGGCGGCGGCAATTGTAAGGAGCGCGGCCGAATCGCGTCCGCCCGAGTAGGCTATCACGAGGCGCACGGGACTTACGGTAGAAAGGGTAAATTCGTTCGCCTTTCCTTTCGTTCGCGCTTGTGCCACAGCGCGCACCGAGGCCATAAAGGCCTCCGTCAGGGTCTTTTTAGCCGCACCCCGAGCGTAGGTGGCTTTCCCCTCTTTTTTCATGACGCCTCAGCTTTCTTCGCTTTTCGGGTGCCGGTGCGATTTTTACCGGTGCTCTTTTCCGCGGAGGCCTGGGTTGCCTTTGACGCCTTTTTCTTCGGAGCGGCTTTTTTGGCGGCGGCTTTCCGAGGCTTGACCTTTTTCTCTTCCTTGGGCGCTACCGGTTCCTCTTTAAGGGATTTTGCCTCTTCCTTCGGCGCTTCCGGGGCCTTATTTGTAACCACTTGCGTGGAAATCACGCCTTTTTCTTCGAGGTATTTGCCGTAAAGCGAAAGGCGCGTGCTTCGACGCGCCAGCAAATCGTCGGTTGAAAACGTCAAAAGAGCGCCCAATTGGTCGGCAAGGGCTTTTCGAAGCGTTAAGGCCATCAAGGCCGGATCTCTGTGCGCTCCTCCGAGAGGTTCGGAAATAATCTTATCGACAAGGCCGAGATTAAAAAGTTTGGTCGCCGTGAGCGAAAGGGATTCGGCCGCTTCCGGGGCCTTGCCGGCGTCTTTCCAGAGAATCGAGGCGCAGCCTTCGGGGCTGATAACCGAGTAGACGGCGTACTGGAGAATCATCACCGTGTCGGCCACAGCAAGCGCAAGGGCTCCTCCCGAGCCCCCTTCCCCGATAATCACACTGATGACGGGAACTTTTAGGTGGGTTAATTCGAAAATCGAACGTCCGATGGCTTCGGCCTGATTGCGCTCTTCGGCATCGATGCCGGGATAGGCCCCGGGGGTATCGACAAAGGTAATCACGGGTAGCCCGAACTTTTCGGCAAGTTTCATGATGCGAAGTGCTTTGCGAAACCCTTCGGGTTTAGTCATGCCGAAGTTGCGCTTGGTGCGCTCTTTGGTATCGCGCCCTTTTTGATGGCCGATGACGGCAACGGCGTGTTTCCCGAGGTGCGCCAAACCCGCCACAATCGAGGCATCGTCGGCAAACATTCGATCACCGTGTAGTTCCGTAAAGTCGCTGAAAATCGCCTGAATATAGTCAAGTGTATAGGGACGCGCCGGGTGGCGCGCGAGCTGCGTAATCTGCCAATCCGTCAGGTTCGAGTAAATCTCCGAGAGGCGTTTGGCGTAACTGCGTTTGAGTTGAGAAAGGCGTGAGGCGCGGTCGGTGTCACTAATCGAAGTATCAAGTTCGAGCTCTTCGATTTTATTGTGGATGACCTCTAAATCTTCCTCAAAATCAAAATAGGAAATCTTTTTTACCATCGCCCTAAACGCCCTCGTTGTCTTCAGTAACGCACGGCAAATCCCGTGCGGTCACGCCAAAGGAGCCACGTGGCGGCCGTACGGTACGGGCGCCACGCAGTGCTCACGCTTAACATTGTATCGAGATTGCCGAAAACTTTAAGTCCCGCTGCTCTTAGACCGTAGTCGCCGACGGGAAAGACATCGGGGCGATTAAGCCCGAAAATTAAAATCATGTGCGCCGTCCAAGGGCCGACGCCTTTAATGGCCGTCAGGCGTGCAAGAACCTCGTCATCGGTTAAGGAATCTAGCTCCTCGTGCGTGAGGGTCCCTGTTAAAGCCCCTTGGGCAAGATTCCAAAGCGCGCTTTGTTTGGCGCTCGAAAGGCCGAGCCCTTTTAAGCCCTCAAGGCCGAGCGTGTGAATGCCTAAGGGGTAGTTTCCGGGGCTCGCCTCTTCGGCGGCTTTTAAAACGCGGTCTTTGGCCTTAAGGGCCGCGGCGTTACTGACTTGTTGACCGCAGACGGCCCGCACCATGGCGGTAAATAAATCCGTGCACGGCATGAGACCGTCGCCCCGAGACTTTTCAATCAAGGGGGCTAAGGCGGAGTCGCTCTTTAAGTGGTTAAGAGCCGCCTCCCACCAAGAAACGACCGTCAGGCGCGTCTCCACGTCGTCACTCCCGTCCTGTCTTCCAGAACGATACCGGCGTCCGTAAGTTCCTTGCGAATGGCATCGGCCTTAGCCCAGTCTTTCGCGGCTTTGGCAGCGGCGCGCTCGGCGATTTTTTCTTCAATGGCCGCTTCATTTAAGCCCGTCGTGGCGCCCTTAATGAACGTCGCGGGGTCTTTCGTGAGAATGTTAAAAATCTTCCCGAGAGACAACAGTTCGGAAGAAAGCGCCGTATCCTTGGTGCGATTGACTTCCGCGGCGAGCTCAAAGAGCACGCCCACGGCCTGCGGGGTATTAAAGTCATCGTCCATAGCCGCCTTAAAGCGGGCGGCAAAAGGCTCGTTCCAATCAATCGGAGCACCGTCACGAGCCGGTGTTTCGTTCAAAGCACTGTAAAGGCGCGTTAATCCCTTATGGGCATCTTCGATAAGGCCCGGATTAAAGCTAATCGGGCTTCTGTAGTGACTGCGAAGTAAGAAAAAGCGCAGCGTCTCGTTGCCGTTCCCCTCACCGTACTTGCCGTTGGTTTCCTTTAAGGCATCGCGGATTGTCCAGAAGTTTCCGAGCGACTTACTCATTTTTTCTTCGCTGCCGTCGGCACTGCGAACACGCAAGGGTCCCGAGTGCATCCAGATATTGGCAAAGCCCGGCCCGTGCGCCCCTTCGCTTTGGGCAATTTCGTTTTCGTGGTGCGGGAAGATCAAATCCGGGCCGCCCCCGTGAATGTCAAAGTGTTCCCCGAGGTAGTAGCAACTCATGGCCGAGCACTCGATGTGCCAACCCGGCCTGCCCTCGCCCCACTTGGAGGGCCAGTGGGGCTCGCCGGGTTTGGCGTGCTTCCAAAGGACAAAATCAAGGGGGTCGCGCTTGGTGTCGGTAACGCCTACGCGTGCGCCCGAGCGCAAATCATCGATGCTTTTGCCTGAAAGTTTCCCATAGTCCTTAAATTTGCGCACGGCGTAGTCAACGTCCCCGTCCGTGGCTTGATACGCAAGGCCCTTTTCTTCCAGAGTTTGAATCAGGTTAAGCATCTGGGGAATAAATTGCGTGGCACGCGGCTCGTAGGTGGGAGCTAAGCACCCTAAGGCAAGCATATCTTCCTGCATGGCCTTGGTGTACGTCTCCGTCAGTTCCGTCGTGGAAATCCCCCGCTCGGCTGCCCGGCGGATGATTTTGTCGTCCACGTCGGTGACGTTACGCACGAAGGTGACATCGTACCCCGAGGCCTCAAGCCAGCGCCGCACAACGTCAAAAGCCACGAACGTGCGCCCGTGTCCGATGTGCGTTAAGTCGTAAACCGTCACACCGCACACATACATACCGATTCTGCCGGGGTGAAGGGGTTTGAAGACTTCGGGTTTTTTCGAGAGAGTCGAATAGATGGATAAAGACATAGTAGATTCGTTAAAAAATGCGACCGGGTACCCGAATCGGGTACGTCCGTCATTAAAATGGCGATTCAGTATAAACAGGTTTACCCCATTGTGTTCGAAATTCTCGGGACTTTTCTATTCTATGAAACGACCTTTTCTTACCCTTTTTTCGGCGTTGGTCCTTGCGTCGGCCCTTGTGCCGACGACCTATGCGGCCGTTGACTTAGATAACCCGTCCGTCAAATTGTCACCCGATCAGATTCCTTCGGCCGTCGAGCGCTTAATCCGTGAGAAAAAGTTCGACACGGCCTTAGAGTACATCAACGAAGGACTGGAACAAAACCCGATTTCCGCGCAATTAAAGTTCCAAAAAAGCGTTCTTTATGAAGCCGAAGGGCGGCTGGATTTGGCGCAAAAGGAACTTGAGTCCTTCATTAAGACTTTCCCGGAAATTCCCGAGGCGTATAACAACCTCGCGCGCTACGCAAGCAATCGGGGCGACTACAAACGAGCCGAAGAACTTTTAACGCAGGCCTTAGCACTACGCCCGGGCTATACGACGGCGCGGGAAAACCTCGCCAATGTCTATTTAGCCGAGGCCGCTCAAGCCTTGAAAACGGCCGCCAAGGGCGGCTCTCGCTCGGCCGCGCGGCGCTTGTCGGCCTTAGAAGACTTACTAAAGGATTAGCGACATGAAAATGCGTTTACGCCCGGCCCTAATCACCCTTGCCGCATTTGCCGGTTTTGCTTTGACGCCTTTTGAAGCACCGCTTTGCGCCCCGGCTCCGACGACGGCAATCATCGAAACATCGATGGGAACGATTGAAGTGCGCCTCGATTCAACGCGCGCTCCTGTAACGGTCAAAAACTTTACGGACTATGCCGAAAGCGGCTTTTATGACGGGACGATTTTTCATCGCGTCATCGAAGGCTTCATGATTCAAGGGGGCGGTTTTACAAGCGATATGACGCAAAAAAAGACCGCTGCGAAGATTGTCAACGAGGCCCGCGGGACCGAATCGAATCGCCGCGGAACCGTTGCCATGGCTCGCACGAGCGAGCCCCATTCGGCTACGAGCCAATTTTTCATTAACACAAGCAATAACGGTTTTTTGGATGCGGATAAAAGCCGGGACGGCTGGGGATACGCCGTCTTCGGACGCGTAACTCGCGGGATGGACGTTGTCGATAAGATTTCACTCGTTCGCACCGGAAAGCGCGGGTTTTACTCGGATGTTCCCGTAACGCCCGTTCTCATTAAATCGGTCCGCATCATCGATACGACAAGGAAAGCAAAATGATTCGTTTGACGACCAATAAAGGCGTAATTGATATTGAACTTAATCCGGAAAAGGCGCCGGTTACCTGTAAAAACTTTGAAGAGTACGTTACCTCGGGCTTTTACAACGGGACGATTTTTCACCGCGTTATCAAGGGCTTTATGATCCAAGGAGGCGGTTTTTTGCGCGGCCTTAAGCAACAAGAGGGTGTCAAGGATCCCATCACCAATGAGGCGGCCAACGGTCTGGCTAATGACAAATACACCATTGCCATGGCCCGTACGAACGATCCTCATTCCGCGACGTGCCAATTTTTCATTAACGTTGCCGATAACGGCTTTTTAAATTTCACCCGTCCTGACTCTCGCGGCTACGGGTACGCCGTCTTCGGGCGCGTTGTCGCCGGTTTTGATGTCGTCGATGCCATTGCGCAAATGCGCACGGGACGCGTCGGTTGGTACGATGACGTTCCCAATGACGACGTGGTGATTGAAAAAGCCGAGATTCTCGCAGATTCCTAAGCCGTCATGAGGCCCACCCTCCCTCTTCCGCGCGATGCGGCGACTCGATCAGTTGAGCCGCTCGTCAACCCCGTGTTTATTGCCGACATTCACCTTTCGTGGCGTAAAAGGCGTATAGCACGGCGATTTCTCGCGTTTTTGTCGCAAGAGGCGCTCGGGTTTAACGAGCTTTTTATTCTCGGGGACCTCTTTGAATTTTGGATCGGCGATGAGGCGCTTTTTGTTGCCTTTCCGGTGATTAATGCCTTAAAGCGCTTTACCGATACGGGAAGAAAGCTTTACGTGATGCCCGGAAATCGCGATGTCCTACTCGGCGTTGAGTTTGCGCGGCGCACGGGGGCCGCGTTAATCGCCAGCCCCACGGTTGTCACGTATCAAGGAAAGCGTATCCTCCTTGCCCACGGCGATGAGTGGTGTACGCTCGATGCGGACTATCAGGCGTTTCGGGCGCGGGTGCGCTCGGAAGCCTTTCAGCGACAGGCCCTTTCGATGACCCTCCCGATGCGCCTTATTTGGGCGCTTCGGGCAAGAAGCCTTTCTAAGCGCCACAAGACACAGCGAACAGCCGAACAGATGGACGTCGTGAAAGAGTCTTTCCTGGCCGATGCTGAAAAAGAAAAGTGTGACTCTATTGTCCACGGGCACACGCACAAACCTGCTTTGTATGAAGAAGGGTCTATTTCGCGCCTCGTGCTTCCCGATTGGAAGGAAGAAACAGACGAATCTCCCTCTCGCTACGGGTGGGCACAAGTTAATTCCGACGGCTCTTTAAAGCTGGTCGTCCGTCCTCTTTAAAAGTGAAGTATGCCGCGCCTATTTGATTCTCACTCGCACATCAATGCCAAGGAGTTCGATGCCGATCGCGCTTGTGTCATTGAACGCATGCATCAAGCGGGCCTTGTCGGGGCCCTTGTTTTAGGGTGCGACCGATCGGAAATCGACGGCATCAAAGACCTCGTGCGTACCAATCCCGGGTTTTTGTATGGCGCCTGGGCGCTGCACCCTGAGTATGAGAATGCGACCGAGACCAGTGTTAAGGAGATTTGTGAAATCTGCTCGGCGCCGGAAATCGTCGCTGTCGGAGAGACGGGTTTGGATTTTCACTGGTGCCACGGGGATTTAACCTGGCAAAAAGAACGGTTTCGGATGCATATCAGGGCGGCTAAGATCCTTAAAAAACCTCTTGTCGTGCATGCGCGCGAAGCGGAAAAAGAAGCCGTTACCATCTTAAAAGAAGAGAATGCCGGGGACGTGGGCTTTGTGATGCACTGCTTTGCCGGCGACAAAGAAACAGCCTATTCTGCTATCGATGCCGGGGGCATGATTTCGTTTACCGGGGTAATCACCTTTAAATCTGCGGGTGCCCTGCGCGACGTGGCCGGTGCGCTTTCGCTTGAGCACCTCATGATTGAAACCGATTGCCCCTATATGGCACCTGTTCCCTATCGCGGGAAGCGCAACGAACCGGCGTTTGTGGTCAAAATTGCCGAGTGTTTGGCTTTACTTTACGAAAAAGACCTTGAGACGGTCTCAGACATCACAACGGCCAATGCCTTGCGGTTTTTCCGTCTGGAGAAATAAATGCGTTTAAAAAGGGGTTTGAAAGGAAAGGTTGTTCTTTTTTGCGCGGCGGCTCTTTTTGTCGCGGGCGCGTCTTTTGCCAAGGCCTCACTCGGTCAAGTGCGCGTGCTCACCGATGCGCAAATTGAGTTTTCCGATGCCGTCGAACACGACCGCCTTTCGGTTCTTGAAAGGCTCGTTGCCGCCGGCGTCGATCCCAATCAGATGGTTCGCGAAGGTGACCCGGCTCTGGTGCGTGCGATTCGCCTGGGAAATACCGACCTCGTGGAATACCTTTTAAAGCAGCCGAACCTTGATTTAAACATGAGTAGCGACTACGGGGAAACGGCTCTTATGCTCGCGGCTTTTTCAGGTAACGAGGATTTGACGAAAACCCTTGTGGAAAAAGGCGCATCGATTAATAAAACCATCGGCTGGTCGGCTCTTCACTACGCTGCAACAAACGGGCACGATGAGATCGTGAGTTACCTTCTTTCCAAGGGGGGCGACGTCAATGCCAGAACCGATGCCGGCGTAACGCCCCTTTATATGGCGGCTCGCGGCTTGTATCGTAAGACCGTGATGATGCTCCTTCGCGCCGGAGCCTACCGCGATTTATGTAACGTTCAGGGGCAAAGCCCGGCTGATGCCGCCCGCAAAGCAGGTGACACGGAACTTGCCGATTACTTGGCTGTCGATCGCTGCATCGAGCCCCCGACAAGTCCTTTCCGGCAAAAAATCGAGTCGGCTGAGAAAAAGTAAGGGGCCCGGCGGCTTTTACTTAATACGCACCTGAGCGTTGACCGTGAGAGTGACGGTGGACTCTCCGGCTTCAAGCGTCGGCAGGACGGCGTTTTCCATGGCATCGAATGTCGCTGCTTTGGCAGCGCGCATCATGCGGACGGCCGGATACCCGGTTTGTCCCAAGTCAATTGATTCGATTTTGACGTCCGAGGCGTTTTTGCCCATGGATTTTGCCACCTGTGTTGCCCGCTCTCCGAGGTGCGTCATCGCTTCGTCAATGAGCGATGTCTGTACGGCTTGACGCGCTTTTGGGGAAAGTGAAAAGGAAATGCCGTCAAAGGCAAAATAAGGCTGAGCCGCTTCAATGATGTGTGCCGCCTCGGGAGCATCTTTGACCGTGACACTCAGAGATTGACGGACTTGCCAGCCGCCGATGACGGGCGCCTCTCCTTTCTTGGGGGTGACGTATTGCGGCCAGGACGAAAGCTCCGTGGTTTTAAATTTGGCATTCGGGATGTTCAGGGCCTTTAATGCCGCCAAACCTTTTTCGGTTGTCGCAAGAACCGTGCGTGTGACGGCTGCAGCATCTTTACCTGTTTGCATGCAATAAAGAGTTATCGTCGCTTGATCGTTGGCTTGCGAGATTGTCGCTCCGGCCGAAAGACTGACGAGCGTTCCGGCTTTGCCCGGCGTCATTCCGGCAGGAAGACCGGCAGTGGCTGAAAAGGCGGCAACGGCTAAAAAGGCAGGAAGAAGAAAACGATTATTATGCATGACAACCATCCTCATGAATGCGTTGGAATCGATACACGCATTTTGCTCAATTACCGACAGAAAAACTCCGTAAGCAACAGACGGAAACAGTATTTAACCGAATACACTGAAAAAATGATTCGGCCGGCATTTCGGAGATGGTCTTACAAAACTCGAAACGTGTTGGGCGAACTCTTAAAGTACCCCCGAAACGAACTTTAATTTGACCCCCTTGGGAGTCAAAAAATGGGGAAACTA